>JAZDOU010000210.1:0-3032 GCA_043798385.1 Pseudomonadota bacterium
GTAAAAACCCGTCTTATCCCGGCCCTTGGTCCGGAAGGGTCTTGTAACCTACACCGCCAGATGACGGGTGACCAGACAGGGGCAAAGAAACGAATTGCTTTTCCAGGCCTCTGCTTGGTATAATTACATGATTAAACGCTAACCCTTCCGGAAGGAGAATCCATGCCACCTGTTAAACTTTACACCTTAAGCACTTGCAGCCATTGTAAACATACCAAACAATATCTTAATGATTGCGGGGTCCAATATGACTTTATCGATGTCGATCAGTTGCAAGGCCAGGAACGGATCGATATGATCGAAGAGGTCAAGAAAGTTAACCCCAACTGTTCTTTCCCGACTATTCTGGTGGGCGATAAAGTTATTGTTGGTTTTAAAGAAAACGAAATCAAAGAGGCCCTGGGACTATGAACGAGAAAGAACTCTTCGAAATGCTGAAGAAGATCCAGGAACCCAAAGGATACTTCTTCAACCGGGATCAGGAACGGGTTTTCGAAATGCTGAAGGCCCTGCTGCTCAATAAAGACCGCTACGGCTATATGTGCTGTCCCTGCCGGCTGGCCTCGGGGGATCGGAAACTGGATGAAGATATTATTTGCCCCTGCGTCTACCGAACCGCGGATGTCCAGGAGTACGGGAGCTGTTATTGCAACCTCTACGTTTCTGAACAATGGAATGGGTCAGAAGGTCCCCATCCATACGTCCCGGAGAGGAGGCCCTTAACCAGGCTGCCCTACTGATGGATTTTTCAGCCGACCATTTTCGTTTGTTTCTAAAAAAAGAATTTTTTTAGATCCCTTTACAAGGTATCTCAGGGTGATTAGAATATTTAAACTAAGGTTTTGCAGGCTTTTGATTTAAGTCAAGGATTTTTTATTTAAGGGCATCATATTATTACCTAAAAGACCTAATGGGAGGTGGGGACCATGTATTCAAGCACTGTTATGGATCATTTTAAAAACCCTCGGAACGTGGGAGAGATCGAAAATGCCGACGGGATCGGTGAAGTGGGTAATCCCCTCTGCGGCGACATGATGTCCATATACCTGAAGATCGAAGCCGAGACGATCAAAGACATCAAGTTCAAGACCTTCGGTTGTGGGGCGGCCATAGCGGTCTCCAGCATGCTGACGGAGATGGCCAAAGGCAAAACCCTGGAAGAGGCCAAGAAGATAACCAACAAATCCGTGGCCGAGGCCCTGGAAGGTCTGCCCAAAAACAAACTCCACTGTTCCAACCTGGGGGCCGATGCCCTTCATCTGGCCATCCAGGATTACGAGGACAAAAAGGCCGGGATCATTCGGCCGAAGCCCAAGAGAGAAGAAAAGCACCAACACGATCATGACCATGAAGAAGGCGGGAAATGCTTTTGCCCCTACTGCAATATCGAGGTTACGGAAGACACCCTGTTTTGTGGCAAATGTGGTCACATGGTCAAAAAGCTCCATTAAAAAAATCCAGGGAAGGTGCCTTATGAAACTGATCAATCTCGATTATCTCTCCGCTAACCCCATTTTACCTGAAGTCCAGGAGGCCATGATTGCGACCATTCGGGACAATTACGGCAATCCTTCCAGTCCCCATCAATTGGGGGATCGGGCTGCCGAGGCCCTTCAAAAGGCCCGGGAGTCCATGGCCCGTTTAATCAACAGCCCCTCACCACAGGAGATCGTCTTTACTTCGGGAGGCACTGAATCCATTAATCAGGCCATTAAAGGGGTGGCCCTGGCCAATAGTAAAAAAGGGAAGCATATCGTTACCTCCAATATTGAACACAATGCCGTTCTTCGGACCCTGCGGCGGCTTCGGATGATGGACTACATGGTCTCCTCCGTGGCCGTGGATGAGAACGGCCGGGTCAACCCCTCGGATGTAGCCAAGGCCATCACCGATCAGACCATCCTGGTCACCGTCATGCACAGCAATAACGAGATCGGCACGATTCAACCGATCGAAGAAATCGCCCGGATCACCCGTGAGAAAAAGATCCCCTTTCATTGTGATGCCGTAACCTCTGTGGGAGTCGTGCCGGTGGATGTCCAGAAATTAGGCGTCGACCTGTTGAGCTTTTCGGCCAATCAATTCTATGGTCCTTCCGGGGTGGGCGGCCTTTATATCCGTTCAGGGACCAGCCTCTGGCCCTTGCTGGATGGGGGGGTCCAGGAAAATAACAAACGGGCCGGGACCGAAAATCTTATCGGGATCATCGGCCTGGGGGCAGCGGCGGATCTGGCTGTCCGGGAAATGGAATCCCGGATCGACCATTGCCTCGGCCTTAAAAAGAAATTGATCCAGGGCCTGAAAGAGTCTATCGAGGGAATCTTTGTCAACGGCCACCCGGAACTTTCTCTCCCCAATCTGGTTTCGGTATCCATCCAGTATATTGAGGGAGAAGGGATTGTCCTCATGTTGGATGAGGAAAAGATCCTGGTCTCCACCCGCTCGGCCTGTGCCGCCGGGGCACTTCAGGCCTCCCATGTCCTTTTGGCTATCGGAAGGGATTTTGCCGATGCCCAGGGGACCCTGGTCATCACCTTCGGCCGGGAAACCGCCCAAGCCGATATCGAACGATTTCTGGGGATATTAAAAACCGTCGTCCAAACCTTACGGGACATGTCTCCGCTTTATAAAAAATAGGGGTTAAGGCCCAAGGGTCACGGCACAGGGTAACTGCACCGGACAAACCTTTTCCTTAAATCTGAGACCGTAAACCTCAAACCGCTTTCACAGAAAGGAAATTTATATGGCCAATGTAAAAATTAAAGGTATGTCCTGTCAGCACTGTGTGATGGCAGTCACCAAGACCTTAAAGGAAATCGACGGCATTCAAGATGTAACCGTCAATCTGGAAAAGGGCGAGGCTTCTTTTACTGAAGCCAAGCCGGTGGATAAAGAGCTGGTCAAAGAACGGATTAAAAAAGCCGGCTATGAGGTAGTGGCTTAACCAGATCCGAAAAAAATAAAAACTCTGATTACTCAAAAAAGAAAGGAGATTACTAGATGGGAAAATATGTCTGCTCAATATGCGGTTA
>JAZDOU010000224.1:0-2469 GCA_043798385.1 Pseudomonadota bacterium
TAACCGCACCGGGACCGGCCCGATGAGCACCGAAGTCCTGGTGACCCTCGATACCAGCCTGCCCAAGGCCCCGGTCAATCTCTTGGCCCAATCGAGGCCGGGTGGAATGATCGGTCTCACCTGGACCGCCCCGACAGGGACTCTGGTCAAGGGATATTATGTCTACCGGTCTTCTACTCCTTTTTCTTCGACCAGCGAAGCCACCAGGATCAACATCAATCCGGTTGGCACAACTTCTTTGGACAACCTCCCGCCTTCTGACGGCCTTTTCTATTATGCTGTTTCTACAGTAGATCAGGCGAATCAGGAGAGCCCTCTCTCCAACCTCGTCTCCGCCGCCTCGGATCGTACGCCCCCTGAGGCCATCTCCATCGAGTATAGGCCAACCGGTCCATATAGCGCCTCCCCTCTGACCATTGGTCAGGGTTTGGTTAATGTTCGCCTTTTGGTGAGCGAACCCTTGTTGTCAGTCCCTTTTCTCAGCCTAACGTCAAATGGCGCTGTCCCTATTCCCATCGATCTGAGCAAAGTCTCCGATCTGGAATACAGCGGTTCATTTACCATAACGGAATCGACCCCCGGAGGTTTGGCCTATGCCGTATTCTCGGCCAGGGATTTTATAGGCAACAGGGGAACAACCATCAACTCCGGCGCTTCCTTGATCATTGATGCCCAAGGACCGGCAATAATTTCTCTTGACACCCAGCCGAAACAGCCCATCAAGAATGATCAGGCCGATCCCGTTTCCATAACCGTGACTATCGGACTCAATGAACCCCTGAAGCCCGGAACGGCACCGGTGATCTCCTATCTCCTGTCCGGTCCGGGACGTTTGCAGACCACTATCGCCCAGCCGATCCAAATCGCAACCCAGGCCGGCCATGCCCAGACCTGGCAGGGCCTGTTCAGTCTTCCGGCCGATGCCGGTTTAACCACCCCGGAAAATGGGCAGTTCTTCTATCGAGGCAGCGATGACCTTGACAATGAGAGCAGCCGCATTCTCTGCAGCAACAGTTTCCAGATTTATCAGGGGAACCTCCCGCCCCTGGCGCCACCAGCCAATCTTATTGGAAAGGCCCTGGCCGGAGGTAAAATCAAACTTACCTGGAAGGGGGTTGCCGGAGCTATGGGTTACCGGCTCTATCGGAAGGCCCCGGCCGAATCGACCCTGACCCCCTACCAGACATTGGGGAATGGTTTGGAGTTTTTTGATACGGCCCAACCGGACGGGACCTTCCGATACGCCCTGGCCGGCCTCCGAAAGGAAAACAATCAAGAGTCCGTCAGCGCCATGAGTAATACGGTCGAGGTGACCTCCGATTCGGTCCCGCCGGAAGCACCTCAAGACCTGATTCTTGAGCTTACGGGTTCAGGGTTCAGCGCCACCTGGGTGTCATCTCCCCCTACCGAGCCGGTGACTTATTCGCTCTATCGCTCCAGTCTGCCTGAAATCACCTCGGTCCAGGGGATGACAGCGGTGCTGACAGGCCTTACGGCAACCACGGCCATCGATGCCCATCCCTCGCATACGGATCACAGTTATGTCGTAACGGCCGTAGATTCTGCCGGAAATGAATCCCTCCCCTCCAACTCTTTCTACTTGAATTTTGATCTCCTTCCCGTATCGACCCTCCAGGTGGTGCAAACCGACAGCCAACCTCCGGCTATCTCCTGGACCCATTCAGGAGGAGATATTGCCGGGTACAACCTTTATCTCGGCAGCGACCGGTCGCAGAAACTGAATACCTCCATCATCACCGGACTCTCTTATACCGATTCGGGCTATACCGGGGATGAACGCCAATACACGGTTACGGCCTGGGATAACAATGGCCGGGAGAGCCTGGGCCGTACCCTTTTACTTCCGAAGATGTATTGGGAATTAAAAGCAGGTGAAAAGATCAGGCGTGGGATTATTAATTCTCTGGATTATACGGTCAATAATCATTCCGCATCGAAGATCGAGCACGCCAGGCTGAAGGCCCTGGTAAGCACTTATCCCCATCAGTCGCAGGAATTCATGGTTGATCCGAACAGTTTTCAGAATGTCTCCCTGCCCGTAGGCGGCTTTGCAGAGCTTCCCGGCCTGGTGACCCTGGCCACCACCCTGGAAATCGTCCCGGAAGAGGGGGCGCTGGTCCGGATCATCCGCTCCCAGGAGATCGGAGTGGTAGACGATAAGCTGATCCTCCAGATCCGGAATGAACCTTTTACCCGCGGGGGTTTAGGAAAGATATGGTTTACCCTGGAAAATACCGGCCAGGAAGAAATTGAGATCATCACTGCCAAAGGCGGTTCCGCCTCCGAGGAAGTGACGATTTCTCTGGTCGATGCCGACGGCAATGTCTTTTCTTCCCAGGCCTATAAACAGAACACGGGGGCAAATGTGGTCACCTTGTCGAACAACGATACGGTGGCCCGTATTCCGGTGGGCTCCCTCTTTACCTCCGATCCGATTGAACTTCCCAT
>JAZDOU010000265.1:0-8944 GCA_043798385.1 Pseudomonadota bacterium
GGTATTGTCCTGGGGGATAAGGGGGGTGCCCTGGATCAGATGGTCCCCCTTTTTAAGAAGGGTCTGGGTAGTCCGCTGGGCAGCGGCAGACAGTGGTTTTCCTGGATCCATCAGCAGGATTTGAGTGCCGTCCTGCTTTTCTTAATCGAGCAGAAAGGGTTTTCAGGACCGGTAAACTGCACTTCCCCCCATCCGGTGCGAAACCGGGAACTGACGAAAATCCTGGCAGCGGTCCTGAACAAACCAACCTTTCTGCCGGCCATACCCGGTTTTATGCTTAAGCTGATCATGGGCGAATTCGGGAACGTGCTGTTGAAAGGCCAAAGAGTCCTGCCCCAAAAACTGTATTCCCTCGGGTATTCCTTCCGATTTCCATTCATCCGGGAGGCCTTGGGCGACCTCTTGTCCGGGAGGCCTTGGGCGACCTCTTAAACCGGGAGGCTTTGGGCGACCTGTTAAACAAGAACAAACAGTAATTTTCCCGCCTGATCGGTTCTTCAATTTTTTTCATCAAAACTTGGTGGGCCAGTTGGCCAGGAGGTGACTGCCGATGCCCCCGGTGCGCCGGTCCTGGCAGACCTCCAGGGCGCGAATGATGAATGTTCGCGTCTCTCGCGGATCGATGACATCCTGAATGTAATGCCGGCCGGCGGCGGAGTAGGGGGCACTGTCCAGGATCATTTGTTCGATGAATTGATCTTTTTGGGCCGCCATTTGCGGGGAATTCTCCATTTTTCCGGCAAAGACTACATTAGCCGCGATCTCCGGACCGACGAAGCTCATCTCGGCCGTCGGCCAGGCCCAAATAAATTCCGTGGCGCACCCCGAGCCGGCCATATTCCAGAAGGCCATGCCATAGGCCTTGCGGACGATGACGGTGATCTTGGGTACGGTGATCTGTCCCAGGGCATTCATAAAATTCATGACCCGGGCGCCCACCCGGTTGCGTTCCGCCTCCCGGCCCACCAGAAATCCCGGCGTGTCTTCAAAAAAGAGCAGCGGGATATTATAGGAGTCGCACAGGACCAGGAAGCTGATCACCTTGTCAATGCCGTTGGTATCTATTGCCCCGGCGTTGACAGCCGGCTGGTTGGCCACCAGGCCCACCACCTGGCCGCCGATTCGTGCCAGGGATGTAATGACGCTCTTGGCGAAGAGGGGTTTGACCGGGAACAAGATGCCGCCGTCCACGATAGTGCCTAATATCTTGTTCATGTCATAGGCCCGGTTTCTTTTTTCCGGAAGGATATCCAGAATCCTATCCATTTGACTGCCCGAACCTTCAGGGATGGGTGTTACGACCGGACGCTCATCGCAATGAGAAGGCATGTAGGAGAGATAATCCCGGATAATAGCAAAACAGTCCGGTTCGTTTTCCGCAATCCGGTCGGCATTCCCCGTGACTTCAGCATGGACCTTCCAGCCCCCCAGTTCCTCGTCGGTAATTTTTTCACTGATGGCCAGTTCCAGGACCCGCGGACCGGAAACGCCCATGGCACTCCCTTTCATCTGAACGACAAAATCCGAAAGGCAGGCCATCCAGGTGGGCGCGCCGTAACATTCTCCCATGATGGCGGTAATCATGGGGGACTTGCGCACCCGGCTCATGAGCTGCAAAAAGGTGTCATGCCCGCCGCCGCCATAGGAGGCCAGGCCTTGAGCCCCCATGATGTCGGGCATACGGGCCCCGCCGGCCTCTCCGAGATAGATCAGGGGGAAGCCCTTGTGGGTGGCGAGATGCTTGACATCTCCTTCTTTCCGTCCGGCCACCCGACTGGAGGTGGCCGCCAAAACCGTGAAGTCGTTGGCGATGACGGCAACGGTCCGGCCGTTGATTTTCCCATAACCGGCGACCTTACTGTCCGCCGGGGTCTTATCCTCCATGCCGGGCATGTCGGAACAGTTCAACAGGCCCACTTCGAGAAAGGTGTCGGGATCCAGGAGGAGGGGAATCCTTTCCCGGGCCGTGAGCTTTCCCTGGGCATGCTGGATTTTTATCTTTTTCGGGCCCCCCATCTGCCGGGCCTTTTCTTTCCGTTGCTGAAGTTCCGCCAACTCTTTTTCAAAGGGCATAAGGTCTCCTTAATGAATTATTAATACCGCTTCGGTCTTGAACATGAGCAGCGAGCGCATTCGGTCAGGCCGAAGGCCTGACTTAAGAATTAGCGAGCGAATTACAATAATAAACCTTTTCCTTGCATGGAATCCCGCCAAGGCGGGACTGCACCTGGGTGCAGGGAGCTTCAATATACCGAACCTTTCTTGGAGTCGTCAAGTACGGAATCGGGTCCCTGCCTGCAGGTTTCTCCAATCCCCGGATCTGAATGGCGATCAGCCCCTAATAGCCGAAAGGGCTGATCAGTCAGGGGCAAAGGTGAAAATGCCAGGGGAGGCAATAAGGCCTGATAATCCCTAAAGTGCTGCCTTTTGCAGCAACTAATATACTGGAAACCCTGCCGTGCATTTTTCCACAAGGGGTTTTAATTTTACCGCACATCATATAACTCATTAAATTTACAATAAAATTATGTTAGAAGTCGATGGCCTGACCCATTTCCCCCTGCCGAATACGCCGGGGTAAAGGGGACCGCCTTTTTTCCTTTGGATAATTAAACAATAAAATCAAACTATTATAATTTTTTTGGCCCTTGGTACAGGAAATGCATATCTAAGGGTTAAACAAAACGGTTGATGGTCTCGTGAAAAGTCAAAAATACGAAATTCGTGACTAATTATTTCAATAGGTTGTCCCTGCCAAAGAGGCTATATTCGGACTTTTTACGAGACCATCACGGTTAACCCTCAAGGAGGTGTCCTATGACTACTATTCAAAACCAACCTAAGAAGAATGGAATGCCCACGGTTTTTGACATGACCAGTAATCAATGCGTTTGGTCAGCAGCCGGGGTGGTGGCAGCCAGGCCTTGTTTTAATGCCTATGATTGCACGACTTGTTCTTTTGATAAGAAATTACAGCGGGAATTGGCCGAGGGAAAGTCGCACAACATGAAAGGCCTGCCTTTGGAGAGCTGGTGTGATCCCAAACGGTATACCCGGACCAGTTATGAAGAACATAAATGCCGCCATATGCTCACGGGCAGGGTTCCGGTGGGTTACTGCACCAACAATTATAATTGTGCCCGTTGCGCTTTTGATCAGGGGATCGATGATGCCGAACTGGGGCTGGAAACGTTACCGGCTTCTTTCGATCTGGTCGCCGGCTTCGCCATGCCCAAGAATTATTATTTCCATCGGGGACACACCTGGGCCCGAGTGGAATATGGGGGAAGGATCCGGGTCGGGGTGGATGATTTTGCCCTTCGCCTGTTAGGATCGGTGGAGGAATTCGCTCTTCCCGAACTGGGCCAGGCTATCTGTCAGGACCGGCCCGAGCTGGGACTCCGCAGGGGAAATAAGGAGGCCCAAATTTTAAGCCCGGTCAAGGGAGTCGTGGTGGCTGTTAATCCCAAGATAAAAAAGGCGGCCGCAGTGGCCAATAGATCTCCTTATGACTTAGGCTGGCTGATGGTGGTCGCCCCGAATAGACTGACCCCCAACCTGCGAAACCTTTTTTTCGGGAACGACAGCTTAAACTGGATGGAAAAAGAAGCCGGACGTCTGACGGCCCTGGTCACGGAAGAAACGGGGTTTAAGCTGGCGGCTACCGGTGGTCGGGTCATGGAGGATATCTACGGGCATCTACCCAACCTGGGCTGGGATAGGCTGGTCCACGAATTCCTGCTCACTTAGGTGGATGGCCGGCAATAGATAACAACAACCTTTCCCTGTGTTGGATCAGGTCCTGCTGACAGGCTGGGCAAAAGGACAAAGTCAGGCTATCCAGTTGCTCAAGGATCCCGGAAAACTTCATCAGGCAGCCGGGGACCCGGCAATGTTCCACCCCCAGGGCATGGGTGACTTCGTGGAGAGCTACCTTGGCCAACCGCTCGTACAAAAGACCCTGGGCGACCCGGGCCCTCCCCGGATAGTGACTTAAACGGAAAAGGGAAAGGACTGCCAGACGGCCTCCTACCCAAGCCTCACCGTAAACATAAGTCAGGATAGGCAGGCAAAGATCCAGGGTCGTTACTCCCAGACGGATCGAGGTGGGAGGAAGGGATTCAGATAGAAACTTGAGGATAAGGCCGGCATCGAATTGTCGCCGGGTCGGCAAAAAGGCATAGTCCGGTTCAGGCCAGGGTGGTGTTACCAGGGTGGGTATCTCCAGAAGGGCTTGAAGGTTGGCCGCAGCGATTTCACAGTCCACTTCAGGAACCCGTCCCAAGGGGACAACCTCAATGACCAGCGTTTGGTTACCTCGAAGTTGCATAAAAATTGATCGATAAAGTAAATTTTTTTATTAAAACAACTTATTATTATGATCTTACTGTTAAATCTAAACATCACTCCAGGTGGAGTTTGGGTTAAAAAAATATCGATCAATTTTTACCCCCCGGGGCGTTAGCCCCTCCCGGCCCGCTTCCAGCCCGGAGGGCTTCCAGGCCGGAGGGGAGGCCCTTCGGGAAAGTCTGGGAGGTCCCGCCCAAGGCGGGACTTCGCCCTGGACGTCTCGGATCTGCAGCCTCCCAAACTTTTGCAGCATCGAGGGTTGGAATCTTGGTTCAAGAGACAACGGCTGTTTTGATTTTCGAATGATGGAGACGAGCCAGGGTTCTGTCGGCCCCTTATTGGGCTCGTTTGAGGCCATACCGCATGACTTTCCGTGAAAGAGTTCCCCGGTCAAGGCCCAGGATTTTGGCTGCCCGAGTGATATTCCAGTCTAAGGATTCCAAAGTACGCCGAAGGTGATTGACCTCCATCTCTTGGAGGGTAACCTGACCTGGAGTAACTTCCTGAGCTGATCCCAAAAAGGTTAATTCCTGGACCCCGATGACCGAACGCCGGTTAATGACCACTGCCCGTTCGATTACATTTTTAAGTTCACGCACATTGCCCGGCCAAGTATAAGAAGTAAGAATTTGACGGGCCTGAGGGGTAAATCCTTCTATTTCTTTTCCCGTCTCCCGGGCTACTTTGGTGAGAAAATACTCAGCCAAAAGCTCAATATCTTCCGGTCGTTCCCGCAAGGGTGGGATATGGATAGTGATTACATTAATCCGGTAAAAGAAGTCCTGCCTGAACCGTTCCTTCTGAATCAACTGAGGCAGGTCACGGTGGGTGGCACTGATCAGACGAAAATCGCTCTCAACGGGTTGGGAGCCTCCCACCCGTAAGAACTTCCTTTCCTCCAAAACCCGCAGGAGATCAATCTGCATTTTAAGGGGGATCTCCCCGACTTCGTCTAAAAAAAGGGTCCCCCTATCGGCCATCTCCAGCCGACCCCGTCTGGTTTTAACAGCCCCGGTGAAGGCCCCCTGCTCATGTCCGAAAAGTTCGCTTTCCAGCAGGGTCTCGGTCTGGGCTCCGCAATTCAGGACTACAAAAGGATTGTAGACCCTTGGACTAAGAGAGTGGATGGCCCTGGCCACTAATTCTTTTCCGGTCCCGGTTTCCCCTGTGATTAGAATGGGCACCTCGGTAGGAGCCACATCTTTTATCATTTCTAACACCTGCTGCATAGCCGAAGATTTCAGGATCAAATCCTCGAGACCCGGTTGCTGCATCTCGGCCAGCCGCTCTTTAAGGGCCATATTTTCTTCCAGAAGATTCTTATGCTCGATCATTTTTTCAATCAGCAGGATTAGCTCTTCCGGATCAAAGGGTTTTAATAAATAATCGTTGGCCCCTTGTTTCATGGACTCTACGGCCGTCTCGATGGAGCCGTAGGCGGTAATCATGATAACCAGAACCTGGGGATTTTCAGCCTTAATCAGCGGCAGCAACTGGAGACCATCCATCTCGGGCATCTTAATGTCCAACAGGATCAGGTCGCAGGCCTCCCGGGCCAGTTGAGACAAGGCTTCCGCACCGCTACCGGCGGTAGTCACCTGATAGCCCTGTTTTTCCAGCCATCCGGCCAAAGACTCGCGCATGGCTTCTTCGTCGTCTATGATCTTGATCCGAAAGGTTTGATCCACTGGATTACCTCCTCTTGGGATCAGCGGGGGAGGAAGGTAGGATGATACGAAAGGTGGTGCCCTTTCCGGGTTGACTCTCGACTTCAATATCGCCGCCGTGTTCACGGATAATCCCGTAAACCATGGAGAGTCCCAACCCCACCCCCTGTCCCTCTTTTTTGGTGGTAAAAAAAGGTTCGAAGATATAAGGCATAATTTCCGGAGGAATACCAATGCCTGTATCGGAGATCTCCAACTGAATCTGCTTTTTAGCCTGGTTGGCTTGCCCGCGGATCATCAGTTTTCCCCCTTGAGGCATGGCCTCAATGGCATTAAAAACAAAATTGACCAGGCACTCTTGAATCTGAGTCCCGTCTCCCCAGATCTCCAATTTCCCTTCCGGGAGTTTACTTTCCAAACGGATGGCTGAAAGCTCCAACTGGTGCGCGGTCAGAATAACGATCTGGTCCAGAAGTTCTTTCAGATCCAATCGCTTGGATTCCAGCCCCTGTTGTCGGGCAAAGGAGAGCAGATTAGTTACGATCCGCCCGCAGCGAAAGGCTTCTTTGACAGTGAGATCCAGCCACTTCTCGAACAGGGCCAGGTCCTTTTTAGTCGGTGGGCCCTCCTGGATCGTTTTCAGGATCAGTTTGCTGAAATTTAAAATGCTCCCGATGGGATTGTTGATCTCATGGGCCACTGAAGCCACTAATTTACCCAGGGCTATCAACTTGTCCTCTTGGACCATCCGGGCCAGGCCATCCTTGATAATCCTGGTTTGTGATTCGACTCGACCGCCAAAATCGGTGGTAATATCGCGAAAGATCTCCAAGACCTGTTCAATTTCATTCTTTCGATTAACTAAGGGATAGGTAGAGACATCACAGTAATGGGCATTCCCATCGGCATTGAAATGTTCATGGATGGCGTGGGCGGATTTCCCGGTTTTCAGGGTTTCAACCATCGGACAGGGGGTGTCTGGACTGATACAAGGGGACAGGGCCTGGTGGGAAACCTGGAAGCAGAAGCGGCCCAGGGCCTCTTTTTCAGTAATTCCCGCCCGGCGACAGGCCTCGTCATTAATGCGTTGGATGCGATAATTTTGATCTAAGACCATGACCCCTTCGCTGGTGGCCTTGGCCAGAGCCCTGGTAAAATTATGGGCCAGATTGATTTCTTCTTTCTTTTTTTTCAGCTCCTCTCCCAAAAAGACGACGTCATGGAGCAGCCGGGAAGTTTTAAAATCGAGAATGGTTACCCGCTTGGGTCTGATTTCGGATAACTCCCGGGCCACCTGCTCGTTACCGGTTAGTTCGAGGACCAGATCCAGATCTGGAAGAGAGAGAAGTTCACGAAAATCGGAAGTCGTATGGATCCCTCTTTTAAGGGCTGTCTGTATTCCTTCGGCCTGGGGATTTATATCAGCCACCCCCACGACTTCTATTCCCAGCTTCTTCAAAGAGTAGGGGTCGAAATGCTGCAGGATGGCCTGACAGTGTCGGCCGCCACCCACAATGGCCACCCGCAACTTAGAATGAACAAGAACGTCTTTTTTTTTCATGAAGGGATCCTTCATATTTTTGATGAGCCTTGGAGACTGAAGGGTATCAGTCTTATCAACGCGATTATAATTATATAGATAGCCAGTACGATGCGCAAGACAGAAATGTGGAATATAATCGTAATAGGTGTAATTTGTTAACCCATTCTGCTATCCCTGATGACTTGGCTGCAGGAATGACGGGAAAGGGCTGTTCGTACCTAAAGAATCAAAATTTTCTCAAAATGGATAGAATTTATCAAATTTGGTTCCGGCTTGTCCGGGTTGGGGTTAAAAAATAATTGCCTTCAAAGGCCACTTTATTTTATACTGTTCTAAAATTTAGGCCTTACATTAAGGCTGGAGGCAGGAGCGATTCGCCCACATCTCCTTGCCTGTCCCCTTTCGAGGGGGATGAATTAGGTTGCTTTTTTTGTTCTATGTTACATAATAACCGGTATTTTAATTAGTTTCCATCCGGAAACGGTCTTTTTTCGCCCTGGCGGTGTCAATCTGCAGGCTGTCTTGTGGGGCGACCCCAAGGTCGCCTCCGCGCCACCCCTTGATTCCCTTGCCAGAACAAAAAAATCCTCGTTTCCGAATTGGAAACCAATAGTTTCACGTCCGGTGTTTCCGGATAGAAATTAATTAAGGAGGGTGTAAATGATTCAAGTAGGTGTGATTGGTTACGGATATTGGGGGCCCAACCTCGTCCGTAATTTTTTTGAGGTCCCCGGATCAACCGTTAAGGCGGTGAGTGATTTAAATTCGGACAGATTGGCCCTGGTAGGACGCCGCTTCCCTACGATCAAGACCACCACCCGGTATGCTGATTTGATTAATGATCCCGGTATTGATGCCATTGCCATTGCCACCCCGGTCTCAACGCTCTTTGACCTGGCCCGTCAGGCCATTCAAGCCGGGAAACATGTTCTGATTGAAAAACCCATGGCCAGTACCGCTGAACAGGCCAATCGGCTGATCGAGGAAGCGGAGCGCCACAGGCGGGTTCTGATGGTGGATCATACCTTTGTTTATACCCCTGCAGTGCGCAAAATCAAGGAATTGGCAACCCCGGAGCAATTAGGCGAAATCTATTATTATGACTCGGTTCGGGTTAATTTGGGCCTCTTCCGACATGACATGAATGTCTTATGGGATCTAGCTGTTCATGATCTGGCTATTATGAATTATATCTTACCCTCTCAACCAATAGCGGTTTCGGCTACCGGTATGAAGCACATCCCAGGAGAATTGGAAGATGTGGCATATTTAACCTTGTTTTTCCCCAATACGTTAATCGCCCATGTTCATGTAAACTGGTTATCCCCGGTAAAAGTGCGTCTGGCCCTAATTGGTGGAAGCCAGAAGATGATTGTTTATAATG
>JAZDOU010000284.1:0-4631 GCA_043798385.1 Pseudomonadota bacterium
GTCCGGACCGATATAGGCAATTCGGTCGTGACAAAGCCCTACGGAAAGGTCTTTTTGGATTTCACGGGAATAGACATTAACCAGTAAAATATCCTTTATAACCGCCGTGGCCTTTCTTCTACCCGAGGCCGTTTGAATCAAGGCACGAATTTTAGAGGCATTCAAATTAGACGAGACCATTAATCCTTTTCAACCTCCTTTAGAGGGTTTAGTCCGGCCCACTTGAGACCGGCTACACCGCCGGCCAGATTCAGGGTATTTTTGATTCCTTCCTTATCCAGGAGGACCTGGGCCTCGTAAGAGCGTACCCCCGAATTACAAATCAAGACCACCTGTTCAGCCGGGGGTAGTTCCTGGAGGCGCCGGGAGAGTGTTTCCTGGGGGATATTTATCCAATAGGGGCTTAATTGTTGGACATAGGGTTGGGCATTTCGGGGTCCCCTGACATCCAGGAAGAGGACGGCGTTTTCCTTTTTACCGATAAACAGTCCCTGAAACTGTTCTAAGGGCAAAGGACGGTTTTTCCCGTCCAGGGTATTTTTAAGGGTATTGGCCACGGCGTTGAGGATATCCATGGCGGCTGCAAAGGGCGGGGAATAAGGTATTTCCAGGTTGGCCAGATCTTCTATGGTCATTTTATAGGGCAAGGCCCCGGCCACGGCATTGAGTCGGGCCATCAGGGCGTCCCCGTTTTTGGCAACACCGGATAACCCCAGGACCCGCCGTGTTTTTCGATCGGCCACCAGTTTTAAGGCCATCAGGTCCTGGCCGGGATAAAAATGGGCCCGGTCGGCCTGGATAACCAGGGCCTCTTCCGCATCGAATCCGGCCTGTCTGGAAGCGGCTGTGGTCAGGCCGCAACGGCCGGCCGAGAGTTCAAATATCTTGATAGCAAAGCTTCCGAACACCCCTGGAAAGGTTTCCCGGCCCCCGCCCAGGTTAGACCCAATGACCCGTCCCTGTCGATTGGCCAGGGACCCGGAGGCAAAACAGCAGGGTTGTTCAGTCATTAAGTGGAGGAGCTCGATACAATCTCCCCCGGCATAAATGTCAGGGTCTGAGGTCCGGAGGAATTCATTAACCACTATTCCGCCCGACCTGCCGATAGTCAGGCCCGCCTGGCCGGCCAGGGCCGTATTCGGCCGGACTCCAACGGCCAGGATAACCAGGTCAGCCGGAAGTTCCCGCTTTTCAGTCACAACCTTTTTGACGTTTCCCTGATCATCTCCGAAAATCCCGATAGCCCGCTCTCCAAGAAGCAGGTTGACTCCCTGGCCCTTTAATTCGGTTAAAACCATTTGAGCCAGATCCTGATCCAGGAGTCCCGGCAGGACTTGATCCTGAATTTCCAGGACGGTTGTTTCCACGCCCCAGAGATCGGACACGGCCTGGGCCAACTCCAAACCGATAGGTCCGGCCCCGATGATGACGCAATGGCCGACTTCACCTCGACTGAGGGATTCCTTTATCATCAAGGCCTCGGCGGGATTGGAGACCGTCGACACCCCTTTGAGGTTTACCCCGGGTATCTCCGGTCTGATCGGGAAGGCCCCCGTGGCCAGGACCAGGTTGTCGTAAGGTAAATCCTCTTCTTCGCCGGTGAGAATAGTTTGAATCCGGACCAGGCGATGTCGGCGATCGATAGAGACGGCCCGGGTCCGGCTGCGAACCTCGACCCCTTTAGCATCTCTAAAAAATTGCTCATCACGGACCATATGAAAAGAGGTCGACATGAGGGCCTGAATGTCGCTGATGTCTCCTGAAATAAAAAAGGGGATACCGCAGCCCCCATAAGAGAGGTGCTGATTTTGTTCGATAAGGATCACCTGGCTTGTGGGATCCATCCGGCGAACCCGACAGGCTACCTTGGGGCCTAAAGCCACGGCACCGATGATGACAATCCGTTTAGACATGGTTAACCCTCCAACGATATTGAATAAAACAAAGGTGTAAGGTGCAAGGTATATGGTTTAAGGTAAGCATAAGAGGAATAAGGTTTTTACCTTGTACCTTACATCTTAGACCCCGGACCGATGAATTTTAAAAGAATCATATGACCCGGAAATCTTCAGGGGCAGTGGTAATGGGCTTAAGTCCTGTTTTGGTCATCAGATAGGTGTTCTCTATGCCCACCAAACCGTATTCAGGCAGGATTATCTTGGGTTCCAGAGCAAAGACCATACCGGCTTCCAAGGGCCAATTAAAATTTTTCCCAAAGATGGGGAGTTCGTCCAATTCCAGTCCAATTCCGTGGCCGATGTAGGGGGCCTGGGCCAGGGCTTGGCCCATGAAGCGGTTTTTGTATCCCGAACGCTTGGCTTCTTCTAAGGCCCAGAAATAGATTTGTTCGCAGGGGATACCCGGTTGGGCCTTCAGCTTTAAGGATTCTTGAATCCGGATGACGGCCAGATAGGCCTCTTTGACCGCCGGAGGCGGTTCTCCAAGGGAAAACATGCGGGTCTGGTCCACCAGATATCCGTTGTAGCAACCGACATAATCAATACAGATAGGTTCTCCGGCCCGGATCGTCTTTAATCCCGCCCCCTGGCTAAAGGCCGGCCCAACCCCCATCCCTCCGGAAGGGGAATCAATATAGGAGGCCTGCGCCCCTTCCACCCCGGAAAGGACGTGACCGTAAAAGACTTCCTGATTATAACCCCGGGTTCGGATATATCCCTGATGGCCTTCCGTCCGCAGGAAGGCCTCCAATCGCCCGGCCAGTTCTATTTCCGTGATCCCCGGCCGCAAGATTTTGGGGACCTCCTGGACCATCCTGGTCATCATCCGGGCGGCCCGAGTCAAGTTTTCGATTTCCCAGGGGGATTTAAATAGACGACACTTGCGAAGCACAATGGAGGCATCCTGGATACGGGCTTCGTTAAAAATAGACCTGAGATGGAGATAACTGTTGGCAGGCAGGACATCCATTTCCAGACCAAGAATTTGAGGCCGGGGAAGATCTCTTTCGGCTAACACCGAAGGGATTTCTTTGGGTGAAGCGATGGGGATAATGTTGGTCAGAGGGGATTCTTCCAGGGCCCGTCCGATATTTTTTTTGGCCAGAAAGACCGGTTCTTCCTGACTGGGGACATAGAGATAGCCCGGTTGCATGGTCCCGGAAAAATAAAAAAGATCCACATTCTGGGAGATCAGTATCCCATCCAGCCCATCTTGGGTCATCAGGTCCTGAAGACTGCGAAGCCGGTTCTCTATTTCAGAGCTGGGAATAAATAACGATGCCGGGGCCTCTCCTGGTTCCATGGTTTTACCCTTTCGTCCGTAAAGGCACTTTTAATTGCAAGTTCATTATTTTTGATGGACTCGTAAAAAGTCAAATTCCGGACGGCTTTGAAAAAGTTCGCAGGCAAGGCGCGCAAACCGGGACCCACCCTGAAAGGGTGGGACTAAGCGCTGCTTTTTGCGCGAAGAAATCCAGCAGGAGTGAGGCGTACTAACTGGTACGCCGCAATAAGCCCGCCCCGCTGAAAAGCGGGGAAGGATGCAGCGCAACGCAGCATCCGGACTTTTACGAAGCCGTCATTTTTAAGCATATCACAAATTCTACTTTTTATGGTAGACTTTCTATTAATGGATAACCAACCCTATTATACTTATAGTTCTTATTTAGTTAAACTCTTTGGTTGCCGGGTGCAGAAGATTTCCTTAGATGCCGGATTGACCTGCCCTAACCGGGACGGGACTAAAGGGACCGGAGGGTGCGTCTATTGTGATGCCCAGGGTTCCGGATCAGGGGCCTTCCGGCGGTCTCCGTCGATACGTCAGCAAATGCTTCAAGGAAAAGATTTTTTGAAGCAACGCTATGGGGCCAAAAAATTTATTGCCTATTTTCAGTCTTTTTCAAATACCTATGCCCCGGTGGACCTGTTAGAGGCCTTGTACCGGGAGGCCTTATCTATTGAAGACGTCGTCGGCTTATCGGTAGGAACCAGGCCGGATTGCATCACCCCTGAGATCCTGGATCTTTTGGCCGCTCTTCAAGAGTCTCATTTGGTTTGGATTGAATACGGGCTTCAATCCTTCCATCCCCAGACCCTGAAATTGATCAACCGGGGCCACACCAGAGAAGATTTTATCCGGGCGGTGGAAGAGACTCGAAAACGGAACCTCAATATTTGCGTCCATGTCATCCTGGGTCTGCCGGGAGAAGGTTTGGAAGAAGGCCTTTTTACCGCCGACCGATTGGCTGAACTGGATATTCAGGGATTGAAACTCCATTCCCTTTATATCAATCGTGGGACCCTCCTGGAAACCTGGTACCGGCAAGGAAAGGTTCAACCTCTTCTCCAGGATCACTATGTCGATTGGGCCTGTCGGTTTTTAGAGCATTGTCCGCCCCATTGGATTATTCAGCGCCTAACCGGAGACCCCAATCCCGGTCAGTTGGTCGCCCCCCTGTGGACCTTGAAAAAACAAGAGACCTTACAAATGATCAGGGATCAATTCCGGCTAACCGGGGGTTTTCAAGGGGCGCAATGGAAAGGGTTGGGCATGAGAGTTTAGCGACTTTTTCAGGAGGTTAAAAAGAGAAAAAATGACCACTCATCAGACGATTTTTTACGACAGTCGGGAGTTTCCTCTCCTGGGCCGGATTTATGTGGCGGCCACCCAAC
>JAZDOU010000031.1:0-5840 GCA_043798385.1 Pseudomonadota bacterium
GCCGGATTGCGCTATAATATGAGTGAGTATTTCGGCAATGACCTGGGCTGGCAGACCGGGATCGTGGGCCAATATAAGGACACTAAACTGCATGCCCAATATGCCCGGGCCTTTAATCTGCCCGGGGTATATCAAGTCTATTACGCCCAGATTTATAAACTGGGGGAGGCCTGGAAAAACCTGAAATCTGAAAAAGTTGACCACTATGAAACCGGAATCTCCCAACGGATCACATCCTGGATAAAGGCGGACCTGACCTTTTTCTGGGATGAAGGAAAGGACCGACTGGTATTCAAGTCTCCTCCGCCTCATTTTGAGAACCTGGCCGAATATCGAACCCGGGGCGCAGAAATAACGACAACCGTTTTCCCTTGCAAAGATCTCGAATTTTTTATCGGAGCGACTTTTTTGGACTCGACTCCTGACAACCTGCCTTACGCCCCCAAGCAAACCTTCTCCGCCGGGCTGAATTATCGTTTCTGGGAAAAGTTCACCCTTAATGTGGACGGTCAGTATGTCGCCTCACGCTATGTCTCCAATCCCCGTTATCCTGCGGCCACGCCTGATAAGGTTGATGCCTATCATCTGGTCAATGCCAAATTAAGTTACGCCCTCACCCCAAAAAGCGCTCCAGTGAAAACAACTCTGTATCTGTCGGCGGAAAATCTGACCAATACCAGTTATGAATTTCTTAAAGGCTATCCGGCCCCAGGAATAACCGTTATGAGTGGAATCCATGTTGCCTTATAAAACGAACTCGACCGGTATCCGATTTTTTGGCTTCCTTTTCATTTTTGGGCTGCTTTCGGGGGTTTCCTTTTCTGCAGACAAAATCCCCGGCCCCGAAAAGCCGGTTATTGTGGCCTCAACCACGATGATTGCTTCCCTGGTCAGGGATCTCGCCGGAGACCATTTTGAGATCCTGACCCTTCTGCCTCCCAATTCCTGCCCGGGACATTTTGATCTTAAACCGGCCGATGTCCTTCGAATCCGGGATGCCGTCCTGATCATTGGCCATCAATATCAAAGAGACCTTCAAAAAGCCCTCCGCTCCCAGGTCAGGGAAAAGGGACGATGGCTTATCCTTGCGGACCGCTACACCCCCACCATACCGGAGGATTATCTGCGGATGGGTCGATTTCTCCTGGATGATCTGAAAAGGCGATTTCCCGCCCAGGAGGCCTCCTTCCGTAAACAATGGCTTCAGGTGGAAGCGGACATCCTGCAAACAGCCGAGGCCTTCAAAAAAGAGTTCCAGAAAAAGAAACCTCTTTCTTCTCCCCTGATCGTTGCCTTTCACCAGAAAGACTTTGTCAGGTCCTGGGGCTTTGATCCGGTCGGGGTCTTCGATTCCCCGGGCGGTGAATCGATGCCCCAATTGAAGGCCTTGATACAAAAAGGAGAAAAAACAGGGGTCCTGGCCATCATCGGCAACTTACAGACCGGGGGAAAGGAGGCCGAAGTAATCGCAGAAAAGCTGAAGGTCCCCCTGATCTTCTTAAGCAATTTCCCTGGAGGAGAAGCCGGCACGTCCACCTATAAGGAATTATTGAGATCCAATTGTTTAAAGATGTTGAAGGTATTAGGGTGAGCAACGATTTTTTTTCTTTCGGTCAGGTCCAGGTGGCCCATCGCGGCCGGATATTGCTCAAAAATATTTCGCTGAGCCTTAACAGAGGAGAATTTCTGGGAATTGTCGGCCCGAATGGAGCTGGGAAAAGCACCCTTTTGATGGCCATGCTGGGTTTCAGAACAATCATCTCCGGAAAAGCGGAACTATTGGGCCGGGATATTCGCCGGATGAATCGGTCCGGATGGGCAGCCCTCAGAAAGCGAATCGGCTATTTGCCCCAAAAGCCGGAGATCGACCCATTTTTCCCTATTACGGTGGAAGAAGTGGTCTTGATGGGGCGTCTGTCTCACTCCGGTTTTTTACAGGCTTTAAGCCCTGAGGACCGCACCGTGGCTGAAACGTCCCTTGGCGCTCTGGGGGTTGACCATCTGCGAAAAAGACCTTTTGGGCAGCTATCCGGGGGTGAACAGCAAAAAGTGCAATTGGCCCGCATCCTGACCCAGGAGCCGGAGATCATCCTTTTTGATGAGCCCATGTCCGGATTGGATTTGAAATGGCAGCAGCGATTGGGGGAAGTCATCGAGGGACTGGCCCAAAAAAGAAAAAGTGGTATTGTTATGATCACCCACGAACCCCAGCACCTGCCTCCGTCGTGCCGGAAAGTGGCCCTTTTACATTCCGGGGAGATTCTGGCCGCCGGACGAAGGGAAGATCTCCTGTCCGAGGAACTGTTGTCCAGGCTTTATGACTGCCGGGTAAAAAAATTTTCCTATGACGACCATATCTATCTCTCCCCCTGGAAACCTGATGTTTGAGAATCTCTTATTTTTCAAGGAAACCATCGCCGCGGCCATCCTGGCCGGTTTGAGTTGTTCGCTTATCGGGGTCTTTATTTTCTGTCTGCGCATCCCCTTTATCGGCGTGCTCATTTCCCATGCGGCCATGGCCGGGGCCATCATGGCCCAATTTCTGGGCTGGCCGGAACTCCCTGCGGCTTTGGGAATGTCTTTTATCTCCATCTTTTTTGTGGGCTGGTTAACGGATCAGACCGAGGTGGACCTGAATATCTCCCTGGGCATCCTTTTTTCATTAATGATGGGCTTGGCCTTCCTGGGGATCGGCCTGATTCCCGAGCCCAAAACACCCATCCTGAGTCTCTTGTGGGGCAACATCCTTTTAGTCACCCAAAAAGAGGTGCTGGCCATGATGGTCGTAGCCATAATCCTCATCGGCATTATTGGATTGGGCTTCAAGGAATTAAAGGCCGTCCTTTTCAGTCGAACCATCGCCGCAGCGCTGGGTATTAGAGAGGAATTTTTCTTTTATGCCCTCCTCCTGTTATCCGGAGGGGTCGTTTCAGTAAACCTGAACAGTATCGGAGGGCTGATGCTCTACAGCCTGCTGGTGAACCCGGCTGCCGGGGCCTATCAGATCGCTTACAGCCTTAAGGCCATGCTGGTTATCGCCGCATTTTTAGGCGTTGGGGCCTCTCTTTCAGGTCTCCTGTGCTCTTATCTCTGGTCTTTACCCACAGGGGCGTCTATTGTGATTTGCTCTTCCATCGAATTCGCTCTCTGTGCTGTTCTTTCACCCAAAAGAAGGAAAATCGCCAAAGGAAAAACATAAATGGAAAAAACAAGCACGACCATAACCAGAAAAGATTTTTTCAATCAATTAGCCCCGGACTGGGACCGGCGTTTTTATACCCCGGAATTAAAAGAGCACTTGAAATCCTTGCTCGCCGACTTCCACCTGAAGAAAGGGACCCGGGTCCTGGATGTCGGCTCAGGAACCGGGGGGATCATCCCATACATTCTGCAGAATATCGGACAAGAGGGATCGGTTTGGGCCATTGATTTTGCCGAAGAGATGGTCCGCCTGGGGAAGGAAAAATTCCCTCAGGAGCCCCGGGTCATTTTTCAAACCGCCTCGGTCGAGTCCCTGCCCTTTGCCGATCAATTTTTCGACCACATTGTCTGTTTCGGGGTCTGGCCTCATATAATAGATAAACTCCTGGCCTTGAAGCAGATAGAGCGGGTGTTAAAAATTGGCGGGACTCTGATCATTGCCCATGCCTTGAGCAGCCAGGAGATCAAAGATCACCATAAAGGGAGCAGCCCGGTGTCCATGGATTGTCTGCCGGAAGAAGCCGAAATGAGATCTCTGCTGACGAGTACCGGTTTTCAGGTGACCCGGCTCATTGACCGGCCCAAATATTATTTATGCGAAGGTTTTAAGACAGATAAACCTTAAACAGTTTTTACTGGTTCCCGAAACCAATACCGGCCGGGTTTCGTGGCCCTTTTTATTTCTAGCAGAGGAGGTTAAGACGATTAAACGAATTTGCGTGGTTGATGGACAAGGCGGGGGTATCGGACTTCTGCTGGTCAAATCCCTCAAGGAGATTTACAAGGAATCCATTGAACTGATCGCCCTGGGAACCAATGCCATTGCTACCTCCCAGATGCTCAAGGCCGGAGCCAATAAGGGCGCCTCGGGAGAAAACGCCCTTTGTCATACCCTCTCCACGGCCGATTGTATCGTCGGGCCCATCGGTATTACCTGGCCCCATGCCATGCTGGGCGAAATCACCCCCCGTATGGCTGAAGCGGTCATGTCCAGCCGGGCCGTCAAAATCCTGTTACCCCTTTCCCAAGAAAAGGTTGACATCGTCGGGGTGCCCAAAGAGCCTTTACCCCACCTGGTTGCGATACTGGTAGAGAAAAAAATTAAGGAGGTTTTGAACAATGTGTGAATCTAATGCCTATCTGGTTAAAGAAGGAAAAGAGGAACTCCTCATGGAATCCATGGATATTTTGGAACCGCTGGAGGAAGAGAGATTCCGTCTGGTGGATATTTTCGGCGCCCAGAAAATTATCAAGGCCCGAATCAAGGCCATGAACCTGGTCAACCACAAAATTCTATTTGAAGAATAGGGGGCTTTATCTATGAAACCTAAGCCGATAAATCCTGAAATCATTAATCAAACCATAGCCTTTCACGGCCATTGGTGTCCCGGCCTGGCCGTCGGGATCCGGGCCGCCCAGTGGGCCTTGGAGGAGATGGGCCGGGCCTCGGACGAAGAGCTCGTGGCCGTGGTCGAAACCGATATGTGCGGGGTGGACGGCATTCAATATTTGACCGGCTGCACCTTCGGCAAGGGCAACCTGATTCACAAGGACTTCGGGAAAAACGCCTTTACCTTTTACCGCAGGCGGGACGGCAAATCGGCCCGGCTGGTGGCCCGTCCGGATCTGTATGGGGAAGACGGTTTGAGGCTCAGAGGATTCCTGCGCAAGATGCAACAAGAGGGTTTGACCGAAGAGGAAGAGAAGACCTGGCAGGAAACCCGGGAACGGATCTCCAGACGCATCATGAAAGTTGATTTTGATACACTCTTTGAAGTCAAGACGCCGACCGAACCCGCGCCCAGGAAAGCCCGCATCCTGAACAGCCTGATCTGTGCCTCCTGCGGCGAGCCGGTTATGGAGACCCGGACCCGGCGTTTACGAGAACAGGTTTTGTGCATCCCCTGCTTTGAAGCTGCGGAAAGACGGATTTAGCAGGAAACCACCTATAATCCTTCCCCAGGGGGGGCACGAGGCATGAAAATTAACTGAAGGATTCAAGTGAAAGGCGTAGAAATTAAAACCACGCGGTTCCCCGGAGGGGAACCTTTTCTATAGCTCGACAAAGTCGAGCGGCTGAATCCTCGAATCCTATTTTCGAACTAAGAGGAACTATGACCTGGTTGAAAATAGCCGTGGACTACGGCATTATTGGATTTTTGATTCTTCTGAGCCTGATCGCCGTCGGCATCGCCATTGAACGATTTCAGGTTTTCAGGCAAATCAAGATAGAGGCCTTTGCGGATAAAAAGACCCTGGAACTGGAACTGACCAGCAAACTCCATCTCATCGCCACCATCGGCAGCAATGCCCCCTATATCGGCCTGTTGGGCACGGTCCTGGGCATCATGCTCACCTTTTATACCATCGGGCAGGAGGGCTTTATGGACACGGGCAAGATCATGGTCGGTCTGGCCCTGGCCCTGAAGGCCACGGCCGTCGGTCTCCTGGTGGCCATCCCTTCCGTGTCGTTATACAATTTTCTGCTTAGAAAAGTCAAAGTCCTGCTCATGAATTGGGAGATCGAACATGGAAGAAAAGGAGTTTGATTATATCAATGTCATCCCCCTGGTGGATGTCATGCTGGTTCTTTTAACCATCACCCTGACTACTTCATCGTTCATCGCCAGCGGGTTGAT
>JAZDOU010000306.1:0-3635 GCA_043798385.1 Pseudomonadota bacterium
TTCGATCCGGTTTCCACCTGGTCGAGAAAAAATCAAATCAATATCTTGAAGAGTGTACTCCTGATTTTCCTGCCAGCGAACTTCTCCGAGCCCCATTAATCCCGGCAAGCCATGCTGAAGGATTTGATCGGAGTCTTCCGGAAGGTTTTTAGTGACCGCCGTCTCCATCCTGACCTGCCATAGTTGTTCCAGATAATCCCGGGTTTTGATGATCGGTTTTCCCGGCCTTCCCCTGGCGGTCTCAAAGAGGTGGGCACAATGGGCAATGATCTTTCTAGCCACGACCCTTGGGACGGTTTCATGTTCAAAAAAGGCTTTAATATCCGATTCGTTAAGAGGCCAGAGTCGCGGTCGGCCCCGGGAAAGGTCGGCTAATTCGGGAACGGCCCTTAGTCGGGCTGAAATTAAGGATAGGGCCTGGTCATAGATTAACGGCAGTAAGGCCAATTTCCCCGAACTGGCCAACCGATCCTGATTAGCATTGTCCACCGCATCGTATAACGGATCGAGGTATGAAGACTGCATGCAGGAAATCACCAGGACGTTTTCGGTTCCGTCGTGTAGGGATTGGACCATCCTCCCAAAGACAGACAGACCGGTCTTTTCTCCGGGACGATTTTGCAGGGCCTCCACTTGATCAAAACAAATAATCAGGGGAATGGCCGACCCGCACAATTTACAGAGACTGAGGGTCACACGGCGGGACTTGTCTTCCGGGTCCTCTTCATCCTCGGCTATGGCCGGTAAACCCAAATTGGTCAAATCGGTTTCACTCAATGAATCCCCCCGCAACCAGGCCCTGGATTCCCGGCGGTATCGATTAGTTAAGAGATGACTCAGAACACATGAAAGATCATAATCCATCTGAACCTGAGAGAGCCAGCTTTCAGATTGGAAGGCAGTGCTTCCGGCCCGTTGGGAAGCTATTCGAATAAACTGCGTTTGATCATTTTCAACCGGACGGAGGACATCATCTACTAAACAACGCCGCAAATGCCGCCAAAGCATCTGAGGGGAGGTCTGTAAAGGAACGGAGATAAAAACGGCCGGCACCGGGGACAGATACGATCGAAGCCGGGCCATTAAATGGGTTTTTCCGCTTCCCGCCTCACCGTGGATAATAATGGAAGTGCTTTGGGAAGTCTTGCGAACATATTCAATGGCCTGACAGCATCGCCCGAAAGCTTCGGCATGAATCTCGGCAACATCAACCTGGGCCGGTTTCCAGGGATCGGTGACCACCGAAGCCAGAAAAGGGTTGGGAAGGCTTGAATCGATCATGACTGTTTTCCCATTATAACGGCCCCTACATACCAATGGCCCCTGTGATCCTCCACCAAAGCATTTCGTTCTTCTTCCGACAAACCCTGGGGAAAGCTGTGCTGATGTAAAACAATCCGACCTTTTTTTGCCAGGTCGATGATAGTCCGGTCAAATACCCCTTTCTCAAGATCCAAGGTCCGGCGCACATTACGCAGAGAGACCAAGGCCCCGTAAGGGGCCTGGGGTTCGACTTCAACCATTTTTGCCAGAATCTGCTCTTGAAGGTCCATAATCCCGGGGTCTTCTTTGGAGACCTCAGGAGGTGCGGGAATGCCCAACACATCCCAGAGGGCTTTATGGATTTCTTCTCGGGTTACTCCGGATGGAGCCAGCATCTTAAAAACCTGATCCAACTCTTTCTGGACTTTTTGAAGATAGGGTATGGGATCAGGCGGCCGATGACCTAATTTGGCCTTGACGCCCCTCATTTTAGGGTGCTGTTTGATCGTGCCCTGGAGTAATAAGGAATGAAGAACCGGATCAATTTCTTTTTTAGGAAGGCCGAATAATTGTTTGCTCAGGACCCTTTTGAGTTCCAGGGGTGTCAAGGATTTTTCAGCCAGGCTTGCAATAATTTTTTTGGAGATGAACTCCGGAGAGAGGGACTCTTTCCAATAACGCGTTTGGCCTTTTCCTTTGGCCGGCCACTCAAACAGGTTTCCCTGAGCCACCAGTCTGGATAACAATTCCTGCAGCCGGTCTTCCGGAAGTTTAAACGACCCGGTCAGGTGCCTGCGGATCTCCCTGGCCGTTTGGGGCTGGTCTTGCTGAAAAAGGGTCTTTAAAATATTTTCATTGAGAACCGATTCATCCGGCCATGTAAGGATTTTTTTAGCCATTCCAGACCCTAATGATGTTCCTTGATTTTAAATTATCTTTTTGAAATAGTTAGATAATAGCCAAAGGTTCCGAATATGTCAAAATATTTATAAAGGATCAATCAGGTCTTCTCTTATCAATGACCAGGTGATCAACCTTATCTGTTTAACCGTGCAGACCTGCCCTATGGATTGCCTATTGAAAAAGTCGCCCCAAAATGGCATGATATCAAAATAGAGGGAAAAAACCAAATTAGAAGGAGAATAATCATGGAGAAGATTGAATGCTCGGCCGAAAGACTATACTACCCCATGCCCTGTTCGCTGGTGGGGGCGAACGTGGCCGGCAAACCCAATTATCTTACCGTGGCCTGGTTCAGCATGGCCAACCCGAAGCCTGCCTATGTCATGGTGGCTATGAATAAGGCACACTATACGAACGCCGGTGTCAAGGAAAACAGCACCTTTAGCCTGAATATTCCTTCTGGGGAAATGGCCGAACGAACCGATTATTGCGGCTTGGTCTCCGGCCGCCAGGTGGATAAATCAGGGGTTTTCGAGACCTTCTACGGGAAGCTCGGAACGGCGCCTATGATCAAAGAGTGCGCTTTTAATGTGGAATGCCGACTGGTGCAAACCGTCGACCTGCCAATGGAAGAACTTTTTATAGGCGAAATCGCCGCCGCTTATACCGAGGAAAGCTATCTCACCGATGGAATTCCGGACCTTCGGAAAATGAACCCCATGGTCCTGATGCTGCCTCAAAAGATGTACGCCGGCATCGGGCCGGATATCGCCCCCGCCTGGAAGGCAGGCAAGAAGTTTTCCAGGCAGGGTTAAAGAAAAGGGGGCCAAGGAGATGCCCCAGGACTGGGACCAAGGCCGCTTTTCCTCAAAAGGTCTGAACTTAATGGGTTAAAAGTGGGGGATTGAAGTACCGGAATCCCTCCACTTAAACACCTTTCTTGTTGGCAACTTTTACCAAGGAAGTATCAATGGAAGGACTATAGCCCCCACTTTATCGTATGAGAGGGGGCATCCTCAAAATCTTCTTCCTGTACTCGGGTAAGTTCCGTTTGTGAAAAAACACAAGACTTCAAACGCTATTCAATTTAAAAAGTCCCAATAAGCCCCCCTTTTTCCCCCTTACCGGTCACTCTGTTTTTCTCATTGACCGTGTCAATTCTTTTTCTTATACTCTTCCTTTCAGAATGGAAATCCTTAAAGTCCTTTTCAGGAGCGAGGAGGAAAAAATGACCGAAGACCAAGACGAACAAAGCAAGAAGCTGGGCGAGGTAATCAAAAAGGCATGGGAAGATGATACCTTTAAGGTTAGGTTATAGGCCGATGTGAATATGGTATTGGCAGAAAACACTCCTTAGTGACTTAAGAATAAAATTCTACGCAAAATGGAAAGAATTTATTAAAGAACAAGCCGTTGACCCGGACCAACCAAGGGTTTTAACACATTTCGTATATCCAATCTTGGTTCCG
>JAZDOU010000415.1:0-5303 GCA_043798385.1 Pseudomonadota bacterium
GCATCCAGCAGATTTGACAAGGCTTGTGGAATCTTGTCGATCAACTCGGCCACCTGGGTAGCCGGACTTGGATCCGTATAGGTGCCGGTCCAACGATTCGCCTTGGCGGCCAGGACCGCTGCTTCCGTAGGTGTAAAACCCGCGCCGCACAGGACGGTCAGCAGTCCGGTCAGGGTATCGCCGGTGCCGCCAATGGCCTCCATGACCTCAAAGGACGGGTAGTCCACCGTTTCGACCACTTGATTTTTGGCAACGATGTAATCCACCTGGCCTTTCACCAGAAGATGTTCGGCGGCATTTTCGTGCTGATAGGCCCGATGGATTAAATCCGGCACCTTATTATCTTGATGCAAAATAAATCCCCGGGTGTAAAAAGGGTGCGGAGCGACCTCATCGGCCAAGAAAGCCAGTTCCCCGACATCCGGGGTAAAAAAATCATAGGCAGCCGCCTGACCGCTCATTTTGGCGGCATACATGAACCCGGCATCGGCGATCAGGATCGGCCGCCGGCTCATGGCCTCGATGGCAAACAAAACCTTGTTGTGCCAGTCGACATCCGGTTGCAGATAATGAAAAGTCAATACCCGAAATTCATATTCGGATAAATGGTGGGCCAAAAAATGATAAAGCTGCCGGCTGCCGTCCCCTTTGCCGATATCCCCGATTAAAAAGGCGTATACCTCGGGGCCGTTAATCCATTCGCGCGTCTTAATGGCTGCAGCCAACAGAGCAGGGGTGCCCCGGTTTACCGGCAGATTCCGGCCATGGATGCTCAGATGACCGCCAACCAAACGGACCGGCCCGTGGGTCAGAGGAAACTGCGGGTCCGGGACGGTTCCGACGACGGCTAACATATCCGGCGCAACTCTTCATAGGCCAGTTCCAGGGCATACCCGCACAGGGTATGCCCTAAATCCCTGGGCCGGGGCGCTTCCTCCAGCGTCTTGCCAATCATCTGCTGGGCCAAGAACGGCACATCCGGACATCCTCCACCGGAAATGTTGACGATTTTAAGATCTTTTTTGGAAATAGTGATTTTCATATTGGCCGCCCGCACCATTAGATAGGCCCCAAAATCCTTGGTCTGAAACAGGTCTACCGGCTGCAGCAGGGGGGCCGAGACCGGTACAACCTTCAGAGGTGTAATACCGGCGTTACGGAGTTCACGGACGATATTCAGTTCTTCTATTAGAGGAAACTCAATAACCAGGTCGCAGCCACTCTGGATTTCCGGAGGCGGTCCCATGACCCGTACCGACCAGCCGGTTTTCTTGAGAATATGTTCAGCCTGGATCACCTCACTGGTATTCTCAAAAACCAGAATCCCGCGATCAACGGAAATTTTACCGTCTTTTCCATGGTGACCCGGCTTGCTTTTTTTGAAAAAACCAAACACCGGTCATCCTTTGGTGATCTGGATACGATATCCCTCCCCATCCGGAGACACCTCATTCACCCGACATCCTTGACTGGCCGCGGCCCGCATCACGTTTTCCTTGGAGGTGTCGGTATCTACTAATACGATAATTTCCTTGTCCTTTCCCGTTTTGATTTCATCCAAAGTCAAAATTACCGGCTGAGGACAGGAAAGTCCTCTGGCATCGACGGTTGTGGCCATTTTATATTCCTCCTTAGGCAGTTTTTCTTCTCATGGTAAAGCCGAAAAACAGGCAGACCAGTAAACCGATCACCACCGCGGGGATCCCATAAGGGCCCACGCCGGCGGGTGAACTGGCCAGTCCGAAGTTATGGGCGAGTCCTGCCCCCACGATCATCCCCAGCACAAACACGGCGGCATCCCCATCCCCTTCTCCGGAAAGAAAAAGTTGTCGCCCGGGGCAGCCACCGGCCAGAGCGAAGGCCAGTCCGGCCAGGGCCATGCCGGCAAAATTCCAGAGGTGCATGGTGTGGGCCACCGGTTGACCCACAAAGCCAGCATGAAACTGGGCCAGAACCAGGTTGCTTAAAAAGGCGAAGACAAGCAGACTGATAAAACCGGACAGCAGATGGATCTGGCCGAACAGCACCAGATCCCGAATGGCGCCCATGGTGCAGAAGCGGCTGCGCTGGGCCAGAAACCCGACAGCCAGCCCGGCCAGTAAAGCCAGTCCCAGGGGGGCGTGCATGGACCCGGGGCCTTTTAGGCTATAGAAAAGCAGGCCGCTTTTCCCCTCCCCTGGAATCTGCGGAAAAGCCAGCATCAGGGCCAAAAATCCGACCATGGTCAGCGGTAATATCCATCCCACGGTGGTGTGGGTGGTCTGGGTTCGACCCAGGTTGAATCCCTTTTTGAGAAAAAGGGTGCCGATCCAGATACCGAAGGTTAAACCCAGGAGACCCAGGATGGCATTCCCGTCTCCACCTGCCAGGCGCAGGACGGCCCGCCAGGGACATCCCAGGAAAACCAGGGCGCCGATCATGGCAAAGACGCCCAGCACGAACCGGACGATAGGGGCCGACCCGACCCTCGGCCTGAACTCCTTGAAAAGATAAGCGGCAATCATCGCCCCGAGCACAAACCCGATGATCTCCGGCCGCATATACTGCACTACCGCTGTCTGATGAAAACCGAGCGCACCGGCGATGTCCCGTTCAAAGCAGGCCACGCAAATTCCCATGTTTCCGGGATTGCCCAGTTTCTGTAACACGGGGGCCAGAATTCCGATAATGGCCCCAACCCCGATGATCCCCCATCTTGAAGCAAAAATATTTTTACCCTGCATCGATCCTTTCCTCCTTCCTATAGTTAATGACTTCATCTTATCCGGCAAATGGGCATGACAACTCCGTGGCATGATAATCATGCCTTTCCCCGCAAAATGGACAGGGTTCGTTTAACGCGACCTTGGCATCCAGGGTTTTATTACCGTCTGGGTCCGTTTTGATCCCTTTGTTGTCAATGATTTTAAAATTCTTACAGTTAAAAACGTTATGCGTTTTTGGACATACGAATACCAATTCCATTGATCATTCTCCAGCCGGCAGCGAGGCACTGCGGAGACCCGCACCCGCTGCGGATCCCCTGAAACCAGAAAGGTCTGGCCGGATTTTCCAAGCGCCCCTACGATCACCCTCGACAATGAACCAAGAGTCCTTTTCCTTCCCATAAAGCGCCGCTCCCAGCGCACCGACCATATCCGGATTTTCAGGAACGATTACCGGTAGTTTTATTTCTCCCAAAATATAACCTATAAGTCAAATAGGAAATACCTATAAATTTGTCTGATGGTATTGGTTGGATTAATGGCTACCTGGAACAATTAAGCCTTTAAAGAGAGCCAGAATTTAGCAAGATTAATTGACTTCTTACCCAATAAGAGGTAAAAATTATCAATTAGAATGAAACATTTTTTCTGGAACCTTAAAGATGAAAGATGATCAAAAGACCAGGGAGCAACTGATCGAGGAGTTGGACGTCCTGCGCCTGAGGGTGGCTGGTCTGGAAAAAGGTCAAACCAGAGGCCGGCAAAGAGAGGCGGCCCAACGGGACATTGACCTTACCGGCCGGAAAAGGACCGAAGAAGCCCTCCGCGAGGCCCACGGCACCCTCGATCAAGACATCAAAGGTCGCACCGACCAGTTGCAATTAGCCAATGAAAGCTTACAGAATGAAATAGAAGAACGAAAACGTGTTGAGACGGTCTTAAGGCAATCGAAGGATAGACTCAAACGTTTAACCAATCGACTCCTCAGTGCCCAGGAAAATGAACGAAAACGGGTCGCCGTTGAATTACACGATGAGCTGGGGCAGTCCTTGGTAGGCTTAAAATTTCAATTAAGGTGTTCCCAAAAAAAATTGGAGGGAAATCAAGAGGAACTCCGGCAGGAAATGGAACAGGCCTTAAACTCCCTTGATTCGATGACTGAAAAAGTAAGACGACTTTCGAGGGAATTGCGTCCTTCTGTCTTGGAACACCTGGGCCTTTTCGAAGCCCTGCAATGGCTGTTTGAGGATTTTTCCAAGAAATATCACCTCACTGTCGTGAATAAAATAAAAAATCGGGAATGTTCATTTTACAAAGAGCAGGAAATCCTCATATTCAGGATCTTTCAAGAAGCCCTCACCAATATTGGGAAACATGCCCGAGCCGATCAGGTTTTGATCGAACTGACTGAAGAAGGGCGATCGGCAGTCTTTTCAATAAAGGATAACGGAAAAGGGTTTAACCCCAAAAACGTTAAAGGGGGAAATCCTTCCGAAAGCGGTCTGGGGTTGACGGCCATGGCTGAACGGGCACAAATGGCTGGTGGGACCTTTAGTATAAAGACCGAGGTTGGGAGAGGAACGCTGATCACCTTTTCGATTCCCGTAAAACGAACCAGAAAACAATCCCCCTCATTAAATCCCCAGGAGTGAGGTAAACCCTGTAAAAAATTCTGCCATTGAAGGATGGTATAAACGTCGAGGACAGAAAAATTTCTCTTGAAATACGATAATTTCCTTATTATAATCATTCCAGAATAGTAAGAGTCCTTGGAAAATGACGTAAACCTCGTCACCCCGGATTCCGTCCCCGCTTCCTGCCCGTAGGACCTCCAGGCCGGAGGGGAGGGGTCTACATCCCGGAGGGCGAAAGCCGGGGTCCAGACGTCGTCCCGGCGAAGGCCGGGAACCAGTCCTTTACACTGGATTCCGGCATTCGCCGGAATGACGACCCAGGATTTTTACAAAGGTTCATAAGAATCCTGAAAAAGGAGGTGAAGACCGGATGTGTTGTCATAACAACGAGAAGCATGAACACGAGCATGAGCACGAGGAGATGGCTCATACCCATGACGGGCACGAACACCAGCATGGTGCCGAGAAGCATACCCACGAGCACCGTCATGATGATGAGCATCACAAGCACGATCATCAGTGCTGCCACTAAAGGGAAGCCACTATTGGTGTACCGAAAGAAGCCACGAAGGCTACGACCTGATCAGAAGATCCGGGAGGTTTTCGTGGCTTCCCTTTTTTAGAGAGGATAGTCTCCTCTCTTATCAGGTCTTCTGTTCCCCTCTCAAATTTCAAATCTATTTTTCGACGCTGCCTGATTAGTGGGCAGGACGGAAAAAGGTTGAATAATCTATAGATAGCCCACCTATTACTAATGGAAAAGAGGATCCCTTGAGGCACAAATTCAAGAATGCAGCCGAAATCTTCCGGCTGTTGGAAAAGTCGAATTGCAAAAAATGCGGAGAACTCACCTGTCTGGCCTTTGCCGGATCGGTCTTCCTGGGGAAAAAGAGGCTCCAGGAATGTCCGAAGCTGACCGGGGAGGATCTTGAACGGTTGACCGCTGAGCCGGACAATCAGAAAG
>JAZDOU010000437.1:0-3639 GCA_043798385.1 Pseudomonadota bacterium
CTGCCGGACTAACGACTTTTTTTCCTATCGGAAGGAAAAGAAAACCGGCCGCTTTGCCACGGTTATTGCTCTTTGTTAATTATTCCAGATCAACATCGGGGAAAGACCTTTCTTGATTACCCACCATCTTTGACGGCTTCGTAAAAAGTCCACCTGCTGTGTTAGGCTGCACTCCTGCTGGATTTGCGCGCCTTGCAGCCGGTCGGCCGTTCGACTTTGTCGAACTAAGCCGCCATGCCCCGCCTTTTGGGGCGTGGCACCACCATACGGTCGGCTATGCCGACCTATTAAAAAGCCTCTTTGGAGGCTGGCAGGAGCTTTTTACTGTGCCGTCCTTTTGATGACTTCCAAATAACTTCCCAAAAGTTATTTGGTGAAATAGCGCCGCTATGCGGCGTCTCATAGCTTTTTACGAGTTCATCAAGAATCATAGGGGATAAAAAAAATCGTTCGAGGGTTGAAATATGCTCAATGTTATTTGGCTGGCCTTGATTATGGCAGGGACACTGGTGGCCGTAGGCCACGACGTTTATGACCTTTCCACCAACCGCTATCAGAACGGCCGGGAAGTCAAAGCTTCCCTCCGGATGGATTCTCCCGGGGAGGATTCTCTGCAACCACTTCACCGTTATCCCTGTACTGTGGTTATTGAAGCCGGCGAGTTTCCTGAAAAGATGGGCCAGTCCCTTCAAGAGGCCGGTCCTGTTGAGCAGAAGGCGGAACTTCGTCCCTCTGGCGGGAATAAAGGGCGCCTTCATATTTTTGTCGATGATCACACCCCGTCCCTCTGGAAAGAGATTTCTAAGGTTCAAAAAAATTCCGGGTTTCTGCTGGCTAACGTTCGCTGGAAGGAGCCCCTCTCGGGGCGTGGATCGATCACTATTTCCTTTGATCCCTTACGATTCATCAAGGTTCAGGCCATAACCAACGAGGGTTTGATCCATTATGCCAAAGTGGCCGTGGAATTGGCCATCGGTCTGATCGGCATTATGGCCCTGTGGCTGGGTTTGATGAAGGTGGCCGAACAGGCCGGTCTGATAGCCCATCTGGCCAAAGCACTAAAAGGATTAACCCGGCGTTTATTCCCCGATGTGCCGCCTGATCATCCGGCCATGGGGGCCATGATTATGAACATCTCGGCCAATATGCTCGGCCTGGGAAATGCCGCTACCCCCTTTGGATTAAAGGCCATGGAGGAATTGGACAAACTTAACCTGAAGCCAGGCACGGCCACCGATGCCATGTGCACCTTTTTGGTCATCAATACCAGCAGTGTTCAATTAATCCCGGCCACAGTTATTGCCCTACGGGCCGTGGCCGGCTCCGCAAATCCGACCGAGATCTTGGGACCGGTGATCGTAGCCACTACCATCAGTACGGTAGTCGGCGTCATGGCCGTAAAAGGTATGGCCAGAATACCTTTTTTTAGAAACCAATTAAAAACAGAGGGAGAATAATCGATGGAAACCTTGGCCGCCCTGATCAATGTCCTCTCCGTTTTGGCCATTCCCTTGCTGGTCGTGATCATTTTACTGTTCGGCGTTGTCAAAAAAGTAAAACTCTATGAAACTTTTGTTGAAGGGGCCAAAGAGGGATTTCAGGTCGGGGTACGGATTATTCCCTATCTGGTGGCCATGCTGATAGCCGTTGGGATCTTTCGGACCAGCGGGGCCATGGAGAGTCTCTCTTCCCTGGTTTCTCCTTTAACCAATCTGATCGGCATGCCTGCGGAGACCTTGCCCATGGCCTTGATACGTCCTCTTTCCGGAAGTGGTGCCCTGGGAGTCATGTCCGAAACCATGAATGCCCATGGCCCGGATTCCTTGATCGGTCGAATGGTGGCGGTGATGATGGGCAGCGGGGAGACCACCTTTTATGTCTTGGCCGTCTATTTCGGCTCGGTAGGAATCTCTCGCACCCGTCAGGCTGTTCCGGCGGGGCTTATTGCTGATGGGGTCAGTATCCTGGTGTCGATCTGGACGGTCCGATTTATTTTTGGCTGACCGATAGATCCCGATGTTGTTTATAGACCCTCAACCTTCACGCCCCGCGTCGGCTTCAGGAAAGATGAAAATCGGTTCTTCCGAACCTTAAACCTTACATCTTACACCTTGGACCTTGAACCCTTATTTTGGAATTAGACCATTTTCAGGGCATGTTACTATTTTCACTTGTAATTTCAAATTTTTCCCCTTGACATCTTAAAAAAACAACTTAAAATAATCACAAGCGATACAAAGAAAGGATGGCTTTAAAACCGACCAACACCCTCTGTTAGAGCTTTTAACCGGGTCCCACTTATCCCTCTTCTTTGGCGGGTTCAAAGGGTGGAAAATAGAAACGGAAACTTCACCTTCGGAAGTCAGCTTTTAGTTCGGAAAGCTTCATTTAAGGGAAATAGCTCTAAAACCAATGATCCAAAAAAGGAGGCCGTTATGAACACGATTGATTTTCTGAGCAAGGTTGAAGTTTTTGAAGGGTTGGATAAATCCCAACTCGAAGCCATTAAAAATTGCTGCCAAATAAAAACCTTTCATGAGGGAGAAAAAATTTTCGCTGAGGGGAATGAGGCCTCTTTTCTTTGGGCGGTTATCAAAGGCGGGGTGGACCTGCGTTTTGACCTGCCGGGTCGCAAATCATCGGAAGAAATGACCATCACCACCATTTCCGAAGGAAAGGTCTTTGGGTGGTCAAGTTTTGTCCCCCCTTTTAAATTCAGGCTTTCCGCCTATTGTTTCTCCGGCAACTGTCAACCCATCGAGATTAGTAGAGAAGGTCTCATCAGGGTTTTCGAAGCCAATTCATTGATCGGCTATCGGGTCATGACCAATGTCGCTAAAGTTATCGGAACCCGGTTTCAGCAGTTACAAGGTGAAGTGGCCTTTAACGAAGGGAAATTTCTGTTGCATCATCAGGACAATTAGCTTCTTACAAAATATCATCTGAGGATTTATCTCCCCCTGGCCTAAGACCAGGAATCAATTGTTTCCGACGAAGAGATCAAAACTGCCGATACTGGATACTGGATAAAAATTCCTGCCTCCAGCATCCAGCACCGGTCAAGGGGACTCAGTCAGCCTCTAATCTCCGGCGGATCGGGTTTAAGACTATAACGTTCCAATTTTTCGATTATGGTTGCCGGCTTCTTTTTCAATGGCCCCCAGCAATTCTTCAAAAGTCTCTTCCTGCAGAGCACAAACGGCTATGGCCCCATATCGGAGACATTGCCTTTGGACATATTCCCTGGAAACCAAATCCATTTTGTTAAAAACCCGGACCTGCGGGATTTGAGAAAGGTCGAGCTGGACCAAAAGATCTTCCACTACCCTCATCTGCTCTTCAAACCTTGGATTACTGATATCAATAACATGCATCAAACAATCAGCCTCTTCCAACTCTTCTAAGGTTGCTCGAAAGGCCATCAGCAGATCTTTGGGCAAATTTTTAATAAAACCGACCGTATCGGTAATGATTATTTCCCGGTCTTTAGGGAGTCGGAGCCGTCGGCTGGTGGGATCCAAGGTGGCGAAATAACGGTCTTCAGATACCAGCCGGCTGTGGGTCAAGGTATTTAGCAGGGTGGATTTCCCGGCGTTGGTGTACCCGACAATGGAAATGACCGGCAAATCTCTCCGTTTT
>JAZDOU010000438.1:0-5791 GCA_043798385.1 Pseudomonadota bacterium
CTGCCGGACTAACGACTTTTTTTCCTATCGGAAGGAAAAGAAAACCGGCCGCTTTGCCACGGTTATTGCTCTTTGTTAATTATTCCAGATCAACATCGGGGAAAGACCTTTCTTGATTACCCACCATCTTTGACGGCTTCGAAAGAAGTCCACCTGCTGTGTTAGGCTGCACTCCTGCTGGATTTGCGCGCCTGGCAGCCGGTCGGCCGTTCGACTTTGTCGAACTAAAAGAAGGCATCCATTCGGATGCCGTATGCCGACCTATTAAAAGGCCTCTTTGGAGGCTGGCAGGAGCTTTTTACTGTGCCGTCCCTTTGATGACTTTTTCAAGTCCATCGGTTAAAAATTGTATAAAAAGGTTTGAACCATGATGATATCAGATTATATATATATCATCTATTGGCGTTGTCAAACAAAAAGGAGAGAAGATAGAGGCCTAAAATCACTATCAATAAGGCCTTGATCCCGGTGATAAAGGAGAGGGATTCCAGCAGCCCCCCGAAGGCCGCTCCGATCAGGTTGGAACCCAGGGCCAGGTCCTTGGCCGGGGTCTCCTGGAATGAAAGGATAAAAATAATCCCGGCAAAAAAAATGGGCAGGTTGAGAAACAGGGAGGCCAGGATGGTTTTACCCCAAAAGCTGAAGCTGTTAAAGATATCCAGGGGGATAAAATAAAGGAGCCCTATCGAGGCCCACAGCAGGACATAAAAAGGGAGTCTGGGCCGGATCTTAAAAAAGGACCCCAAAAGATTGGCCGACAAAATCAAGATCAGGATGGTTGAGATGATATAGGAATTGACCATCCAGGTGGACCCGAAAAGCAGGGTGGCCTTGCTGACATTCTGGAACTCCAGCAAAAGAAAGGCACACCCCAAAAAGAAAAAATGGAGATTGATCCGGCCTCCTTCGGCCGTAAAAATAAATCTCCCGGCCATCAGAAACAAAACCAATAATGAACCCATGATGAGCCAAAACATCCTGGGAATGGAGGCCTTTTCGATATAAAGATAAGGCCAGTCATCTGACGTTAAACGGACCTGTCCTGAAAAAGAGACCCGGTTTTTGGTCACAAAGGCCTTTAGTTCGGGATCGGCTTCGACCTTCTTTTTTATGGCCTCTGTATTATTCCCGGTCAGAAACATGATCCCGCCCCAGCCATAGCTGCTTCCGGGGCTATGAACATAAAACGTATAAGGCACTTCCCCAAAATTCTTTTTCAAGAGTCCATAGATCCTTTCTCCTATCCATTGGGCCTGGGTGGCAAATATGACTGAAAGAACCCCGTCCCGGTTAAGGAGACGGCGGGCCTCTCTGAAACTCTCCTCGGTATAGACATAATGATCCAGGCGGGTGTTATTATAGTTGGAAGAAAGGGTGTGGGAATCCAAAAGGCCGAAGGATATCAGGTCGTATTTTTTTTGAGTTTTCTTAAAAAAGGCCCGGGCATCGTCAATAGTTACCTTGACCCTGTCCTGTTGATAGGGATGCTCCGGATGAAGGGCCAGGCCCAATTGGAAGATGCCCGGATCGATTTCCACGGCATCAATTTCTTTCGGGCCGTTCCGCAAGGCCCCGGCCACATCATTTCCGCCCCCGGCCCCGACGATTAAAGCCGAATCGGCCTTTCCGGCAAAGGCGTAGGGCAGGTCGTATTGGCTGAATTTCCGCAGCGCCGGGTTATAAAGAAGAGGAAATTTTTTAATAAAGGCATCGGAGAGATCCAGCAAGGTCATATAGCCGACATTATTGACGTTGACAACGAAACCGTTTCGGACACCCAGGGTCTGATTGGGATAGACCTCTAATTTCTGATAAGGGCTCCACATGGTCAGGAGAGTGGGAGTGGAGATACCCACCACCAGGAGAATCAGGCCGGAGGCCATCCCGGCCATAAAGAAATTGGTCCCGGAGCGAGGCAGGAAAAAAAACAATATAACCAGGCTGAAAAGGAACCAGATCCAGGGCTCGGTATAATACAAAGAAAACAGGTTGAAGGCCCAGATGCCGATTAGACTGGCCACGACATTGATGGAATAGCCCTCAATAGTACTGGGGTGTTCATCCAAAAGCCGGCCCAGGATCTGCCCCAAGGGGATGAACACGATCAGGATCATCAGGAACATAAAAAGGGTTAGGGCGACCCCCTTTAAGGCCGGCACAAGATTGTCGGCCCGGATGGCCTTATACCAGATAATCAGATCGGAAAACCCGCTCAGCAGATCGGTAATGTGCCGAAAAGGTTCAGACCGTACCGCCAGGGCGATTAAAACCAACATGGCTAAGGTAATGAGCAGATTTTCTTTTTTCTTGGAAAAAAAACAGCCCACCCCGATTCCCAGAAAGCAGGCCAGCAGAACCAGGTTACCGACATAAGCAAAGATCCGCACTTCGGTGGAGATCCAGCGGATCAATAATATTTCCAGGAAGAGCATGACAAAACTAATTGAGAACAATTTCAGATTCTGGGTGGGCATACTTATTCCTCCGGATCATTTTTATAATAGGCCTTTTTTCTGAACCAGAACGAACCGACGATTAAACCGATCAAGGTCAGGGAGCTGATAGTCAAGCCCAAATAAAAAGAAAAGGGTTGGTATTTGAAGGTAATGGAGTGCCGGCCGGGGCTGAGGGCTACAGCCCGAAAGGCCTGGTCGGCCCGATAGATTTTTTCTCTTTTCCCGTCCACCCAGACCTTCCAGCCGGGATAATAGGTTTCACTTAAAAAAAGCAGGCGCGGCCCAATGCAGGAGGCCTGAAGATCGACTTGATTCAATTGAAATTTTACTATCCCAACGCTATCCTGATCCGGCAGTGATTCCTTACTGGGACGAGGTGGCTGAGGGGCTTCTTCCAAAAGGACTGTTTGTCGGGGATTAAAGCCTTTATTCCCTAATAAGGCTATCCTGTCCTTCCTGTTCCGGACCACCAGATAGTGAGAGACCAGGAAGGCCCGGGGCAAGACCTCCTTATCTTCATAAAGATGGGCCACAACCGTCTTATCGTTGGGCGGTCGGGAGAGGGTGTTTTTAGGCAACTCCTCCAAAAGGACATAGGATTCTCCGGTACGGATCAGCTTCAAGGCCGGATCATGAAGGGCCTCATGCCAGAGAATGAATTTAGCATTCATCAATCGTAGGAGTTCGGTGGCCCGGGGATTGGAAGCCTTCCGAGAAAGGATGTTCATCAAATCCTGGTAGGGAGCATAGGTCAGGACCCCGAAGCCCGAGGTATTATAAATTCGATGGACCAAGGGATAATCAAAATAAAAACCTTCTTTAAGAATAACACGGACCAACTCCTCCATCTCCAGCCTTTTGGCGACCTTGATCTTGATCATCAAAGGATCGGTATAGATACGGCCCTTTTCAGGGTCATCAAGAACGACCTGCAGATTGGGGCTCAGAGAATAAAAGGCCGTTTGATCCACCCGGCGATAGAACCCCCAATTAGCCAGGAACAGGTCCAAAACCAGAAGAACAATGATCAGGACCTGCCCCTTCCTGGGAGAAATCTTGCGATCGGCCAAAAAAATAAAAAAAAGAAAGCTCAGCAGGGCAAAGAAAGAAAAACGTTCCAGGTTGTGAAGGTTAAAGCCCCAGGGACGGTCGTAGCTGATCGGATGGGTCTGTTCCAGAAAGGTGAGCAGAGGTCCGCGGAAGAGAGAGGTGACCAACAAACCCAATACGAATAAAAAGGCCAGAACCAGAGAGACCTTTTTAAGGGTCAACAGTTTTTTTTGCGGATCATCTTTTAGGCGATCAGACAAGGCATCCCAACCCAATCCCGTCAACAGGCAAATGAAAAGATTGGTCAGGAAATAAAATTTGACCGGATAACGGATGGTAGGGAGGCCGGGGACAAAAGTAAAGAGAAATTGATAGAAAGGGCTGTTCCCTCCAACGGCCAGGAGCAAGGAAACCACCATTAGAAGACCCACCCAACCCTTGCGCCGATCCCGCCCTAAAAAGAAGAACAGGACCATCATAAAGGGAAGGGTGCCCAGGTAAATACTTTTGAGGTAATTTTGATCGGTTTTGTAAAACTCAAATCCCCGCCAAAAAAAATCCGGCAGGAAGACATACAACAGATCCCGCCAACCCAGAGACCAGCGGGTGGCCTCTTGATAGCTGAACCCCAGGTGGCGAACCGAGTTGCCGGTCATCTCCCAAAAAGGGAGGATTTGAACCGCCCCCAGTCCCAGGAATAAAAGGAATACCACCAGAACCATTCGAAGGCGCCATCTCAGGGGGGCGTAGGTGCGCTCGGGTAAAAGGGCCTGTGGGCAAAAGACCAAAAAGAGGATCACCAGTTGGGTTAATAGAAAGGCCTCTATCCCTGCCCCAAGAAATTGGACCAATATGGTTATGGCCGAAAGGAGAGGGTATTTCCAGGTCCTCCCCTTAAGGGCCCTGAGAAAGAAAAAAAAGATCAGGGGGGTCCAGGTAACGGACTGGAGTGTATTGAGGACGTTATGGATGGAAAGGAGAAAGCCCCCCAGGGTAAAGGAAAGGGTGGCCAATATGCCGGCCAGGCGGCTGCCTCCCAATTCTCGGGCCAAAAGATAGACAAACCAGCCGGACAGAAAAAAATGAACCGCTATGGTCAGGTTAAAGGCAAAATTCAGGGGCAAAAAAAGGAGCAAAAGGTTTGGAGGGTAGAGAATGGCGGTTTGCAGAGAAGCCAATAAAGGCTGGCCGGAAAATGAATAGGGATTCCATAAAGGCAGTTCCCCGGCCTTGACGGCCTCGACCCAAAGCTTCAGGTTAGGGAAAAAAAAGATGGGCAAATCCCGGTCGACCATCAGCTTCGATTGGGTCAAGGCCTCCCAAAAGTAGAGGAAGATCAAGCCGCTGAAACCTAATAACAGAAGGGTGCCACCACCTCGAGATTTATCCATAAAAAAAGGCCGCCTATTTTGGCGGCGGCCATTTTCTTCCTCTGAACGTAAGGTCTTAGGTGGTCGGCACATGGCCGGAAACTTGAGCCGGAGCAGTATAGGCCCAGGTATAGGTCACCCCGCTGATGGTAGCCGAGATCACGTTGGTGGCGGTAGCTACCGCCCCGCCGGTATCCGCCATGTAGGTGGTTGATAGAATAGTCGTGGCGTTCATGCCTGCAGTGGAAGAACTGTTGACGGCATAGTCGGCATAGGCAATCGCAGCCGCAGCCTTCAGACCCCCGGTTATTCCGTCGGCAGCCGCCTTCCGGGCCTGATTGCTCATATCCACATAACGAGGGATGGCTATGGCTGCCAGAATGCCGATGATCACGATGACAATAATCAACTCGATCATGGTAAAACCTCTTTGATCCCTGGTAATCATTTTCTCACCTCCTCGCATAAAAAAATAGTAATCTATATTTTTAAACCAGTCCCTTAGGTGGTTGGCACATGGCCGGAAACTGAACCCGGAGAAGTATACGACCAAGTATAGCCCTCCTCACTAAAAAATTTTTTTATATTATAGAAATAATAAATGGTGATGTAAAGAAAAAAATACAACATAAAGGCATCTCTGAGAAAAAATATACAACATATTGTAGTATGTTCTCATCCGGAAACGATCTTTCCGGATGAGAACATACAGCTGCCGGCTATCCTCTTTGGCCAGAAACCCTCTAAAAAGGGTTTCTGGCGAGAGCTCCATGCCGAAATCGAGGTGTTTCCATCCGGAAATTTGAATTTCCGGATGGAAACTAATTAGTCCTTTTGGAACTTAAAGGATTTAAATTTGGAAATTGTCGTTGTTGGTCTCAATCATAAAACCGCTCCGCTGGAACTACGGGAGCG
>JAZDOU010000439.1:0-2607 GCA_043798385.1 Pseudomonadota bacterium
AGTGGAGCTGTCCAAAGGGGAATACATCGCCCGTATGGATGCAGATGATGAGAGTTTTCCAAATCGTCTGGAAATCCAAAAAAAATATCTCGACAAGAATCCCAACGCCGTTCTGGGTTACGGCCTCCACGATTTAATGGATGAACAGGGAATTCTCATCCAAAATCGGCAAGGGGTCGGTTTTTCAAGTAACGTTACCAAATGGCTTTTGATCTGGATGAATATTTTTACTCATCCCACCGTGATGATTAGAACCCAAACTCTTCGCGATCATCAAATCAATTATCGGTTGGAAACTAATGGGGCTGAGGATTTTGATCTCTGGAACCGGTTATCATTCTGCGGAGATTTATTGTTTATTCCGGAGGTGCTTCTTAGGTATCGATTACACCCGAGCAGCGTCAATAGGGCTGATCTGGGTGAAAGGCAATTTCGAAGTTATTCTTTAGTCATCCGGGAAAACTTCGAGAGATTTGGTTTGTCTATCTCTTCTGAATTAGCGGAGGAACTTGTGGTCATCTCCGGGCAGACTCTCAAAAATCAGTTCACCTATCGATACCGACATCTACCTGAAGTTATTTCTGCTTTATCGGAAGATATTTTTAAGCGATTTTCTTTCAAGATCGCTTTTGACCCAAAGGAACTTTTCCAAATCCGGGCAGAGCAACTTGTACGATGGGCACGCTGTTTGCTGCATTGCTCGAAAAAATCGTCATTTAGATTATTAAAGATGTCTTTTCAACTTCATCGGCAAATCATGGTAAACCGGATTTTTATACTGACCTCTTTGTCTTTATTCCTCACCAGAGGCACTATGGTCAGGATTAACAGAAAACGAACCCGTCCCTTAATTTAGAAAAGGGATTTTAAGACAGATATTGATCAATCGCATCCTCTTAATTATCTCCTCCCTTTCTCCTGGTGGGGCCGAGCGGGTAATGACCAACATGGCTAACTACTGGTCCGGGAAGGGAGTCAAGGTAAATCTGATTACTTTTGATGACGGTTCAGCCCCACCCTTTTATGATTTAGATCCTCAGGTTAACCACCTTCCCCTGGGCATCCTGGGTTATTCTTCTAATCCGGGCATAGGCCTTTGGAATAATCTGAGAAGGATACATATCTTACGGCAGACCATCCGCAGCCAGTCCCCGGATATGATTATCAGCTTTATTGATTTGACCAATGTCCTTGTCCTTTTGGCTTGCCTGGGTTCAAAAATACCAGTGTTAGTCTCCGAACATTCCGATCCGGCGGTGACTCCCATCGGACCTCTTTGGAGGGGGTTACGCTTATGGACTTATTCGAGGGCCGGTCAGGTAGTGGTGCTCAACCTGAGGGCCAAAAGCTATTTCCCTGTCAAGATTCAAAAACAGACGACCATCATTCCCAACCCGGTGTTATTGGAGGAACGAGGAAGTATCAAGGATGAAACGCTTCACGTGCCAACCGTTTTGGCTATGGGAAGAATATCGGCAGAGAAACGAATGGATATTCTTATACAGGCTTTTGCGTTGATCAAAGATCGGCATCCGGATTGGCGACTGGTGATCCTTGGCGATGGACCTTTACGGTCTGACCTGGAAGGGCTCAGGGACAGGCTTGACTTATCTTCTCGGGTGCATTTTCTCGGAGTAGTAAAAAATCCCTACCCAATCCTCAGGAAGGGTGACCTTTTCGTCCTGTCTTCCCGCTTTGAGGGGTTTCCAATGGCCTTGTGCGAGGCCATGGCCTGCGGCCTGCCGGTTATTTCCAGCGAATACCACGAAGGGGTAAGGGAAATAGTCCGAGAGGGCATAGACGGTCTTTTAGTGCCCCCGGGAGATGTTGGGGCCTTGGCCGAGGCCCTGGACCGTTTGATGAGCGATGAGGCCGAAAGAAAACAGTTAGGTAGACGAGGTGTGGAAATAGTTGAGCGCTTTGGACTGAAAAAAATTATGGACCAGTGGGAAAATTTAATTGAACGGGTCGGCGGAAATCGTTCATTTAAGGCTTAGGGCACCCGGTGGCGTCACCATATCAATATACCTTCACGGTTTTTACTCCGACCTATAATCGGGCCCATACATTAAACCGGGTTTACATAAGCCTTCAAGAACAGACCTTCAGGGATTTTGAGTGGCTCATTGTCGATGACGGCTCATCCGATCATACTTCGGGTTTAATCAAGGATTGGCAGAATGAAGCCGCCTTTCCCATCCGGTGTATCCGGCAGGAAAATCAAGGGAAGCCTGTGGCCTTCAACTGGGGGGTCCAGGAGGCTCGGGGTGAATTTTTTTTACTGATCGACTCCGACGACGGTTTTGTGCCCGAGACCCTGGAGCGATTCAAATATTATTGGGAAGACATTCCGGGGGAAGAGAGGGAAAAATTTGTCGGGGTCACCGGACATTGTATGGACCAAGGGGGAAAAATAGTTGGGGATAAATTCCCCTCCGAGGGACTGGATTCCGACAGTTTGGAAATCCGATATAAATTCAAGATCAAAGGGGAAAAATGGGGTTTTCTAAGGACCGATGTCTTAAGGAAATATCCCTTTCCGGTTGTGCAAAACTCTAAATTTATTCCGGAGGGAATAATTTGGAGTGCCATCGCCAAGAAATATAA
>JAZDOU010000060.1:0-11908 GCA_043798385.1 Pseudomonadota bacterium
CCGCCACTCCTTTTCACGGTATTCCATGAAAGAGGTCTTCCGGGGAGACACCTTTTTAAGTTGGGAGACATTCGGGACTATTAAATTAATGCCTAAGAAAATAAGGATTGCCAGGCAAATGATCAGTAGAAATTTTTTTAACACGAATGGATTTTTCACCTTTACGAAAAATAGGGGACGTTGTTCATTTCATTCAAAGTAAAACTTGCTATCAGCCTCTATCCCCTTAATAGCCGTGGCCACCCCAGTTTTCCCCATACCAACGTGTCGGACGATCTCGACCATAGAAATCCTCAATTCCCGGTTCAAGTAGAAACAGAGCCTCCTCCGCAGCTTTGATACTTGGACGGGGGACGTTGTCCAATTCATTCAGTTTTACTTTTTGCCTCCACGCCTATATTCGCCATGGCTAAAGCGGTTATTCCAACCCTCACATGGCGAGCGATCTCTGCCATAGGAAAACTCAATTCTCGCTAAAAATTCCCTCTGGACTTCCTACACGGCCCTGTGCCGTCTCTATTACTATATATCTTGCTTGATTTTTCTCCTACTAAAAAAAAATTTCTGAATCTAATGGATGTCCCCCTTTCCCATAACCAGCGATTATGGCTTTGGAGTGGACATCCTGTCTAATGGGATGGTACGGTATGAATGGGCTACCCCTGAGTTTAAAACCGAAATTGAAAAACCGCGTTGAAAGCATGGGCTGAAAAGTCCGAACGATTCTCCCCTTGATAGCCTAAAAAGAAAGAGGCTCCGTCCCCCCACCGGGTCCTAACACCGATCATTGTCATGAAACCATCGGTATTCCCGCGATAGCCGGTGGTTAAAAAACTTTCCGAACGGTCAGTTAAATAGGCCTTTATTTCCCGATTGTCCAGGGCGGTCTGACGACCCCAGCCAAGACGGAATTCCGGCGATAGGCTCATCTGGTTTCCCATGATAAAGGTCCGGGACAAGGCCAAGCCCACTTCCCCTCTCCAGGTCCAGGAATTATAACCCTCCAGATTCAAATTCAAGTCCCCGGCACCGCTCTCCCGGACGGCATCCTGGGCAATATAGAAAAAATGAATTTGGGTCAGGGGTTGAAGCCGCCAGTCCCCCAGGACCACGGTGAATCCGCTTTTTAAACCGGCACCGAGTTTATACCCGTCAGGAAAACCGGAGGCGATGCGGTCTACGCCGGGAAAAGATATGCGGCGGCTGATTTGGGCCTTTCGGAGTCCGGTGGACAATGCCCCATCAAGAAAAAATGGATCGGCAGTGTAACCCCCATACAGACCCAGGTCCAGAGAATTGATATTTCCATTTCCCAGGGTGTCATCCCAATAGAAACCGGTCCGGGCCAAACCTAATCCTGCTCCCAGGATCAGGTCTTTTCGGGGCAGGGAGTCGGTTCCCAAAAACATCCCTCCGGTTTGATAGTTAAAACCGGTATGCTCCCGGGTGGAATCCTGACGGCCAAAGGTCCCTATGCCTTCCCCCCAAAAGGAATAGCCTTCCTGATTTAGGGACCAGGTTGTTAGAGGGCCGGTCTTGGGAGAGTCCGGAGCATTGGGTGAAGGTCTTTGAGGCTGCCGGGAAAAGGCCGTATTTGTCTGGCGGGACCATCGCCGGTCCATCAGGCGACTTAAAAAGAGCCTTGAGTTTTGAATGTCTATTTGGGTTAAACTGTCATAACGCTCGGGACTGATTTGTGTCAGGGCCTTCCCTAACGATTCTCCCGACAAATAGCCGATCAGGAGTTGTACCACTTCCCTATCGCTATAGGCTTCGGCTGAGGGAAGATTGTCCAGATAGGAAGCCACCGCCCTGGCATTCGTGCCGTTAACCAAGGGAGACAGGAGGGAGGATTGATTGACCAAGGTCCTCTGTTGTTCATAATCATCTGCTGTGAGGCGGGTAATGAGTAGGATCTGTTGGCCGCCACCATCCCCCCAGCCGATAATCGGTCCGGCACTACCGGTTCTCAGTATAGTTCCCGCCGGTAGTTTTACGGTTGTGAGGTAATCATTCAAGGCCGGTAAGGCAAAGAGGTCTTTCACTTGGGCCGGGGTTTTTCCCCGAAGTGCGGCCCCATTCATTAACCAGCTTCCTACGGCACCATCCTTCAAGCGGTTGGGATCTTTCAAATAGGTCCGGACCATATACAGGTCCCGGACAGTGCGAATCTCATAGACCGCCGTTCCGTCCATAAAGGGCTTGGTGGTCGCAGTGGCCCGTCCCTGGTTGATCAAGTCCTGATTGACCGCTTCGGCAGTGAGAACGGCCCGAATCTCTCCGGGAGGGAAGATGATCGGATCCAAGGTCGTGGCCCAGGACGGTGAGAAAGAAAAACAAAAAGGAAACAAGAAAAGAAATAATAGGATCTTTTTATAGGCCATGAATTTCACTTAAAATACCCTCTTACTTAGTTACCGTTCCATCCCGGACAAAGGATAGATAATGCCATTTACTTCAAAATTTTTCTGAAGGCTATCTCCTCCGCAGCCGCTTCAAGAGGAATTGAAAGCCTATCTATGTCGCCATTTTCATCCATAAGGAAAGTTACTTTTAAGTTTAACCCGCCTATCGTCCCCTGGCAGTCCATTTTGAAAGTATCGTACTGGTAATGCTTAAGGAGGCAGGTGGCTTCTTCAATGTCTCTCAGGGAAAACTTGAGCCCCTTATCCTCGATCTCTATTTTTGCCATCCCGAAGGCAGGGTGCTCGTATCTACCTGTGAAATCACTATAGGCGTGTGATGGCTTGGTGTCTATTTTCCGGTTCCTTTCTTCGGCGGCCATCTTTTCTTTTAGTGCCTCCAATTCCTTGGGAATTTTATCCGATAATCTTTGGCTCCAAGGGATTTCTTGAAGACCTAACAAACGGTCATAGGCCTTGAAAGAGACCGTAGCAGTAAATTCAAAATTGTTCGATCTGTTGGTAAGGATGACCAGGCCGGCCTTTTTCTTTGGCAAAAAACCCACATGGGCGGTGAACCCTTCGATCATTCCTTCGTGGCTGACAAGATAATGTCCCCGATAGGGGGTTATCATCCAGGCCAATCCGTAACTGCCGGGGAGGATTTCCTCGAATATCATGGGGCTCCCTGTTAACATCTGGGGGGAACAAAGCTGGAGCAAGACGCTGCTTGAGACAAGTTGCTCTTCTCCTGATTTGCCTCCGTTGAGGTGTAACATTACCCATTTGGCCATATCCTCAAGATTGGAATTAATGGAGCCGGCCGGTCCGTATACCCCTATGTTTTCAAAGGGCAGTTCCTTTAAAGGCGAGCGGTATACCTCTGACCGGTTTTCTGGAAACCTTTTCAGCGCCTCCAGGTCTATTTTGTACGGCAGGGCAAAGTCGGACGATTTTTTAGAGTCTTCCGGAGTAAGGTTTGAGCTGTTCATCCCCAGGGGTTTGAATATTCTTTTGCTTACAAAATTCTCCCAGGGTTGGCCCGAGACCTTATCTACAATGGCGCCGGCAACGGCATAGTGGAAATTGTTATATTGAAACCGTTCCCGGATACCGGTGTTGGGCTTGAGGTATTTGAGTTTAATAACGGCCTTTTCCCGCGAGCAATCCTTCGGGTCAATAGCAAAGTCGTACCTGGGGATACCGGTCCTGTGGGACAAGACATCCCGTACTGTAACGTGTTCAGTGGCATAAGAGTCATAGAGTTTGAATGCCGGATAGTATTCTCTTACCGGTTTGTCAAAGTCGATCTTTTTTTCATCAACCAGCATCCCTATGGAGAGGGCGGTAAAGGCCTTGCTGCAGGAGCCTATGCCAAAAAGGGTTTTTGGTGTTACGGGTACCCCTTTTTCCAAGTCTTTATAACCGAAGCCCTCTGAAAAAACGATTTTACCATCCTGGATAACAAGAATGGCGGCGCCCGGAACCTTCCAAAATTTCATCTCTCTATTGACAAACTCTCTAAAATCTTTTGAATCAAACGGGGCCGTTTGTGCAAACGATGGGGTCAGAGACAGAGACACAACAACTAAGAGCCCGAGCATAAATGCTGCATGTTTTTTCATGGGTACTCCTCTTGTAAAGTAGATAAAGAACAAAAATTCAAAAACAAGATTTCAGGAAGAAAGCCCATGACCGACCATCCTCCTTTTTTTATCCCAACCCTGCCAGCTTTAAAAATATTAATTCGTTTCCATCCGGAAAGGTCATTTCCGGATGAGAACTAATTCAAATACTATTCAATTAATAGGCTTACTACACTGTTGGGAACCTTTGGACTGGTGAGCACAATCTTTTATCCGGACGACTATGGTTTTCTGGCTAATTCGTTTCCATCCGGAAATTCGAATTTCCGGATGGAAACACCTCGATTTCGGCCGGTCGATTTTATCGACCTATGCTAAGGTCCCCATTCGGGGACCGGCCTGAAGCTCTCGCCAGAAATCCTTTTTAAAGGATTTCTGGCCAAAGAGGATAGCCGGCAGCTGTATGTTCTCATCCGGAAAGATCATTTCCGGATGAGAACTAATTCATAAACAAAGTCGTTTTTAAAATGGGTCACAGGCTGGAGGATATCCTTGTATCCTTTTGCTAAATTTTCAACAAACTCCCTGTCTTGTTTTTCATATTCATCAAAATGAATGATGAAATATTTTATTCCCCGTCTTCTCAAAAGACCGATTGAATCATCTGAAGGGAATCCCTTTATCCCCTTTTGATAAAGAGAATCATAATCGGGAGGGAAATATCCGCTATAGCCGTTGACCAATTTTTTCCAATGATAAGTGGAAAAATACATCCGTTGGGCCTCGATCCAGACATCACGCGGGCCGAAAGGTAAAGGAAGTTCCAAGACAGGAAAGTCTCCCTTCTGATTAGAAAGCCATTGATACACCAGGGGAATATCCTTCCCCGTTGGAACAGAAGCCATTGGAATGGGTACCGATATATATTCCACTAATATCAAAACAGCTAAGATACCGGTAAGCAAAACATTAAAAAGGGTATTTTTACTTTTTGCCAATATCCCCTTCATCCCGAAGCCTGCTAATACGCTTAGACTTAAAGCAACCATGATAATAATTCTGGATGGTGTCCTTAACCCATTAAAACCGGGGAAATACTTATAAAAGAAAAGATAAGGGCTGTATTGAAATATTTCATTGCCATGGGAGTGTATAATTGGTCCGAAGGAAAGCACAAAAGACAAGAAGAGCATCCCCAAATAGAATCCGGGGATGGGGGAATTGATTGAAAACCCGAAAGTCCAAAGCCCCCCTGTTCGAATCCAGTGAATTAAAATCTTAATTCCCCCCAAAAAGAGAATGATCCAGAGAGGCCTTTCAAGGCCGGTTGCACTTATCGCAACGCCCAGGACTATGGCAGAAAAACCACCGGTTACAAAAACCAGCAAGGCAACCAAAATATAAAAAATAAACAAATAAGAAATTGCCTTATTCAAAATATTCAAGACGATTCTTGTTCTTTCATTCATTTGAATATGATTTTTGGAGGGTGGTATTTCTTTTCTCTTCAGGACGTTAATAATACCGGCTATTCCCATTAGGATGGTCGTTATACCAAGAAACAATCCTTCTTTTCTGCCAAATAGTTGAGTGGCTTTCCCCCAAACTCGATTAATACCTTCAGCGCTCAAGTAGTTTAAGAAATCTGGGGAATACATAATTACTTCACTCAGGGAACGGGTAAAACCCATTTCTTGCTTTACTTTGATGTAGGGATAATAGAAAGGGAAAATACAGATAGTGGAAAATATTACAAACAGCCCTAAGCGGAGGATTAAGGGCTTATAAGGGATATTTCTGTGAGGCAAAACAAAGAGAATCAATAAACAGACAAAAAGAGCGAGATAAACACCATAATAACCACTTGTTATAAATTGTAAAATAAAGAAAAGGGTAAAGAGGATAGTGTTTTTATAAGATAGGTCATTGAAAAATCTATGTAAATAAAGAAAAGTAAAGGGGATCCATTGGGATGATGCTATCTGGATGTGAGCCCCATGGGCAAATCGCCAGGGGAAGAAACCAAAAATCAGAGCCGAGATGAAAGCCCCATAGCGGTTTTTCGTCAAATCAACAACCAATAGATACATCCCAAAAGCGGAAAGAATGAAGCCGATCAGGGAAACCAGGTTATAGGTCAGTATGGAGTTTTTGGAAATGGTTAGTATGGGCAAGGCCAATAGGGCATTGCCCACCATATGTTCGGAATAAGCCAGGGTATTGGAATGAGGATAAAAAATGTTGGCGTGAAAAATAGACAACCATTCTCCCGAAGTGATCTTATGAACATCCCAGGCCAGGATCCAGGCGTTTAAAAGGGAATCGCCTGGATCCCCTATTATGGACTGAGTCCAACAAGAAACAACGGGGTAAGTCATTAGTATTGTAATTGCCGTCAATAGAAAGAGGACTAAGGCATCTATATATATGGTTTTACGGCCCATCTTTCCGCCCCATACTTAGTACGAAAATAGAATTTGAGTCTTGATCAACCTGTACCTATTTTCATATTTGGTGGTGCCACGCCCCTTCCAATTCCTTTTGTTTCCGGGCGATCTCCTCTTCCAGTTCCTCGATGATCAACAATTGATGGGGGCGGATGGAGTGAGCCGGCAGAGCCGCTTCCCGCTCCGACTTCTCTTCCGTTAGTCTTCGGATCTCTTCTTTTATCCGGCTGATTTTTGAGTCCATGGGGTCTGATTGTTCTTCCTTTAGTTGTTGACAAAATCTTTGTTGTTTTAAGTCGATCAGGATTTGCCTTCCCCTGGTATCCTTCCAATCGATCGTTCAAAGACGGCCTTGGCGGTGTGGTAGTCCCATTCGGTTTCAACCTGGGTGGCCAGGGCCCGGGCCAGGGCGGTTTGGGCATCCAAGAGATCGGTGATGGTTCCGGCCCCCACCTCATAACGTTCCTTGGCCAGACGCATACTCTCCTGGGCGTCCCGGACCAGGGCTTTGGTCGCCTGCACGGCCTCGAAAGCCTCTTTGAGTTTGGAATGAGCCGTCCAGACCTCTTGCCGAACCTTTAAGAGAAGTTGTTTGGCCTCGGCCTCTTCTTTGGAAACCTCAGCCTTGGCCCGGGCTAAACGGTGTTGCCTGTAAAAACCGGTAAAGAGGGGCCATTCTATGGAGATGCCGGCCAGCCATTCTTCGTCCCTGGGAATAAACTCCGTGTCCCTCCGGCCGTAGCTTCCTTCAGCCCGGACTTTCGGTCCAAAGGCGCTCTTGGCCAAATCGACGCTGCTTTTAGAGGCCTCAATGCGCTTTAAGGCGCCCTTTAGTTCCGGGCGGCCTTGAACGGCCTGCTCAAAGGCCTGGGTGAGGTTGATTTGATCCGGCGATGGGATTCCGTCTCCTGTAGTGGCGATCACAACGGGCGTCTCGGCCGGCAGACCCATGACGGTATTTAAATTTCCCTTGGAGATGCGGACCAGTGTTTCCGCCCGGACTAAGGACAACTCGCCATTAGCCGCTTCTACTTGAACCCGGAGGACATCGGCCAGGGGAACTGCTCCGGCGGCCTTCCTCTCCCTGGCCAGCCGTAAGTGCTCTTTGATCTGAGAGAGATTTTTCTCAGCGACCTGACGCGTTTCCAGGGCGGCGGCCAATCCGTAAAATCCCTGGTGGACGCCCAGGATAAGATCCTGAATGATCCGAGCCTTTTCTTCTTCGGCCACCCCTTGTCTGGCCAGAGCCGATTGATATTGGGCCCGCCGTTCGCCACTGTCAAAAAGGGTATACCGGGCCCGCAGTCCGGCCATCCAGTCGTCGGTCGGGCCGATAAGTCTGGACACAGGCCGTCCGGGGATAGAAAGACCGCTGGGTAAAAAGGCTCGTTGTTGCCAGTAGGCATAGCGTGTCTGGAGACTCAAGTCAGGGAAATAAGGGGCCAGGGCCTCACCGGATGACTCTTTGGCGGCCAGGATCCCCTTCATGGCCGCCTGCGGGAGAGGGTTTGTTTCCAGGGCTATCCGGATACACTCCGGCAAGGTTAGCGGTTGGTTAAATCCCTTGCCCTGGCTGGAATCGGTCCAGCCAGGAGAAGCCGCCAATAAAAAAATAGAGATCCATAACATCACATTGATTGATCGAAACCAACACCGTCCCATATCAAGTCTCCTTAATAGTCGAATAATGACCAATTTTTTAATACCGGCTGGCGCCTGTTAGGCCATAGTCTTTCGAAAGCGCTTTGAGGCCAGCCATAAAATGATTGAGCCCATGATGGCTAAAGCCAGCAGATGGGGCCAGAGAATAGTCATTCCCACCCCCTTCAAAAAAATTCCCCGGATGATGACCAGGAAATAGCGCAAGGGATGAAAATAGGTCAGCCACTGAACGACCTCCGGCATGTTGGCAATGGGAAAGACGAAGCCGGAAAGCAATACGGCCGGGAATTGAAAAAAGAAGGCGCTCATCATGGCCTGCTGCTGGGTCCGGCTGACTGTTGAGATGAACAGACCTACGCCCAGGGTAGTCATCAAGTAGAGGCTGGTGGCCAGAAACAGAAGCCCAAGACTTCCGCGAATGGGCACCTCAAACCAAAAAACGGCTACCATCGTAATCAAGAAGACATCGATGAAACTAATTAGAGTAAAGGGCAGGGTCTTACCCAGGATAAATTCTTTGGGGGTGATGGGAGTGACCATGATTTGTTCCATGGTCCCGATCTCTTTCTCCCGGACTACGGCCATACTGGTCAACAAAAGGGTGATGAGCATGACCAGCAGGGCAATAACACCGGGAACGTAAAAATTTCTGCTCTCCAGATTTTCATTGAACCAGGCCCTGGTCGAAAGTTCCACCCGGTTCAGTTTCTGATTGGACCCGCCAAGACGAAGGACTCTTTGTAACAAAAGCTCCTGAGAATACTGGGAAACAATTTTGTTGCTATAGTTGAGGACAATAGCCGCCGTATTGGAATCAGTCCCATCCACAATCAGTTGAACGATACCCGTTCTTCCCGACTTCAGGTCCTTCTCAAAGCCCTTATTGAGACGTATCAAGGCCTGAACCCGCCCATGGTCTACTAATTCCTGGATCTGTTCCTCCCGGCTTATGTTGACCTCGATATCGAAATATCCGGAATGGACAAACCGGGTGACCAGCTCCCGGCTGGCCAGGCTGTTATCCGGATCATAGACGGCCGTAGCCACGTGTTTGACGTCGGTGGTGACGGCATAACCAAAAATAAGCATCTGGAAGATGGGCATGATAAAGACGATGCCCCGGGACCTGGGATCCCGAAAGATCTGGATAAATTCTTTAATCAAAATCTGCTTCAGCCGCCCAAACATAATCAGATCAACTTTTTTTTGAATTTTTTATTAGCCAGGCCAAACATGATTGCACCAAAAACAGCCAGAAAAATCCCCTCCACAAACAAAACCCTCGGGCCGACCCCCTTCAGATAAATCCCCTTTAACAGGATGACGAAATACTTGGCCGGGACCAGATAGGTGATCCATTGCAACACCATGGGCATACTCCGGATAGGATAAGCAAAACCGGAAAGCAGAAAAGCCGGTAAAAAGGTGGCTACCATGGCCAACTGGCTGGCCAGCAACTGGTTTTTGGTAACAATACTGATCAACATACCCAGCGACAAGGTCCCGATTAAAAAGATGGCGGCCTGGGCGAAAATCAGGGCCACACTGCCCCTTAAAGGCACCTGGAAGAGAAATTCCCCCATTAAGACAGCCAGCAGGACATCAAAGAGGCCGACAACAAAATAAGGAATGAGTTTTCCGATAATCAATTCCGTGGCCTTGACCGGCGTGGAAATGAGTTGCTCCATGGTCCCCTGTTCCCATTCTTTAGCTACCGTCAAGGAAGTCAATAAAGCGGCAATGACCATCATGATGACGGCGATCAGACCGGGAATGATATAATTCCTGGATTCCATATCCGCATTAAACCAGACCCGGGGCCTCAACTCGATGGGGATGATAATGGACCCCCCGCCCATTTTCTTGAACTCCTTGAGGATAATATTTTGGGAGAAGGCGGCCGTGATGACTTCGGCATAGCCGGAGGCAATGGTGGCTGTATTGGAATCGCTGCCATCCACAATCAATTGAACGTTGGTCTTCCGGCCGGCCGATAGCCGACCGGCAAAGTCAGGCGGGATAATCAGGGAAACTATGGCCCGGCGGGAATCAATGGCCTTTTCCACTTCCTGATACCTGTCCACATAACCCTGTAGCGAGAAATAGCGGGAACCTAAAAAATGACTGATAAACTCCCGACTGGCCTGGGAGCGATTCTGGTCCCAGATGACCAGGGGGACCTTGTCGACATCCAGGGTCAGGGCGTAACCGAAGAGGATCAGCATGATCATCGGGATGGCGATGCCCATGCCCAGACTCCTGGGATCCCGAAAGATATGGATGAATTCCTTGCGGGCCATGGCCCAGATGCGGGGCAGCCTCATTGGCGCACATCCTGTTGGGGTTGTTCCTCCCGATCCCGGGCCTCGATCAAGGAAACAAAGACATCTTCTAAAGACGGGACGATCTTTTCTATCCGGGAAACCGGAAAACCATGATCCGCCAGGGTCTGTTTGATAACCTCAACAGCACCCTGGGCATCTTCCACCACGACATGAAGCCCCTTGCCGAAAAGGGCGACTTCTTTAATCCCGGCAATCGGCTCAATAATTTCCATAGCCTCCTGGGGATGCCGGCACTGCAGATCCAGGACCTCCTCTTGCATCAACTCGGTCTTGAGAATTTGCGGGGTCCCCAGGGCGATCAATTCCCCCCGATAAATCAAACCGATCCGGTCACAATATTCGGCCTCATCCATGTAGTGGGTGGTTACAAAAACCGTAACCCCCTTTCCGGAGAGTTCGTAGATCAAATCCCAGAACTGGCGGCGGCTGATGGGATCCACCCCGGAGGTGGGTTCATCCAGAAAGATGATCGGCGGCTCATGGAGAATAGCGCAGCCCAGGGCCAGCCGTTGTTTCCAGCCTCCGGAAAGCAAGGCCGTGCGGGTCCGGCGGTGGTCTTTGAGGCCGGCCATTTCGATGACCCATTCTTTGCGTTCCTTTTTTTTGGCCTCTGGAATAGTATAAATACCGCCATAAAAGTTGATGTTTTCCTCTACGGTCAGGTCCTCGTAAAGGGAAAATTTCTGGCTCATATAGCCGATGTGGGCCTTGATCTTTTCGGCCTCTTTCAGGATATCAAAACCGGCCACCGACCCCTGACCGCCGCTGGGGGCCAAAATCCCGCAGAGGATGCGGATAGTGGTCGATTTGCCGGCCCCGTTCGGACCGAGGAATCCAAAGATTTCTCCTTGCCCGACTTCAAAGCTGACTCGGTTCACTGCCAGGAAGCTGCCGAAACGCCTTTCCAGATCCTGGACCACTACGGCCTGGCCGTTTTTCGGGACTTTCATAGACGATCTCATTGATTAAAGGGCTCCTCCCCTCTTAGCAAGGGAGGACTGAGGTGGGGGGGTCTTTCAGCCCTTTGGGATACCACTGAGATGAATACATCCTCAAGGGAAGGATCAATGATGGCGATCCCCAAAAGGTTTAACCCCGCCCCGACAACGATCTTCCGGGCCTGTTCGACATCTTTTTCCGGCTCCTGGGAAACCAGGTGAATCCGGTCGCCGAACAGCCCCACCGAATCGGCTTTATAGTGATTTCGTAGCAAGGCCTTGGCCTGACGAGGTTGATTGGATCGAATTTCGAGGATCACCCCTCTCATCAGTTTCTTGACCTCCTCCGGGGTGCCCAGGGCCACTATCTTCCCCTGGTGCATCAGGCCGATCCGGTTGCAGCGTTCGGCTTCATCCAGGTAGGCGGTGGAGACGAAAATAGTGACTTTTTCCTTGAGTAACTGATAAAGGATACGCCAGAATTCGCGTCTGGAAACCGGGTCCACCCCGTTGGTCGGCTCATCGAGA
>JAZDOU010000464.1:0-7335 GCA_043798385.1 Pseudomonadota bacterium
ATGGTTGTCCAACTTCGACTCTGAGGTTCTTTGCCGGGCCAAATTTTGATATTTTATCTTCAGCAGGCCTACACCCAGGCTTGAGACAGGCTTCGGTGGATGCCCTACTGGAATCAAGTTAGCCATTGGGCCGGGATAGGGCGATAAGTTGCCTTTTGGACAACCATTGAAATTCAGACCCCGGAACGTCTTTTGAATGAACTCCGACTTTTTACTGTGCCGTCAAAGCTTGGACAAACGATCCTTGACCATCGAGGCGTAGATTGATTTGGGGAAGGATTTTAGAAAGTTTTGGTAAGTGGATTTGGCCTCCTGGGGCCGGCCCATCTTTTGATAAACCCGGGCCAGACTTAACAGAGCGTCCTCTTTCAGGAGATTTTCTTTTCCCTGACCTATCTCTGAAAAGGTTTTGGCGGCCTGCTGAAGATCTCCTTTCTGCTCCAGGGCATAGGCCAGGTTCTCTAAGGTCAGGGTTTTGACGGCCGGCGGGAAATTCCCTTTGTTAAGGGCCGACTGATAGGCAGAAATCGCTTTGGGAAAGTCCTTTTTCTGGTAATAGAGATGGCCGACCGTTACCAGGGAGTCAAAGGCGGCCTTGGTCCTGGGGTACTCATTAATAATTTCACCTAATTGCTTCAGTTTTTTATCGGTGTCGGTTATCTCCAGGCTGGAAAAATACTTTTCATGGGCCAGTCTTTCCTGTCGATTCTGGTAAGCGGAATACCCGAAATATAAGATTGCCAGTAAGACCACTCCTGAACCTATCCAGATTACCTTGGTGTAATTATCTTTAACCCAATTCAAGGTCTGGGTCGAGAGGGTAATAAACTCATCCGGTTTTTTGAGAAGTTCTTTTCGACTAATCTTTCTCCCTTTGGCCATAACATCCTTTCTTTTTTAACGTCTTTTGTTTCGGTCCAGCGCCATTTTGGCGGCTCCCAGGATCCCGCTCTTGTCACCTAAAAAAGAGACCCGAATAGAGACCTTTTCCGGAGGGATCATGGTTAATCGTTTATTAAATTCTTTTTTGAGATATGGCAAGAAAATTGTGGAGGCCCGGCTGACACCGCCTCCCAGGATGACCCCTTCAATTCCCAGGATATGGACGAGATTTGCCAGGGCTATTCCCAGAAATTTTCCCATTTCGGCAAAAAGGGAGCTACAAAATGGATCCCCCTGACGGGCCGCCTGAAAAAGGAGCCGGGCGGAAAGTGGCTTTGATCCTTTAGACTGGAGTTCGGTCAGTAGGGTGGAGACCCCTTTATCCAAACCTTTTTGGGCTTTTTTAAGCAAATAGGTGGCCGAGGCCAGGGTCTCCAGACAACCCCGGTTTCCGCAGCCACAGCGTAACCCCTGAGGTTGAATGGTGATATGGCCGAATTCCGGACCGCTTCCCTGGGCGCCATACCAGGGCCGGCCATTTAGGAACAGGCCGCTTCCCAGGCCGGTTCCCAGGGTTAAACAGACAAAATGGTTCAGATCCTTTGCTGCCCCGACCCATTTTTCGGCATAGGGGACCACATTGGCATCATTATCAACCAAGGTGGGCAGCCCGATTTCTTGGCTAATGATTCCAGCTATAGGTACGTCCCGCCAATCAGGGAAGTTCGGGGAGAGCCGGATAATCCCTTCCTGGCGGTTAATGGACCCAGGGGCCCCTAAACCGATCAAGTCCGGGATGGCCCCCTTTTGTCTGGAGGCTTTAATGAATTGGTCGAGATGCAGGACGAGCCGACTGATGGATAGTTCCCTTCCCAGGTCAAGGCGGGTTGGAAAATGTTTAAAGAGGAGGATTTTCCCCTGGAGATCGATCAGGCCTAACTTGGTCCGGGTCCCTCCCAAATCAATCCCGATCACTGTGGCTTGATGGCTTGTCATGGCTGTCTTCCTTTTAACCTTCTGGATTGATTATCCCTTTTCCTATTACCATATCTATAGTCAGGCTACAACCTTATTCGGTTTTGTGGGGAGGGGCCTACTGTTGTAACATGCTGTAATTATTTATATATGTCGGAATATTGTTTTTGTCAGGCATTTAAAACAGTTGACAAACAATAATTTCTGGTTTATAAGGGATTACAAAAAAAAATTAGGGACCGAATTATGAAGACAGCCCGGGGAAACTTTTCAGAGATACTGGCCTATGTTAGCGGGATAGTGAGTCTTATAATTCAGGTCATAAAAGGCCCTGTTTTTAATCCGAAGGCCTTAATATGTTTAATTAAGCCGTCATGTCACGATAGTGGCGTGACACCACCAAATCATGAAAAGAGGGCCGGTCGAAGGTTGAACCTCGAACCCTATTTTCGAGCTAAAGGTGAATCTAATGCCAAGTCTGTATATAAAAAGAATATCTCTCGGTATGGTCATTATCAGTTTGTTAAGCGTAAATGGATTTTATTTTTTGCCGACGGCCCGGGGTTACTCCGACCAGGGCCAATTTGGGAATCACATCGACCTGTCACTCTCACCCCCTCGCCTTCACATCGCTTATTTAACCCTCTCCCCAGAAGAATTGGATGTTTCGGTATCCACCTACGATCACTGGATCAGGGGGGCCTGCCGAAAATATGCCCTGGATCCGGCCCTGGTCAAGGCAGTAATTCACGCCGAATCCCGGTTTGATCCCCTGGCCGTTTCCCCCAGAGGCGCCATAGGGTTAATGCAATTAGGCCGTAATACGGCCCGGGAATTAGGGATCAAGGATCCTTTCAACCCTAAACACAATATTTATGGTGGAGCACAGTATTTAAAAGATTTGCTGGATGTCTTTTCAGGTGACCAGAAACTGGCCCTGGCTGCTTATAATGCCGGCCCTACCCAGGTCTATCGCCACAATGGCGTTCCCCCTTTCAAAGACACCAGAAAATATATCAGACAGGTTTTTCGTTATACGGCCTATTATCAAAAAAATCGAACCAGTTAGTGCTCATCAGGAAAAGATATTTTTCCGATGAGAGCTGTCGGCGATCAGGTTTCAGCTATCAGAAAAACCCTTAAAAAAATGGCTTATGCTGGCAGCTGATTGCTAACGGCTGTTAGCTCCCTTCCCGGTCTTAAGGGGTCAGCAGACCTATTCCTTCCCCATTTCTTCATCTTAAAAGAAGAACTTTTCCTTCCCACGGCTATCAACTTGTGTTAATGGAAAGAAGGAATCCGAACGAGCCGGAATAAATCAACCAATGGTTTAATTAAATCCGAGCTTCCAATAGTACCAATCCATGAAACTTCAATTCAAAACAGAGCCAACCCTCCAATATGCCTTGATCCTGGTCAGCGCCTCCCTGGTCGTCCTGGCTTTCCCCAAAGTTTCCTGGTCTTTCCTGGCCTGGGGTGCCCTGGTTCCCTTTTTTAAAGCCATAGAAAATAAATCAGCCCGAAAAAGATTTAAGCTGGGATATTTTTTTGGAATGTTTTATTCCTTGGGGGTTTTTTATTGGGTAACCCACTCCATGCGCTATTACGGCGGCCTGGACCCCATAACCAGTTATTCCATTCTTTTGCTGTTGGTCCTTTATTTAGCCCTATATACCGGGGCCTTTGCCTGGCTGTGGGGTCTAATCCCCTCCAAGGGCCTCTTTGTTTTACTTTGGGTCCCCTCGGTCTGGGTAGGCATGGAGTTTTTGAGGGCCCATCTATTAACCGGCTTCCCCTGGGAATTATTGGGCCATTCTCAATATAATTTCTTACCGGTGATCCAAGTGGCGGAATTGGTCGGGGTTTATGGGGTCTCTTTTCTGGTCATCCTGGTTAATCAGACCTTATATCAACTTTTATTGGCCGGCCACCCTTTTGAGGAATGGTCCCGGAAATGGAAAGAGGCCCTTCTGACTATTTCTCTGGTCCTGTTAACCTTGATTTTCGGCAGCCACTCGTTATCGAACCAAAAGGACCGGGATGAAAAGGCCCCTTCCATAAAAGTGGCTGTTATTCAGGGCAATATTGATCAGTCTTTAAAGTGGGATCCGGCTTTTCAAGAAAAAACTATTAAAATTTATAAGGATCTTTCCCTACAATTTATCGCTCAGGCCCCGGATCTGGTAATCTGGCCGGAAACAGCGGTTCCTTTTTATTTTTTAAAAGAAAACCATCTAACCCCTCAATTATTTCAGTTGGCTCATGAGACCGGCAGCTATCTCTTGTTCGGGAGCCCGGCTGCCAGTGTCCAGGATGGGAAAACGCAATTTTATAATCGGGCCTACCTGCTAAGTCCGGAGGGCCGGATAAGCTTTTACGACAAAGTTCATCTGGTCCCCTTCGGAGAATACATCCCTTTAAAAAAATTATTACCTTTTGTAGGGAAAATGGTCCAGGCCATTGGGGATTTCAGCCCCGGGCCGGGAAATCAGGGGTTGTCTCATCCCAAGGGAAAGATGGGGGTCCTGATCTGTTTTGAAGCCATCTTCCCGGAATTAAGCCGGGCCTATAAAAAAGATGGCTGTCATTTTCTGGTCAACATGACCAATGACGCCTGGTTTGGGAAGACCTCGGCTCCTTACCAGCATTTGTCTATCCTGGCTTTTCGGGCCATAGAGAACCGGGTCTGGATTGCCCGGGCCGCCAATACGGGTTTCAGCGCCTTTATCGACTCGACCGGGCGGATTACAAAAAGTTTTCCCTTGTTTCAAAGCGGGGGAATTTATGCTAACATACCTTTGAGGGTGGAAAAGACTTTTTATAGCCGCTATGGCGACCTGCTGGTCGTTTTCTGCTGCCTTGTTTTCCTCGCCGGCATTGGTTTGGCAGATCGTAAAGAAAAAAGGGGAATAAAGCCATGATTGAAGAGATCAGTCGCATTAAAGACAAATTGATTAAATTAGGGGACTATCTTTGACCTGGCACCTAAAAGGGAGCGCCTGGCCGTTCTGGAAAAGCTGATTGCGCAAAATACCTTATGGGATAATCCGGATCAAGCCAAGATCGTCCTGAAAGAAAGGGGCAGGCTCCGGCAGATCATTTCCGAATGGGAACAGACTCAAACCCAGATCGAAGAGGCCGAGATCCTTCACGACCTGGCCAGGGCCGAAGAGGATCTTGAAACCCTGGGTGAAGTGCAGACCCGCTTAGAGGATCTTGAAAAACAGTTGGCCGGGATGGAGCTCAAAAAACTTCTTTCCGGGGAAGAGGATATCAATAATGCCATTATGGCCATCCATGCTGGGGCCGGCGGAACCGAAGCCCAGGATTGGGCCGAAATGCTGCTCCGGATGTATCTGCGATGGAGTGAGCGTCGGGGATTCAAGACCGAAATCATCGATCAACTGCCGGGTGATGAGGCCGGGATTAAAAGCGTCACCTTCACCATAGAGGGAAAATATGGCTATGGGTATCTGCGTTCCGAATCCGGGATCCATCGTCTGGTCCGTATCTCCCCGTTTGACGCCGGGGGACGGCGGCACACCTCGTTTGCCTCTGTTTTTGTTTATCCTGAGGTGGAAGACGATATCCTCATCACCATCAATGAGGCCGATGTCCGGATTGATACCTTCAGGGCCAGCGGGGCCGGCGGACAACACGTCAACAAAACCAGTTCGGCCATCCGGTTGACCCATTTGCCTACCGGTATTGTGGTGCAATGCCAGAACGAGAAATCACAACACCGGAACAAAGACATGGCCTTTAAGGTCTTGAGGGCCAGACTCTACGAAGTGGAAATGGAAAAGAAGGAGGAAAAAAAGAAGGAGATCCACGAGGGGCAGGCCGACATTGCCTGGGGCAGTCAAATCCGTTCCTATACCCTGGCCCCCTACCGTTTGGTGAAGGACCACCGGAGCCAATTGGAAATCGGCAATGTGGATGAGGTGCTGGACGGCGGCATCGACCCCTTCATTGAAGCCTTTTTGTGGTTGAAAAAGAAATAAGCTGGATACTGGATACCGGATAAAGTCAATCCAGCATCCAGCATCTTCAGGCCGGAAGCGATCGAACCGGCGTTTATTAAAAGTTAGAGTTATATTTTTAGGCACAGAACCTAAGAATCCATCAAGGAGGAGAAAAACATGACTTATCAATTCATTCAATTGGAAGTGAAAGAGGGATTAGCCACGATTACTTTAAACCGGGAACCCCTCAACGTGCTCAATATTGCCATGATGAAAGAGATTAATCAGGCCCTGGAGGCCTTGAAGGAAGCTAAGATCAAAATCCTTCTCTTTAAGGCCGCAGGCAAGGCCTTTTCGGCCGGGGTGGACGTGGGAGAACATCTGGGAGATCAGGTGGTAGAGATGATCGAGGTCTTTCATGGAATCTTCCGACGGATGGATGCCCTGCCGGCCCTTTCCATCGCCTCGGTCCAGGGTGCGGCCTTAGGCGGGGGTTGCGAACTGGCCCTGTACTGCGATCTGGTCATTGCCTCGGAAAAGGCCAAGTTCGGTCAGCCCGAGATTCAGGTGGGGGTCTTCCCGCCCATAGCCGCCTTGATTTTTCCCAGACTAACGGGTCGCAAGAAGGCCCTGGAACTGATACTCTCAGGTGAAACCATAGGCGCCCAGGAGGCCTTGTCTCTGGGATTGATCAACAAGGTCGTCCCGGTTGAAACGCTGGAAGAGGAGCTGGGAAAATTCTGCGCTAAATTTCTGCCCTTAAGCGGCCTGGTCCTGGCCTTAACTAAAAAGGCCTTTAATGCCGGTTTGATGGATCCTGCGGCCCAGGGATTGAAGGAAATCGAAAAGATCTATCTCCAGGAGTTAATGAAGACCAAAGATGCCGAAGAAGGACTGAAGGCTTTTTTGGAAAAGAGAAAGCCGGTCTGGAAAGAGGCCTAGACCCGTTTGGATGGTCTCGTGAAAAGTAAATCTGCCGGCCAAGACGTTCCGGGGTCTGAATTTCAGACCCCGGAACGTCTTTTGAATGACCTCTGATTGAGGCCTCCGGCTCCGCTTCCAGCCCGGACGGCGGGGTCTAGGCCTTGGAGAGGAGGGGATTGATCAACCGACTTATCCGGGTCACCTGCTCCACGACCTCATTGAGATCAAAGGTCAGTATCTTCCGATCCTCCATGACCATCTTGCCGTCTATCATGACCGAATGCACATCGGCCCCTTGGGCCGAATAGACCAGCATTGAAAAAGGATCATAGCAGGGCACCAGGTGGGGTTTAGAACGGTCCAGCACCAGCAGGTCGGCCTTTTTCCCGATCTCCAAGGAGCCAACCCTGTTTCCAAGATCCAAAACCCCGGCCCCTTCTATAGTGGCCATCCGCAAAAGCTTCCGGGCATTCATGACCGTTGGGTCCAGACAATGGACTTTTTCCAGCTTGGCGGCGGTGTCCATTTCTTGAAATAAGTCCAGGTTGTTGTTGCTGGCGCAGCCGTCAGTCCCCAGCCCTATCGGAAT
>JAZDOU010000470.1:0-22047 GCA_043798385.1 Pseudomonadota bacterium
CTGGCCGTAGCCTTGATCAAACAGGAGAGATGGGAAGAGGCCATCCATGAATTTCAGGAGGCCATCCAGAGCAGCCCAAGTTTAGCGGAGGCCTATGTGGATCTGGGGGGGATCTACTTTCAGCAGGGAGATCTGGAAAGGTGCATTCAACTCAACCAGGCGGCCATTAAGGTCAGACCCAGGTTTTCCGTCCCCCATGGTAATCTCGGTTTTGCCTATTTACAGAAGGGAGAACTGGAGGCCGCTATCGAATCCCTGGAAAAGGCAGTGGCCATTAATCCCCAGTTTATTCAGGCCCTGGCCACCCTGGCCAGTGCCTATTTTATGCAAGGGCGTTTGGACGAGAGTGTCGTAACCTCTAAGAAGACCCTGCAAATGGCCCCCACCTTTGCCGTTGCCCATAATAATCTTGCCTTGGCCTATTTTGAAAAAGGCGAATTTCAATCAGCCGTTTTTCATTGCGATCAGGCCCTGAATTATGGATATTCGGTGGATCCTCGGTTCTTACAAGAGCTTGAGCCTCATCGGGAATCGGATAAATAAGGCCATCGTTGATCAAAGGAACCCCTCCTCCGATTACCTTTCTGGCCTCCTCTCTTCTGGGAAAGGTCCCCTTAGACGCCCAATGGGGTCAGACCCCTTTACCTGTCGAGCGCTCCGAATCGTTCCCGGCCGGAAGGGATCTTTGGACCTATAGTCACTATTTTCAAGTCATTCATGAGGTTATTTCCAGGGAGGACCATAAGCTCCTCCTGGAAGCCACCCAAAGGCAATTGGCCGGTCCCCTGGTGCTCTCTGATATACAAGAAATTCTTGTTTATGCCGAAAAACACGGCAACCTCTATCATCCGGCCAAAATCGAGGTGAGAACTCCTCGGGGAGAGGCCCAATTCGTTATGAATGTCGCCCTGACTGATCGGGGGCGGGCGGTTATTAATAGTGAGGTCAGTGCCTTAAAACATCTAAACAAGACCTTTTCTTACCCCTGGTTGCCATCGGTCTATTTTCAGGCCGAATGGGAAGCGGTTTTCCCTTCCCAGGGTGGTCCGGAAGGACCGGTGAGCCTGTTTCTGGCTGATTGGCTGGAAGGATTCTTTGAGTTTCACCTCTCCTGTGATCCTTCCGATGGGACCCGGAAATTAATCCTCTGGGATGGAAGCCCTAAACCCTGCTACCTCTCCGACCAACAGACCCGTCAGGTTTACCGGCAGATCTCGAAGATTTTGACCCTTTATTATAACCACCAGACCTATGAGCAGATTTTTCCCTGGCACCATGGGGCCGGTGATTTTGTGGTAAAATTGAAGGGGAAAGAGATAGAGGTCAGGCTGGTGACGGTCAGGCAATATGGTCCCCTGATGGATCCTTTCGAGATGTCGATCAAGGAGGCCTTGTTATTCTTTTTCTTGAATCTGTCCTTGAGAATGAGGCTGGATCGGCTGGATGGGGTGGGGGAGATTGTCTGGGCGGCAGACACCTGCCTGGAGATGACCCGGGAAGGATTTTTGGAGGCCTTAGAGATAAAAGAACGAGAAGGGGTCCTGCCCCCTGGGTTTCAAAAATCATTTCTGAATTGGTTAAGGCCTCTTTCCCAAGAGGACTTGGAAGAACGATTTTCGGCCCTCCTTCTATCTTATCATCCGGCGGCCCCGGACCTGACTGTAATAAGACACCATATTGTCCCTCATATCGAAGGGGTCTTTGAAGTCTTAAAAGATGGGAGGCCATAAAAGATAACCCGGGGAATCCGGGTTTGAGGAAGTTTTCACTTAAGGTGCCAGGCGCGGCCTAACCCTCCCTATTGGGCCAAAGCCATCTTTGATCGTAGTGACCACCTGGTTAGCCGCTTTTTTTGTTGACAAAAGCTGAAAAACTATTTTATAGGTTGGTTTTAAATTAAAAGGTTTGGATTTTATTTAAAATCCCCTTAAACACTCCTGCCAGAGCGTTAAAAAAAAATCGCAAAGGGTCAAGGCGAATTGCCTTGTCTTTTTTTTCACATTCCATTATAAAGTGGAATGGTTTGGGGCAATTTCTGGGAGGACGACCCCATGGGTTGCCCGAGGATAGTGAGATGGGGAACAACGCCGATAGATAAGCCAGGTGTTTTCGAGAGGAGGTGGTGGGCAGGTTTTCGCAGGCCCCTGAGGGCATAACCCTACATTCGGTACCAGAAATAAATCATTATTACTAAAGAACGGAGGTTATACTGATGAAGCATAAAACACCCCTGCTGGATCAATTAGAAAGCGGGCCGTGGCCGAGTTTTGTAAGCGATATAAAACGAGAGGCAGAATCTCGGGCCAAGAACGAAAAGGGAGTCGATTTTCAGATTCCCGCCGATGTTTGTGACGATATTCTGGGCGTCCTGGAACTGACCTATGTTCATAAACGCACCCACTGGAAACACGGCGGTATTGTCGGCGTTTTCGGATACGGAGGAGGCGTTATCGGCCGGTACTGCGATCAACCGGAGATGTTTCCCGGAGTGGCCCATTTCCATACTATGCGCGTTAATCAGCCGGGTGGTAAATATTATTCCACCGAATATCTGGAAAAGATCTGTAATTTGTGGGAAAGAAGGGGCAGCGGCATCACCAACATGCACGGCTCTACCGGAGATATCATCCTCTTAGGCACTCATACGCCTCAATTGGAAGAGGTTTTTTGGGAACTGACCCATGACCTCGGTCAGGACCTCGGAGGATCCGGATCTAACCTGCGTACCCCTTCCGATTGTCTGGGTAAGTCACGCTGTGAATATGCCTGTTATGACACCCAGGCCATTTGTTTTGAGCTGACCAATGAATATCAGGATTATTTGCATCGCCCGGCCTTTCCCTATAAATTTAAGTTTAAATTCGATGGCTGTCCGAACTGCTGTGTGGCTTCCATTGCCCGGTCCGATATGTCCTTTATCGGCACCTGGCGCGACGATATTCGGATCGATCAGAAGGCCGTGGCAGCCTATGTGGGCGGTGAATTAAAGCCCAATGCCGGCGCTCACAGTGGTCGCGATTGGGGGGCCTTTGATATCCAGAAAGAGGTCATCGATCTGTGCCCGACCAAGTGTATGGCTTGGGATGGGAAAAAACTGACCATCAATACTCCGGAATGCACCCGGTGCATGCACTGCATCAATGTTATGCCCAGGGCCTTGAAGGTCGGCAAAGACACCGGCGTGTCCATTCTGGTCGGGGCCAAGGCCCCCATCCTGGATGGCGCCCAGATGGGTTCCCTGCTGGTTCCTTTTATCAGCGCCGAACCGCCCTATACGGAAATCAAGGAACTCATTGAAAAGATCTGGGATTATTGGATGGAAGAGGGCAAAAACCGGGAACGTCTCGGAGAATTAATCAAGAGAAAGGGGTTCCAGAAGCTTTTGGAAGCCACTGAACTGGCCCCGATTCCTCAAATGGTTAAGGAACCCAGGACCAACCCCTATATCTTCTGGAAAGCGGAAGAGGTTGAGGGCGGGTTCGAACGAGACATTAATGAATATCGCAAGTATCATCAGAGATAGGAGGTAACTACCGATGCCTTATGATCCATCAAATCCTTTAAAGGATAGAATTACCGATATAGGACCGAAAAATTACCAGGAATTCCTTCCTCCGGTCATCAAGAAAAACTTTGGCAAGTGGGACTACCATGAAATTTTGGAACCCGGGATCCTGGTCCATGTAGCTGAAAGCGGCGACAAGGTCTTTACGGTCCGTGTAGGCGGGGCCCGGTTGATGAGTATCTCCCATATCCGGGAGCTCATGGAGATCGCCGACAAACACTGCGGCGGTTTTCTCCGTTTTACCACCCGGAACAACATTGAATTTATGGTCGATGATCAATCCAAAGTCGAACCTTTAAAAAAGGACCTCCTGGGCCGTAAGCAGCCCGGCGGAGGGTTTAAGTTCCCCATCGGCGGGACCGGTGCCGGGATCACCAATATCATTCACACCCAGGGATGGATCCATTGCCATACCCCGGCTACCGACGCCTCCGGCGTGGTCAAGGCGGTCATGGATGATCTGTTTGACGAATTCACCAGCATGAGGATGCCGGCCCATGTCCGGATTTCGTTGGCCTGCTGTCTGAATATGTGCGGGGCGGTCCATTGTTCCGACATCGCCATCCTGGGCTATCACCGCAAACCGCCCATGATCGATGCCGAGGTCATTGATAAGGTCTGTGAAATTCCGCTGGCCATTGCCGCCTGTCCGACCGCAGCCATCAAACCGGCTAAAAAAGAAAAACCGGATGGAACCATGGCCCAGTCCGTAGCGGTCAATAATGACCGCTGCATGTTCTGCGGAAACTGCTATACCATGTGTCCGGCTATGCCTCTGGCCGATGCGGACGGAGACGGGATCGTCATCATGGTGGGCGGCAAGGTCTCCAACCGGATCAGCTATCCAAAGTTTTCCAAAGTCGTGGTGGCCTTCCTGCCGAATAATATCCCCCGCTGGCCGGAGACCACCTCTTGTATCCGAAATATTGTTGAGGTCTATGCGGCCGGTGCCAGGAAATATGAACGGTTAGGGGAATGGGCTGAACGGATCGGCTGGGAAAAATTCTTTGAAAAGACAGGTCTGCCATTCACCCATCACCTGATTGATGATTTCCGGGATCCGGCCTATTACACCTGGCGCCAGACCTCCCAGTTTAAGTTTACGGCTTAAGGTTTGTAGCCGGGTGTCTCGACGTAACTAAAGTTCGGAGTGATGAGTTCAGAGTTCGGAGGAAATAGTCTTATGACTCCGAACTCTGAACCCCGAACTTAAACCTCAAAAAGAAAGAGGATGAAAATGGAAGTAGTTGAAGCCCAAAAAATTGTTATGGAAAGCCTGGAAAAGAAAAAGGGCAAATCCAAGTTTTATCTGAAAGATTTTTATGCCATGCTCCCAGATTGGAAACCCAGGGAAGTTAATAAGCTGGTTAATAATATGGTCCAGCAGGGGATGCTGGAGTATTGGTCCAGCGGGAGCACCACCCTGTACGGGATTACAGGGGCCGGTAAGCAGGGCGCTGCCGAGGAGGGTGAGGAATAGTCTCATCCTTCATTCGGCCTTACCTGCCTGGAAACATATTTTGAAGTTAATCTTAAGATAATGGGCCTTCCGCGCATCATGATGGCCTCCCTTCGGGGGGGGTCCGGGAAAACCGTCCTTTCCATGGGAATCCTGGCGGCCTGGAGGGCCGGTGATTTTAAGGTCATCCCCTTTAAAAAAGGACCGGATTATATTGACGCCGGGTGGTTGGCGATGGCAGCCGGCCACCCGTGTTTTAATTTGGACCCTTTTTTAATGAGGAAGACAACGGTCCTGCATTCCTTTCAGTATCGAGCCCGGGCCGGGGAATTATCCCTCATCGAGGGGAATCGAGGCCTGTTTGATGGGATAAACCCCCAGGGAACCTACAGTACGGCTGAACTGGCCAAGGCCCTGAAAACGCCCCTGGTGCTGATCGTTGACTGTACCAAGACCACTCGTACCGTAGCGGCCATGATCCTGGGATGCCGGCAATTTGATCCTGATCTGAATCTGAAAGGGGTCATCTTGAATCATATTTCCGGAAGTCGGCACGAGACCATAATCCGAAAATCCATTGAACATTATTGTGGTCTTCCTATATTCGGGACTGTCCCACGGATGCCATCCTCACATTTTCCGGAACGCCACTTAGGACTATTGCCTTTTCAGGAACATCCGGAGGGTGAAAAGGCGCTCCTGTCCGCTCAAACGATGGCGGAAAATTATCTGGACTTGGATGGTCTCCGGGCCTTGGCTTATGCCGCCCCTTTTATGAGGTCCTTCACCCCTCATCCGGTTTGTTTCGAAAGTGCGGCTTCAATTACGGCCAAACCTTTGATCGGGGTCATCCAGGACGAGGCCTTCCAATTTTATTATCCGGAAAATCTGGAGGCCTTAGAAAAGGCCGGGGCCAGGCTAATCATTTTAAATGCCCTGTCCGGGGAATTTCCGGGTGCCTTGGATGGTCTTTATATCGGGGGAGGATTTCCCGAGACCCAGGCCCTTCGGTTGGCTCAAAACCAGGCCTTTCGCCTGGGTCTGAAACAAGCCATTGAAGAGGGACTGCCGGTCTATGCCGAATGCGGGGGATTGATGTATTTAGGCAAGACCTTGATTTACCAGGGAGAGGCCTATCCCATGGTGGGTGCCCTGCCTTTGACCTTTATCCTGGAGAAAAAACCTCAAGGTCATGGATACACCACCATCAAGGTCCGGAAAGAAAATCCCTTTTTCCCGGTCGGCATGGTCCTTAAAGGTCATGAATTTCACTATTCCAGGGCCTTGGATTGGGACTCCGGAGGGATCTCCCCGGTGTTTAAAATGATCAAAGGGTTTGGTCTGGATGGGGAGGGGGACGGTATCAGTTATAAAAATGTTTTGGCCACCTATACCCATCTTCATGCCCTTGGGACCTCGGAATGGGCCCGGGCACTTTGGGAACAAGCCAGAGTCTATCGGATAGCGAAGGGCTTACCCCTGCCGGCAAGTCCGATCCCGGTGGCCTGCTGCGGGGGAAGCTAGGAGTATTAAATAAAAACGCTGAAATATAATAAATAAGGATGATAGACTCTTCCGGAAAAATTTAGGGGGGAAGGGATAAAATCACCTTGACTTTTTGTAGAAAATAGGTCATGTAATGGCCACAAAATAAAAAATTTTGTGAGGAGGAGCAAGCATGCCAACAGTAGAATTCAAAGGACAAACCTTTGGTGTTGATGAAGATGGATTTATTGATGATTTCAATAGCTGGACCAGGGAATGGGTCGATTATGTAAAGGAATCCGAAGGGATTAAAGAGCTTACCGATGAACACTGGCAAGTTATTAATATCCTGCAAGATTATTACAAGAAGAATGGGATTGCCCCCATGGTTCGAATTTTATCCAAGGTTACCGGTTTCAAACTTAAATACATCTATGAGTTGTTCCCTTCCGGACCTGGTAAAGGGGCCTGCAAGATGGCCGGTCTTCCCAAGCCGACAGGCTGTGTATAAAGACAGGTCAATTCAAAGTGATAAGTGACGGGTGACAAAGGCACGAGGAGAGAGGGTTAACGTTCAAACAAAATCAAAAAATTGGGTTTTTCTGTTCCACCCGGCATTTTTAACCTTTTGCCTTTTCTCGTCACTGGTCACTCGTCACTGGTCATAGCCCCTATGAGCCTGGAAAATCTCGTTACAGATAGAAAGTCGGCCATTTTAAAAAGATGGTTTGAACTGACTATTGAGACCTACCCTGAAGAGACCGTTAGATTCTTAAAGAGTAAAAAGAATCGTTTTGCCAATCCGGTTGGCCATATCCTTTCCAAGGAAATTGAACCCATTCTGGACGGTCTTTTCCAAAAGGGTGACCTCAATACCCTGCTGCCCTTTCTGGACAATATTATTCGAATCCGTGCCATTCAAGAGTTCTCCCCCTCCCAGGCGATTGCCTTTGTCTTTTTATTAAAACAAGTCATCAGGGAGGAGATGGAGCCGGAGATTCGAGAAAGCCACATCGGCCGGGATCTGCTGGAATTAGAGTCCAGAATAGACGAGTTAGGGCTTCTTTCTTTTGATATCTTTATGAAGTGCCGGGAAAAAATTTATGATCTAAAAGCCAATGAGCTTAATAATAGGACCGTCCGGCTGCTTAAAAGGGCTAAGTTGGTTATCGAAGATCCATCAGAGATGCCCCCAACAATAGTGTAATACGAAAATAGAGTTCGAGGCTAAATGTTCGATCAGCCCTATTTTCATGTCCCGGCTTCCGAAGGGAAGCCTCCTTCAAGGTCGGCAGATCGGCTCCCGGATGGGAGCCTCTTCGAAAGCTCGACAGACGGTCGGCTTTGCCGACCTTATAGAAAGGCTCCCATTCGGGAGCCGCGTCGAGCGGCCCGACCGTATGGTGGTGTCACGCCATTAGCGTGGCATGACGGTTTAGGTTGCAGATTACGGATTTGGGTTGGGGAATTCCGCAATCCGAAATCGGAAATCCACAATAACTGCGTGTTTCAGGGCCAAACCTAATGAGGAGAGGTAGACTTACATGAATTTTATATTGGGCATTATCTTATCCTTCATCACGGTACTGGTTCTCGTTTTTATCCCCTTTGTGGGGATGCAGGTGGCAAACCTGCAGGTTTTATTCGGGGTGGTTATCCCCTATTTGGCCATGATTATTTTTCTGGTGGGAATGGTTGGTCGATTGCTCCTTTGGTCCTTTTCCCCGGTCCCTTTTCGCATTCCCACCACCGCCGGCCAACAGAAGTCCTTTCCCTGGATAAAACCCAATAAACTTGAGAACCCGTCCGGCGCGGCAGGCGTTTTTGGCAGAATGGTCTTGGAGATCCTTCTCTTTCGATCTCTTTTCCGAAATAACACCATGGAATTTGGGGAAGGGCCCCGGGTTACTTATGAGTGGGAAAAATGGCTCTGGCTGTCAGCCATTCTTTTTCACTATGCCTTTCTGGTGGTTATAATCAGACACCTGCGGTTTTTTACCGAACCGGTGCTGGGTTTCGTCTATCTCTTGGAAAGCCTGGATGGGTTTGCACAAACCGGCATCGGGCCTGTCCCGGGCCTGGGGCTTCCTGGGTTATTGCTAAGTGGTGTTGTCTTGCTGGCAGCGGCCGGCTATCTGTTTTTGAGAAGAGTTTACATCCCCACGGTGCGTTATATCTCCTTGCCGACCGATTATTTCCCCTTGTTATTGATCATCGCTATTGCCACCACCGGGATCCTGATGCGCTATCTCATCAAGGTGGATATAGTCAGCGCCAAGCAACTGATCATGGGACTGGTGACTTTTCATCCCGTGCTCCCACAGGGGGTCGGGGTCCTTTTTTATATGCACTTTTTCCTGGTCTGCTGCCTGCTGGCCTATTTCCCCTTCAGCAAGCTGGTCCATTTGGGCGGGGTCTTTCTGAGTCCGACTCGTATCATGGCCAATAACAACCGGATGGTCAGGCACATCAATCCCTGGAATTATCCGGTTAAAGTCCACACCTATGATGAATATGAAGAAGAGTTTAGAGAAAAAATGATCGAGGCTGGAATCCCAGTGGAGAAGGAGTAACTATGGCTGATAAGAATGTCCCATCTCCTGAAGAAGTATCTCAGATAAAGCATTCCCCTCCATTCTTTAAGGGCTGGATGAATACGCCGACGGAAATAAAACCCGGCACTTTTTGTTACGCAGGCCAACCCAAAAATTTAGAGGCCGTGGGACTACCCAATCCAAGGGTCTGGAATCCCTTAGATGCGGATTGGAAATTGCCAGACGATTGGAAGGCCATTGTTATTGATGGCATCAGGGAGCGGATCAGCCGCTTTCGGAGTTTTCATATCTTTATGGATATATGCGTTCGTTGCGGGGCCTGCGCCGACAAATGCCATTTCTTTATCGGGTCCGGAGATCCGAAGAATATGCCGGTCCTGAGGGCCGAATTGTTACGGTCGGTCTATCGCCGGGAATTCACCACGGCCGGGAAGATCTTTAGAAAAATGGTCGGGGCCCGGGATCTTACGGAAGATGTCCTCAAAGAATGGTGGAGTTATTTTTTCCAGTGCACCGAGTGCCGGCGTTGTTCGGTTTTTTGTCCCTACGGCATTGATACGGCCGAGATCACTATTATCGGCCGAGAACTGCTGAACTTGCTGGGTCTGAACATCGATTGGATCGCCGCACCGGTGGCCAACTGTTTCCGCAAGGGAAATCATCTCGGTATCGAACCCCACGCCTTCAAGAGTATGATCGATTTTTTTCTGGATGAGATCGAGGGGGTCACCGGGATCCGGCCGGAACCGACTTTTAACCGCAAAGGGGCCGAGATCCTGTTCATTACGCCATCGGGAGATGTCTTTGCCGATCCGGGGACCTTTACCTGCATGGGTTATCTGATGTTGTTTCATCAGTTGGGCCTGGATTATACCTGGAGCACCTATGCCTCCGAGGGGGGGAATTTCGGATTTTTTACCTCCCATGAAATGATGAAAAGGCTCAATGCCAAGATGTATGCCGAGGCTAAGCGCCTTGGGGTCAAGTGGATCCTGGGCGGCGAATGCGGGCATATGTGGCGGGTGGTCAATCAATACATGGATACTATGAATGGTCCGGCTGATTTTTTGGAAGAACCCGTTTCTCCGATTACCGGGACCAAATTTGAAAACGCCACGGCCACCAAGATGGTCCATCTGGTTGAATTTACCGCCGACCTGATCCGCCATGGAAAATTGAAATTAGACCCCAGCCGGAACGACCACCTCAAAGTCACCTTCCATGATTCCTGCAATCCCGCCCGAGGCATGGGCTTTTTTGAAGAACCCCGCTATGTACTCAAAAGCGTCTGTAATAATTTCTTCGAGATGCCTGAGGGCACCATTCGGGAACAGACCTTCTGCTGCGGCAGCGGGTCGGGCTTGAATGCCGGGGAGGATATGGAACTGAGGATGCGCGGGGGATTCGCCAGGGCCAACGCCGTAAAGTACGTTCATGAGAAACACGGCGTCAATATGCTGGCCAATATCTGCGCCATCGACCGGGCCGTTTTTCCTCCTTTGATGGAGTACTGGGTTCCCGGAGTGGATGTGACCGGACTGCATGAATTGGTTGCCAATGCCCTGATTATGGACGGAGAGATCGAGCGGACTACGAATTTAAGAGGTGAACCTTTGGGAGAAGAAGCCGAGGAGGATAGTGAAGAATGATGTACGATGAAAACAAAATCATTCCGATTATTGTGGTCTTTGTGATCCTGGTCACCTTTCCTCTCTGGTACAACTTAGGAAAGGCCATGGCCAAGCCGGATCCAAAAATAGATACACCGGTTATTCAACAGATGCCTGAAAAACAGTGTATCGAACCCAAAGCGGCTATGAAGACCACCCATATGAAGATCCTGGATGAATGGAGATATGAGGTGGTCCGGGGGGATTATAAACGGCTATATACTGCCACGAACGGGAAGGTTTTTGAGAAGAGTCTTCAGAATGGCTGTATGAAATGCCATTCCAATAAAACCCAGTTTTGCGACCAATGCCATAATTATATGCAGGTCAAACCGTTCTGCTGGGACTGCCATATTGCACCAAAGGAGACCAAGTGATGGGCATCAACAGACGAGATTTTTTAAGGATTGCCGGGATCGCTTCCCTCTGGGGGCTTGGGGGTAAGGCGGCGTTTGAGATCCTTAAGCCCGGCGCCCTGGAGGCCCAAACCAAAGGGCCCTTGTCGCCAGCGAAAAGATGGTCCATGGTCATCGATACCCGTAAATTCAAGAGCCCGGAAGATTTTCAAAGGTGCATCGACGCCTGTAATAAGACCCATAATATTCCTAAGGTGGATAATGTCCGCCAGGAGATCAAATGGATCTGGACGGAGCAGTATGAAAATGCCTTTCCAGACGATCAGAATCAGTTCCTGCCTGAAAACCTGGAACACAAATCCTTTTTAGTCTTTTGTAATCATTGCACCAATCCCCCCTGTGTCAGGGTTTGTCCCACCCAGGCCACTTTTAAACGGGCGGATGGGATCGTCATGATGGATTATCACCGCTGTATCGGCTGCCGGTTCTGTATGGCCGGTTGTCCTTATGGTTCCCGGAGTTTCAACTGGGGGGATCCCCGAAGGTTTCTCAAAGAACCCACCAACCCGGAATATCCCACCCGGTCCAAGGGGGTGGTGGAAAAGTGTAATTTCTGCGAAGAACGGATTGCCAAAGGCCTGCATCCGGCCTGTGTTGAAGCGAGCCAGGGGGGGTTGATCTTCGGGGATTTAGATAACCCTCAATCAGAAGTCAGGAAATTGCTCAGGGAAAATTATTCCATTCGACGTAAACCCAGTTTAGGAACCCAACCCAATCTTTATTATTTAGTATGAGGTGATTATGTTTGAAAAGGCGCTGTCTGGAACCAAAGCATACTGGAGCTGGGTTTTCTCTTTACTCTTATTTATCGGTATCGGGGTGGCCTGTTACCTCTACCAGTTCAATGAGGGCTTGAGGGTAACCGGTATGGGCCGGGACGTCTCCTGGGGATTTTACATCGCCCAGTTTACCTTCCTGGTCGGGGTGGCGGCCTCGGCGGTCATGCTGGTCCTGCCCTACTACCTGCACGATGTTCATGCCTTTGGAAAGATTACCATCCTGGGTGAGTTTCTGGCCGTAGCCTCCGTGACCATGTGTATTTTATTTATTTTCGTGGATCTGGGTAATCCGGTCAGGATCTTGAATGTCCTGCTTTATCCGTCTCCTAATTCCATCCTGTTTTGGGATATGAACGTCTTAAACGGCTATCTCTTTTTAAACATTTTTATCGGCTGGAATGTCCTGGCTGCTGAGCGAAAGGCCATTGCCCCGCCGAAATGGGTCAAACCCCTGATTTATATTTCCATCCCCTGGGCCGTCAGCATCCATACGGTCACGGCCTTTCTGTATGCCGGTCTTCCGGGACGGCATTTCTGGCTTACAGCGATCATGGCGGTCCGCTTTTTGGGCTCGGCCTTTGCCGCCGGTCCGGCCTTGCTAATCATACTGGCCTTATTATTGAAACGAATCTCCGGATTTGATTCCGGACAAGAGGCCATTAATAAATTACGAAATATCGTCACCTATGCCATCCTGATCAGCATCTTTTTCGTGCTATTGGAACTTTTTACAGCCTTTTACAGCAATATCCCCGGACATAAGCAGGCCTTCCAATATCTCTTTTTCGGGTTGGAAGGCCATGGGAAATATATCATCTGGACCTGGGTCTCCGTGGCGGCGGCCATCCTCTCCACCCTTATTTTATTGTTTCCGTTGGCTCGCAAAAGCAACGCCTGGCTGGTGGCGGCCTGTATCGGGGTCTTCGGTTCCCTGTGGATTGAAAAGGGGCTCACCCTGGTGGTGACCGGTTTTATTCCTTCCCCTCTGGAACATATCACCGAATATGCCCCGACGTTAACGGAGATCTTTATCGGCCTGGGGATTTGGGCCACCGGCTTTTTGATACTGACCCTCCTGTACAAGATTGCCATCTCTGTTAAAATGGACCCTAACAGCGCCTCGGTCCATTAAAACTATTCATTCTGTTTCAGACCTATCCAGGGCCCATCTCCGAAAAAGGGATGGGCCTTTTTTTAATCTTTCAGGGGAATTTTTGATTCTTCTCCCCCTCGTCCGGTCTAAAATTTTTTCACTTCCTGGAGGCGCCGTATCGGTAGGAGCCTGTTTGAAATGAAAACTTGATAAAAATCAGCATTATTAGATAGAAATATTGGGGCCATTAATGTAAAATAAAGTTATAGGGGCAACTAATGGAATTAGCCAAAAATAGCTGGAGAAAAAAGATGAAAAAATTGTTTTCATTAATATTTCTAATTACATGCATGATTGGCCTTTGCATTCCAACGGTCGATGCCCAACAAAAGGACCAAGAGGCCCTTTTAAAAAAACAGGGCCAGGCGGAGGTAGCCCCCAATAGTGATCAATATATAATAGGGGCAGAAGATGTTCTTTATATCCACGTTTGGAAAGAAGAGCCTTTGTCTAAAACGATTACGGTCAGGATGGATGGAAAGATCTCCTTGCCTCTTATTGACGAGATCCAGGCGGCCGGACTGACCCCCCTTCAATTAAGAGAAGTTCTGACCAAGCGATTTAGCGAGTTTGTCGATTCTCCCAATGTCTCGGTCATGGTCATGGAGGCCAATAGCTTCAAGGTATTTATTTCCGGACAGATAAAGAAACCGGGGGTCTACCGTCTTCGCAACGAAACCTCTCTTCTCCAGATTATTTCCCTGGCCGAGGGGTTTACAGAATGGGCCGATCAGAAAGAGATTATCATCATACGGAAAGAAAAAGGTCGTGAAAAACGAATGAGTGTCAATTATAAAAAAATTATCTCAGGCGAGGATTTAAACTCAAATATATTGCTTAAATCAGGAGATACTATTATTATTCCTTAATAATTATCCCTTGGTTGTCAAGGGATGATAATTGGGGGTTATCAATTTATTCACATTATCAAAAGCAGGGGATGATGAAAAAGATCATAGATACCCTTAGACGATTATGTGTTGGTTTGTTTCTGGTTGGGTCTTTTTCATCGCTGGTCTTTGGGGATACCGGAAATATAAAAATTAATCCCTATATTACGATTCAAGAAGAATATAATGATAATATCAACCTGACCTCCAAGGCTCAAAAATCAGATTACATTAGTTCGATCTATCCCGGAATAAAATTTTCAAGCAAGGATAGCCGTTATGGGATTGATTTAGACTATAAGCTGGGATTGGTCGCTTATGCCTCCGGTCCTGAAAATAACTATCTCAGCCATACCGGTAAATTTGATACCTATTATAAGTTCAACCCCCGCTGGACCCTGCGCTTAAAAGAAGACTTCCGCCGTTCAGAGGATACTCAGGAAGTAGATCCTTTAACCTCGAGTATCGAAAATCAATCTTATTATTCCACCAACCAAGGCCGGGCTGTTTTTCTCCGAAACACCCTGGAACCCTCGCTGGAATATCAATTCGGCAAAGAAGACCGGGCCTCTTTGACCTATCGAAACAATATCTTTCGAACTCAAAATCAACTTTCTGAGGATAGCCAAGAAAACGCCGTCAAGGCCAATTTGACCTACTGGCTTAATATAAAAAATGGAATACTGTTGGATTACAGCTTCAGTAAAGGGTTTTTTGAACGATCTTCTGATCTGAGCAGTCATTTGTCAAGATTTCGCTATACCTATCGGTTTAATCCAACGACCTCCTTTTATGGAGATTATTCTTTCCAAAAATTTGATTTCGAATCTCCCGGAATGGATTATACTCTCCACAATCCTTCCGTGGGGTTTGATCATGCCTTTACCTCAACTCTAAGTGGCAGTGCCCAGGCTGGGTATTTCTGGAAAAACGCCACTAACGGCACAACGAATGGATATACGTATCAGGTCGGACTTGTTGGTAGAGAGTTGAAGACCACTTACACCCTTTCTCTCCAGGGGGGCTACACCCAGGACTATTTTACCGCTGAGAATTTGGGTTTTACCCGATACAACCGGGCCTTTGGAAAGATTACCTATAAGCTTAGGGAAAGAATCGTCTTGAATTTTACCGGAATGTTAGAAAGGGCCGAGTTTGATCCTAACCGGACCGATTGGATTTGGGGGATTACGGGAAGTTCCTCCTATCAGATTCTAAAATGGCTGGCCCTTTCTTTGGAGGCCTCCCATCGGGAAAATAATTCCAATGTTGATCTAAATAGTTATGGTGAAAACCGGGCCATAGTAAAAATTACCGCAACCTATTAAACGGTGGATTTAGTTCATTATGATTAACCCGCAACGGTCTTTTAATATTCATTATTATATCGAAATTTTATTAAGAAGGCTCCGGTATATCCTCATTCCCATGGTGATTGTTTTTATAGGGACGGGAATCTACGCCCTGGGGTCCCCTAAGATATATCGTGCTTCCACCTTAGTCCTGGTGACCCCCCAAAAGGTCCCCGAAGCCTTAATCAAACCAACCATCACTTCCAGTATTGAAGATCGCTTGCAATCCATCGGGCAGGAGGTGATGAGTCGAACCCGGTTGGAGCAGATCATTGCTGAGTTCAAGCTTTATCCAATGGAGATCAAGTCGCGCAGCAAAGAAGAAGTGGTAGAATTATTTCGAAAAGATATCCACATAGAGATAAAAGGGCTGTCAAAATCTCAATCTAAAAGTGAAGGCTATTTCAACATTTCCTATGTCGGCAAATCGCCTCAAGTCGTTACCATGGTAACCAATAAGCTGGCCTCCCTATTCATTGAAGAGAATTTGAAATTTCGTGAACAACAGGCCCAGGGAACGGTGGAATTCATCTCTTCGGAATTAAAGAACACCAAGGAAAAATTGGATGAACAGGATAAAGTGATTACCGATTATAAAAGGAAATATATCAATGAAATCCCAGAGCAACGGGACGCCAATTTGAAGGTTCTTGAACAGCTTCAGCTTCAACACCAGCGGATTAGTGAAAGTTTAGGCAAGGCTGAAGATCGAAAATTAATTCTCCAAAATCAACTCTCTTTTTCCCAAAAACAAGGCAACTTGTTCACCAATATAGAAGAATCCAAGGAGGGACCTTCCGGTTCTCCATCGGCAGTCACCGGTCCAATGGCCGGTTCTCCGGAACGGCAATTGGCCTTGTTAAAGGTCTATCTGGAGGAATTGCAAGCAAAATATACCCCGAAACATCCAGATATTCTAATGACAAAAAGAAAGATCGCTGAATTGGAAATACGTCTTCAAGAAAACCCAGGACCTGGGAGTTCTCTTGATTCGAGCAAAGCAGGCCGAAGTATTGATCCTTTCCTGGCCCAATCACAGTTGCTTCAAGAGGAAAGAAAGAATCAATTGTTGGCTACCGACCTGGAAATAAAAAAATTAAGGAAAGAGGATGCAAGGCTTAAAGCCACAATGGCCGAATACCAGGATAGAATAGAAAAAACGCCCATGAGAGAATTGGCCCTCAACGCCCTTTCCCGAGACTATAAAAATCTATATGAAACCTATCAAACCCTGCTCAAAAAGAATGTGGAATCCCAGCAGGCGGAGAATTTGGAACGACGACAGAAAGGGGAACAGTTTAAAGTGATTGATCCGGCCAGAATTCCTGAAAAACCCTTTAAACCAGATATCCCCAGAATCCTGATGATGGGTTTATTGTTAGGGGTGGGTGTGGGGTTTGGATCGGCTTTTGTTCGGGAACAGATGGATCGATCCTTTCGGGATGCGGAAGATTTATATGCCACTTTGGGTATAAAGGTCCTGGCCAATATTCCCAAAGTGGGGAAAAAGGCAGCCTAACATAATGAAACTTGGGAATATTTTTGACTAAAGGGCAAGCCGAGATGTATACGAAATATTTTGGTTTTAAAGAAAAACCATTCGAGATTACACCGGATCCGCGATTTTTATTTCTCAGCGATCACCATAAAGAGGCCTTAGCCCATCTGATTTATGCCGCCAGAGAAGGTAAAGGGTTGACGGTGATTTCCGGAGAGGTGGGGACAGGAAAGACCTTGATGGGTCAGACCCTCCTTAGTCGATTGGATGAGAAAACCAAAACGATTTATCTCGTTAACCCCAACTTGAGCCCTCTGGATTTCCTGCATTATATTTGTGAGGCCTTGGGATTAAAAGGAGAACAAAGGTCAAGAGGGCAATACATCGCTCAACTTTATGCCTATTTGTTGGCGGTGAATGCTCGGGGAGAAAAGGTGCTTTTGGTTATTGATGAAGCCCAATGTTTATCCCCGGCCTTGTTGGAAGAAATTCGCTTGTTGACTAATTTAGAGACCCACAAATCTAAGCTCCTTCTGGTGGTCTTACTCGGGCAGCCCGAGCTCAATGATCTGTTGGAGCGCCATGAATTTCGTCAGCTCAAGCAGCGGTTAAGTCTTCGCTACCATATCCAACCCCTTAATAAAGAGGATGTTAAGAAATATATTGAAAAAAGGTTGATGGTGGTGGGGGCCTCGAATCCGAGGTTGTTTAGTCCCAAAGCGATTAAAAGGATTTATGAATTTTCTAAAGGGATTCCTCGGTTGATTAATATTGTTTGTGATAATGCCTTATTAACAGGTTTTTCTACCGATCAAAAGGTCATTAAGGAAAAGATTATCCAAGAAGTAATATCAAAGTTGAAGGGGCCAGGGAGGCAGAAGAACAAAAATTTGGGATTCTCCCTTCTCTTTACCGCTATAGGAGGATTGTTATTAGGGGGACTGTTGGTGGGCTGGAAATTCGGCCTGTTCGATCATCTAATGCGGTTCATTGAAAGGACTCTTTTTTCTTGAACATAGAAAAATTAAGCTTCTCTTCTTACAGGGAGAGAGAACACAATTGACGGTGTGAGCAATGGGCATGAGTAAAATTTATTTGGCCTTGGAAAAGGCGGACATTGAAATCGAGCGGGTTGGTAATGACGAAATCCCCCTGGTCCCCCCAACCATTTCAGGAAAAGGTGAAAGACAAGCCGGCCAGGCAACCGGCCGGGCAGTTAGTAGAGCGAGAGAGAAAAGTTTAAGTCAGCCCCTGCATACTGTTTTTACATCCGAGTTCGTGGCTGCCGAACAATTTCGAAAACTGAGAACCCATATAATTAGGAATGATAAGAATGGTTCGGCCAGGACCATCATGGTGACCAGTGCTGTTCATGGGGAAGGGAAATCTTTCGTGGCCACTAATTTAGCCATCGGTTTTGCACAGGATTTCCACTTGCATTCCCTGCTGGTTGATGGCGACTTACGAAATCCCTCCTTGGCCCCGAGGTTTGGATTCCAAAATAAAAGGGGGATTGCAGATTATCTGGTGGGAAATGAGGATATTTCTAACTTTTTAATAAAAACGAATCTGGATAAATTAAGCCTCCTAACCTGTGGCAGTATCCAGGGAAATCCTTCAGAATTAATGGGTTCCAATAAAATGGCGTCTTTGATTGGGGAATTGAAATCCCGGTACAGCGACCGCTTTATTATTGTTGATTCTACTCCTCTCTTGATCACTTCAGAGGCCGAGATTTTAGCCAAACTGGTCGATGGGGTCATCGTAGTCGTTCGGGCCGGGAAAACTCCCCGCGAAACGGTTGAACAAGCTCTGAATTTATTGGGAAAAGATAAAATCCTTGGCCTGGTCCTCAATGATGTTGAATTTAAATCCTCAGCTCTTTTTTCACGGTATTTTGGTTCTGATGGATATTATTATGGCTATGGGCAGGAAAAGAAAAACCCTCAACGGCCAAGCGGCTGGGCCAGTAAGATTCGATTAACTCGGGGGAAACCCTAACCTCAAGGAGTCTTAAAAATTAGCCTGTTTAAGAAATCGATTCGTGATACTCAAAATTTTTAATCAATATATCCCTTTCCGAAAACTGGCTTTTGTCTCGTTAGAGAGTCTTTTTATCGTCGGAATGGTATATTTTGGGGCCTTTTTACGCTTTTATTGGGATAGCTCAACCTCCATAGAGTATGAGACCATTTTCCTGAAGGCCTTGATCATTGCCGCTACCGCCCAACTCTGCCTTTATTATTTTGATCTCTACGATCTAAAAATTTTCAAGAGCAATTTCGAGCTGACAATCCGTCTGTTACAATCCCTCGGCGTAGCTTCCATTATTTTGGCCTTTTTATACTTTTTAATCCCTGACCTGGTTATCGGCCGAGGGGTTTTTTTTATCAGCCTTGGTTTTATTGCCGCGATTATCATCTTATGGAGACTGCTGTATAACTACCTGATCAAAACCAGACAATTAGATCAGAGGATTTTGATTGTTGGGCGTGGCCCCCTGGCCCAAGATATTGCTCGAATGATTGCGGGAAGGGAGGATTCCGGTTTTAAAGTTATCGGATTTATTTCCGAAGATCCCGAGAAAATTTCGGAATCGATGGGAGCCGCTTCTATTATAGGAATTCAATCTCAGATCCTCGATCTGACTCAAAAAGAGAAAGTGGATCGGATTATTGTCGCCCTTGACGATCGAAGGGGGAAGTTTCCGGAGGCCCAATTATTAGCCTGTAAATTGAAGGGCATTGAAGTGATAGAGGGAATGAAATTTTTTGAAAATCTGACCGGGAAACTTCAAGTGGAAAATCTGACTCCCAGTTTTATTATTTACTCCAACAGTTTTATTAAATCCAAGCTGGCGCGTGGCCTGAAAAGGGCTACTGAATTCCTGGTTTCTTCCTTTGGTTTATTACTATTTTCTCCTGTTTTATTGATGGTTCCGGGTTTAATTAAGCTGGAAGATGGCGGGCCGGTTTTCTATAAACAGGAGAGAGTAGGGATAAATGGGAAAAATTTTAATCTTTTGAAGTTCAGATCAATGATTCAAAATGCCGAGGCCGATGGTCCTGTTTGGAGTCAGGAAAATGACCCTCGTATTACCCGAATCGGTCGGTGGGTCAGGAAATGTCGACTTGACGAAGTCCCTCAAATGATCAATGTCCTCAAGGGAGAAATGTCTTTTATCGGTCCCAGGCCTGAAAGGCCGGCTTTTGTGGAAGAATTGAGAAGCAAAATCCCTTTTTACGATTTGCGGATCTGTGTACGCCCCGGAATAACCGGGTGGGCCCAAATCAGATATCCTTACGGGGCTTCCGAAGAAGATGCCTTGGAAAAATTGAAATACGATCTTTATTATATCAAGAACTGGTCTTTTTTCTTTGATGCCCTTATTCTCTTCGAAACCATTAAGGTGGTCCTGTTCGGAAAAGGGGCCCGCTGAACAAGGGCTGTCTTTGATCTGATTTTCTCTCTTGGAAAATCAGATCAAGAAATGTCTTTCTCTGCGGTCTCCGTGAGCTCGAGCGACCACCAGGGAGCGGGCGAGAGGAAGTTTTTTATTTGTTAATGGTCGGTCGACGTGAAACCGAAGGAGCGGTAGCTTGCCCTTTTTCGCCCCAAATATGCTCCAAAGAACTTCATGTCCGGAAAATATACTGCAATAGCCCTCAGCGCCTTAGCTTTAATTGTCTTATTCATGGCCAAGGCCTATTACGATACCAAGACCATCGAGGTCAGGAAATACCAAATCAGGCATGCCTCCCTGGGAGAAGTTTTGGACGGTCTAAAGGTAGCCCAACTATCGGACCTTCATATCAAGCGAATAACTCATCGAGAGCAGAAGATTATAGAGATCCTGAACCAAGAAAAACCCGATCTGATCCTCCTGACCGGGGATTATATCAAATTTAATGGCCCATACCTGCCGGCACGGTCTTTTTTCCGCCAATTGAAGGCCCCCTTAGGGGTTTACGCCATCATGGGCAACACCGAATATTATAATGAAAATGGCTCCTGTGTCCTTTGTCATAAAGAAGGCTCCCGGCAGTTAAAAGAAAAACCGCATCCGGTTTTTTTAAGGAATTCCCATATCGATTTAAAGATTAATGGAAAGATAATAACTGTATTAGGAGTGGATGACCCGGTTAATAAGAGAGACGATTTAAAGCAATCCCTAAAGGGGGTATCTCCTAACAGCCCCGCTATCCTTTTGGCCCACTCGCCGGAAATATTCCCGGAGGCCACCGAACTCGGAGTCGATCTGGTCCTGAGCGGCCATACACATGGCGGACAAATAGGGATAGTCAAATACCTTAAAAAACTATTCCCTCTCGAACCGGCTCTCGAGTTTTTAGAGGGATTTTTTCAAAAAGGAAAGACCCTGATGTATGTGAATCATGGCGTCGGGACCAGTTTTCTTCCTTTTCGTTTTGGAGTAAAACCGGAAATCGCATTTTTTACTTTTGTAAACCCCTCCGGCCAATCCGCTTCTAATGGCTTTCACATCACCAACATACCCTCCAAAAGGGTTTTTACCGATTTTTGGATTTCTGATTTTCTGGAAACGTTCAACATCTTTGATTTGATCAAGAATAGTTTGTTCAATTCCAAGGTTTATCAAAAATCAAATATATTGTTCGATTTTGAGTCGACTGCGGATCTGGAAAAATTGAACTGGGAGTGTCATAAATGGTTTGAACTCTCGACAGAACATGCCACCTCCGGAAAGCATAGTCTTAAGGCCTCCTTCCCGCCCGGTCAATATCCCGGGATCGAATTTGAAGCTATACAACCGGACTGGTCCCATTACGCCTATCTCAAAATGGATATTTATAATCCCTCTAAGGATGATGTCCATTTTCATGTCCGTATCGACGACCATAAAAGTGACTGGGAGTATGCTAATCGTTTTGATCTGGACGTTGTACTTAAACCGGGAATGAGCTCTATTTCCATCCCCACCAATTCAATCAAAACGAATCTCCATCCTCATCCTCTTAATCTTAAAAAAATTGAACGCTTGATCGTCTTTATTCCTAACAACCTGAAACCAAGAGATCTATTTATCGACAATATCCGATTGAACTAAAAATTGTTTTAGGGGGTCATGCGAAGAGGTGATTAATTGCGCTCTGTTTTAAGCCTCAAATCATAGAATCCCCGAATCCTTGAATCCTGCTAATAATTATGATCAATGCCTTAACCATAGACGTAGAAGATTATTTCCA
>JAZDOU010000067.1:0-36504 GCA_043798385.1 Pseudomonadota bacterium
ACATATTGGGCCTTGCCCAGATCCACCTGGCCCCCGTAACCCCCGATGGTATTCCAGCCCATGCCATAAACGCTGAACATCAGAAATTGGATCATGGTGGCCATGGCAAAACTGGAGTGGGGAGATAGGGGAAAGCCAATCAGAAAAAGGGCCACCAAACCGGCCAGGGTGCGGTCCAGTCTGGGGAAATCCGAAAAATCAAAGGCGTTTTTTATTGCTTCCATCCGAATAGGCCTCGGGGACGAAGAACCATGATCAGAAAATAGGCCAGATAGACCAAGGTATATTTAAGTGAAGTCATGGGGACCTGCTCCATCCATTTGATATGGAAGGTATAGGTAAAAAAATCCCAGATACCCGGGAATTGTGTAATTATGCCGACCACCAGGCCGGCAAAAAAGGCCCCGGGGACACTACCGAATCCCCCTAAGGCCACAATGGTAAAGGCAATCATGGTAAAAAGGAGACCCACAAAGGGATTGACCGACCAAAAATTTACCAATAAGGCCCCCGCGATAGTGGCGGTGGCCCCTCCCAATCCCCAGGCCAGGGCGTTCATCCATTCGGTTTGAATGCCCATATAACGGGCCCCTTCGGCGTTTAAGGCCGTGGCCGTCAGGGCCTTGCCGATTTTGGTCCGGTTCATGAGCAGCCAGATCCCAATGAAGGCGGCTACCGATAGTAAGGCGGCGGCCAGCTTGGTGGCCGGCAGGACCACACCCATGCCGATTTCAAAACTCCTGCCCACCAGGATCCCTTGGTGGATGCCCCGGTCTTCCGAACCCATCAACAACAAGGCCAGGTTTCTTAGAAAGAGCATCAGACCGAAGGTCCCTAAGAGTTGGGCGACCATGGGGCCTCGCAGAAGGAATTTAGCCAAGCCGTAATAACAAAGGAGTCCTAACAAAAAACCGATTCCCGCAGCTACCGGGAGGCTGAATAAGGGGTCCAACCCTGTGGCCTGGGCAGTCAGCAGTCCGGCATACATGCCGATCATTAAATATTCGCCGTGGGCGAAGTTGACCATATCCATCACCCCCCAGATGATGGTCAATCCCAAAGCTACAATGGCCAGCACCATCCCCAGTAATAAACCGGAGACCAAGGCACTTAACAGGATTTCCATTTAAGATGATTCCTGATTCGCACTTATTGCGATTGAAGATTGCGGATGGCCGGATAAAAGGGAGTGGAGGCTGACCATAGAGCTTTAATGAAAGTCCCGCCTCGTCACCCCGGATTCCGTCCCGTAAGGGGCGGAATCCGGTGTAATGGAATTTTCGACCTTTCCAAGTGCCTCAATAGTTACCTTATCTGTCCTTTTAGCACTCCGCACTCCGAAATCCGTAATCTTTATTAGAGGATTAGAATCCTTTGAAAGGAAAAACCAAATTAGCGGTCGCCACATCAAAGGGATAGACGATTTCCAGGGTGATGTTTCCTGCTTTGTCTTTTTGATACTGGCCGATCATCCCCGATCCCAAGGCATTCTGACCAAGGTCGTTTCCGCTGGTATTGAATTTAATCCCCGCCCAGGGGACAATCAGCTGATCTCCGCTGATGTGAATCGCATTGGCCGCTTTCTGGATATCAGTCGGTTTGGTAGACCCGGCTTTTTCCAACACTTCCACCCAGGTCTGGACCCCGGTAAAGGACCGGGCCGAGGCACCGCTTAAATCGCGCCCGGTTTTTTTCTTGTAAAAATCATTGACCTGACCGGACACTTTTTTAACCGTGGCGACTTTGGGCAGGAAGACCGTCCGGGTCAGGACCCCGATAATGTCATCTCCTAAGGTAGTCTTAAACTCCGGTGCTTCAAACCCGGCATCCTGTCCCCAGACGATCTTGGGTTGGGCCTTTTGGGCCTTGAGGGTCTTCAGCATCAAGATGGCATCCGAGGCATAGGAGGCGAAAAGCATAGCGTCCGGTTTGACGGCCTTCAAGGAGCCTATTTCACTGGAAAGATCAGTGGACTTGGCGGCATAGAGGATCGATTTTTTGACCGTAAACCCGTATTCTTTGGCAAAGGATTCAATCAACTGGGAGACATGAGACCCCCATTCGGTCTTTTCGCAGGCTGAAGCCAGATTGGCAAGTTCGGCTTTGGGAAAGGCCTTAACCCCTTTGGCTTTGCCTTCGGTGACCCCCTTCAAAAATTCAAACAAATCCTTCGTGAAGGTCACGTCATGGGGGGTCGTTCGCCAGAACCATTTGAATCCCCGTTCGGTCAGGGCCGGAGAAGTGGAAGAGTCATTGATCATCGGTATACCATACTGCTCACAAACGGCACTGACGGTCTTGGTGACGGCACTGTGGTAACAACCCAGGATGCCCACAACCTTGTCATCCAGGATCAGTTTTTTAGCCAGGTCAGCCCCTAAAGTGGGGTTGCCTTCATGATCCTTGAAAATCAATTCAATCTTGGCATTGGCCAGACTTTTGATCCCCGAATTTTTAGCCATGGTCATGGCAATATTCGGATAGACGGTGTTGGCCATTTCCAGGGCCAGTTCGGCCCCGGCCCTAAGTTCCCGTCCTTCAGCCGCCGCCCCACCGGTCAGAGGATAGATGACCCCTATTTTTATGACATTGGTAGCTGAAAAGGCCGGCCCGCCGGTGATAACCAGAGCTATCATGGTCAAAGCCAAAAGAAATCCCCACTTTTTTTTCATAACCCCTCCTTCTGATCATTAGATTATTTTTATTGTTGTGGTTGCTGAGATTGGAAAAATATAAAAGAAATGCCGCTCCCTGTCAAGGGTCATCCAAACTTTATTTGTACTTGGGGACGAACACCCTTAGTGACTTAAGAATAAAATTTTACGCAAAATGGAAGGAATTTATTAAAGAACAAGCCGTTGACCCGGACCAACCAAGGTATTTAACACGTTTCGGATATCCAATTTTTGTTCCGGCTGGTCCGGGTTAGGGTTGACAAAAAATATGGGCAAAGACTTGAGCGTCTCTGACGAGATGAGAAAGCCGGCAAAACTCGTTGGGCTGGTGGGCTGATTCCGAAGAAGAACACCAGACCGCTGCCGGAAGACCTTCTTGACGAAAAAAGGCGGCCACCGTTGCCCCGCCTATCCCTTTAGAAAAGGCTTTTTTATGATACACGGCCCAAATAGCCTCTTGTAAGGCCAGAACGACCGGGGCATTCACGACCGTTGGGGGAGGGGCTTGAATGGCATTGATCACTTCTATCTTGACACGAACTCCGGTTTTCTTCTCCTGCTCAGAGATCAGCTCTTTAATTTTTTCAAGGACCCTTTTTAAGGGATACTCGGGCAGGATGCGGCAATCCAAATAAAAGACATCTTGCCCGGGGATGGTATTGACATTAGGCACATTGGCCTCTTTTTGGGTTGGCTCAAAGGTACTCGACGGGATATCAAAGCAGGAGTCCTTTTTATTAAAAAAATGAGGGAGCTTTTCCAGGGCCATGATTAAATGGGCGGTTCCTCGCAGGGTATTGATTCCCAGATCAGGGCGACTGGCATGACATTGTCTGCCGGTGAGTGTAAATTTTAACCACAGGAGGCTCTTTTCAGCCACCTCGATCAAGGTCCCTTCCGGATTCCCGGCGTCGGGTACGATAATCAGGTCTTCGGCTTTAAAAAGCCGCTTTTGGCGTTTGAGGACATATTCCAATCCTTTGTGGCTGCCTGTTTCTTCATCGGAGACCCAAATCAGGCCAATGGGATAAGAAGGGGTCACCCCTTCCTCTTGCAGGGCCTTGACTGCAAAATAGGAGGAAACGATCCCATGGTGGTTATCCTCGACCCCCCGGCCATAGAGTTTATCCCCTTGTCTCTTTAATTCAAAAGGGTCCGTTTTCCACAGCCTCTGGTCCCCTATGGGAACAATATCCAGATGGCTCAAGATCCAGATGGTTTTAGAGGGTTGCTGTCCTTTAAAAAGGGCCAGGAGATTGGGGCGAAGGCCTTGAGGGACCTGAGGATCGGGACAGGAAAGGGATAATAGGCGTTGAGGGGATAAGGCCTGGATTTTTTTTTCCAGAACCAAGGCCTTGGCATATTCGCCCTGACCGCCATTTTGGGGACCCAAGGCCGGTATGGCCGTCAGATCCCTTTGCAAGGCAATTATTTGGTCTTTATAGCCGTTAATCCGTTTTTTTATTTTTGGCCAGGGGTCAGTGGAAATCCTTTTAATGGGTGGTGAAAGAAGGGCCACTCTGGATCCTTTCGATTTGAGCTGACAAGAAATGGACCTGTTTGGAAATCTCCGGATTTTTTTTAAGGGCCTTTTCGGTGGCATTAACCGCATAGATCACCGAAGTCAAGTCCCGGTTGAAGGCCTTGCCGATCGTCTCCAGGGTCTGACCGGTATATTTTTTACTTAATAAAATGGAAAGGTTTCTGGGAAGCAAGTGGACCCGTTTCCGAGAACGGGAGGTCATCTCTTCGACCGAAACCCGAAAATATTTTCCCACCAGGTCCTTAATCGCCTGGATGGAGACCTCTTGCTTTTCTTGAATCTGTTCTTGAACCACCAATTCTGCCAAAGTCAGGTCCATGGCCTGGTTCATCAAAGTGGCCTGGGCGGAAATTTGTATCAGACACCCCTCCAACTGCCTCATATCCTTAAAAGGCCGGCTGGCTAGAAATTCTTTTACCTCCATGGGGAGGCCTATTCCTAAAAAATTTGATTTCTTGTCGACAATACTCCTTCGGGTTTCGAAATCAGGGGATTCAATCGGACCCAGCAGGGCGGAATTCAAACGGGATTTCAATTTACTTCCCAAGCGGGGGATATCCTTGGGAGGCAAAGAACTGGTAAAGATTATTTTCTTGTTGTCATTTAAAAGGGCGTCCAGGGTAAAGCCCAACTCCGCTTGGGTGGTTTCTTTTCCACTTACAAAATTGACTTCTTCCAAGAGGAGAAAATCGCAGTTTCTGCGGTACTTGTCTTTGAAGAGGTCCATGGAGTTGGATTTTATGGACAGGACCATTTCATTCGTAAAATCTTCTGCCGAAAGATACAGGACCCTGGCCTGGGGTTTGTGTTGATTAATATAATTTCCCACCGCCTGTGACAGGTGGGTCTTGCCCAGTCCGGTAGAAGAAAAAAGATATAAGGCATTATTATAAAAATTTTTATCTGTGGCTAAGGCCAGGGAGGCTAGATAGGCGAAATGGTTACTGGGTCCGGTCACGAACTGATCAAATGTAAACCCCCCGTTCAACCGCAATCTGTTTTTTCGATCGAACCCCGGCAGGGCGAACTGCTGCGGCCTAACCGTCGGGGCTTGACTGGGCAGGGGGGCAGAAACCTGTAAACCAATCCCGGGGGAGGTGGGATCCAATTCCTGAGCCACCTGGTTCATCGTGGCAGAATATTTTTCTCTGATCCATTTCAAAAAAAAGGGATTGGGACAACCCAGGAGGAGTTCCTGATCGCCGGACTGGACCTGGATCAAGGGTTCGATCCACATCCGATATTGATTCTCTGGAATTTTTTCCTTAAGCCGTTCTTTAATGGTTTGCCAGAGTGTATCCATCATAAGAAAAAGGCCGTTCCTCAAGAGTGGCGAAAGGGTTGTTAATCAGATTAAAGGCGGTTATGGTCTTTTGGTTAAACCTTCTCGCCATTATCCTGCTGATTGTGGCGGGAAAATGGTTGACCACCTGGTATTAAAAAATAATTTTGAGAAGGGTCAATAGATGAACCCTGTTAGGTTGGTAGTTTGGATGGTTGAGGTTGTAACTTAGGATTGGCCGACTGTCAAACCCCAAGGAGCAGACTTTTTAGTTAGGTCTTGAGAGACATCAAAGCCGATAAAAAAAGGCCCTACTCTTGGTAGAAACCAGAACCCCTGGTCTAAGCGGTTAAAACCATTTTCTATATTTAGATTTCAACAATCAATTGGAAATTTATTGAGTTATAAAACAAAACCCGTCAAACAGTTTTTTCTGATAGGGGCAGGATCTTTTGTTTCCTTAGTTTTCCTGTCTTTTTTAAAGCCTGACAGCTTTAAAGTTTTAAAAATGGGTCTTGGTGAGTCCACGTAGGAGGAGAATAGGGAGAAGGTCAAGGGTTTGGACCTCTCCCAATCGTTTTCAAGGCATGGATAGTGAATTTTTTAAATGATGTTCAAAATAGTTTTTTGATTATAACACCCTAGGCAATCAAAATTTTTTTTGAATCCGACGGAGAATCCCTTCAATTTCGGTCCGGATCTCCTGCAACCGCGTCGAAGAATGGGCTTCAAAACGAAGCACCAGGACCGGTTGGGTATTGGAGGCCCGGATCAAGCCCCAACCGTCTTCAAATAAAACCCGGACCCCGTCGACATCAATAATGGGATATTCCCGGGCTAGTTCTTTTTTGGCGGCTTCCACTATTTGAAATTTGTTTTCTTCTGAGGTCTCGACTCGGATTTCCGGAGTAGAAAAGGTCTGGGGGAGTCCGGATAAAAGTTCAGGGATTTTCTTCCCGGTTTTTGATAAAATTTCCAACAGTCGCAGGGAGGCATAAATGGCATCATCAAACCCAAAATAGCGATCGGCAAAAAATAAATGCCCGCTCATTTCGCCGGCCAAGACCGCCTGGACCTCTTTCATCCTTTGCTTTATCAGGGAATGGCCGGTCTTCCACATGATTGCCTTCCCACCCCGAAGGGGGATGTCCTCATAAAAATTCTGGGAACATTTCACCTCGCCGATGAAGGTTGAACCTGGTCGTCCCGGGAGGATATCACGGGCAAAGAGAATCAATAACTGATCCCCCCAGATGATGTTCCCCAGGTGGTCAATCACCCCCAACCGGTCTCCATCTCCGTCATAGGCCAGACCGACATCCAATTTTTCCCGATTGACCAGATCGATTAAATCCTTTAAATTCTCAGGTACGGTCGGATCCGGTTCATGATGCGGGAATAATCCGTCAACCTCGCAATATAAGTCAAAGACTTCACAGCCCAACTGTTTAATGATGGGTAAGGCCAGCCACCCCCCGGTTCCGTTTCCTCCGTCCAGGCCTACTCTCAACGGACGAGTGAGTTGAATATCTTTGAAAACGAATTCCTGGTAAGCCGGGAGGACGTCTTCCTCCCGAACCGAACCGCTCCCGGAAAGGAACTTCCCGTCCTCGGTTATTTGACGGACCTTTTGGATCTCGCTTCCAAAGATGGTATCGGGTCCGCTGCAGATCTTGAAGCCGTTGTATTCTGGAGGGTTGTGACTGGCAGTGATCATGATTCCCCCTTGAGTTTTCAAATGGCGAATGGAAAAATAGAGTAAAGGGGTGGGGCAAACCCCGATGTCGATCACCTGACAGCCGGTGGAGATGAGACCCTCCAAGAGCCGTTCTCTAAAGGCCCCGGAACTGAGCCGGCCGTCCCGGCCTAAAGTGATCAGGGTTTTCCCCTGTCGGCCCAAGTAGGACCCCATGGCCTTACCGAGAGTGACCACTTCTTCCAAGGTAAGCTCTTTATCGACAATGGCCCGTATGTCGTATTCCCGAAAAATGTGCGGGTTCATGCTCTCCTCCCAAATAAAAAAATCATAGCAGCTCGATCTTTCCCTGTCTCTCCAATAGCTCGACTATTTTTTTAACCTCCTGAGCGCGTTCCCTGGGGCAGATCAACAGGGCATCCGGGGTATCCACCACTACTAGATCGTTCATCCCTATCAGGGCCACGGTCTTTTGGGGGCTGTAGACCAGGCACCCCTGGCTGTCCAGGACCCAAACCGGTCCTTTTAAACAGTTTCCTTGTTCATCCTTGGGTTGCAACTGATAGACCGCTTCCCAACTGCCGACATCATTCCAGCCAAAATCTCCGGCCAGCATGAGGACCTTTTCGGCCTTTTCCATGACGGCATAATCAATGGAAATATTTTCCATGACCTTATACCCGGCCATTAAGGCTTCTTCCCAACCGGGGCTGCCCAGGTATTTTTTAAGATTTGTTAATTCACCGTACAGTGCAGGAGTTAACCGGGACATCTGATTAAGGATGGCCGAAACGGTCCAGACAAACATGCCACTGTTCCAAAAAAATTTTCCGGTTTTTAACATGGCTTCGGCCTTAGATCGGTCCGGTTTTTCATGAAAGGCCTTTACCTCCCAGACCGGGTGGTCTTTGACTGACATGACCTGCTGACCCTGTTCCAAATAGCCGTATCCGGTTTCCGGAAAATTGGGGGTGATCCCAAGGGTAAGCAGATAATCCCCTTCCCGAGAGGCCTGGGCGGCGGCCAACAAGGTCTCCTGAAAGGAAGGGACCAGGAGGATATAATGGTCGGCCGGCAAAACAGCCATGGTGGCCGCCGAATCGATTCCGCTCAGGATTAAAGCCGCCAGCCCGATACAGGGGGCGGTATTTCGCCCCAGGGGTTCCACGATCAGCCGGCTTTCTAATAAGTCGGGAAGCAAAGACCTGATGGCTTCGGCCTGAGCGATCTCGGTAACCACAAAGATGTGCTCCCAATCCGTTAAAGGCAGGAGTCGGTCTATGGTCTGTTCTAAAATAGTCTTTGTGCCCACAATGTCCAGGAGTTGTTTGGGCGTTTTGGTCCGGCTTCTGGGCCAGAAACGGGTTCCCCGACCTCCGGCCATGATGACGAAAAATAAAGAGGTGTCCATTGGTTCCTGCATTGGTTTTTTAAAGATTGATGGCTTCGTAAAAAGTCCACCTGCTTTGTTGCGCTGCATCCTTCCCCGCTTTTCAGCGGGGCAGGCTTATTGCGGCGTACCAGTAAGTACGCCTCACTCCTGCTGGTCCTCTTTCGCATCCTGGGGATGCTGGGTCGCCATCCTTTCAGGATGGTTCCCGGTTTGCGTGCCTCGCAGCCGGTCGGCCGTTCGACTTTGTCGAACTAAAAGAAGGCATCCATTCGGATGCCGTATGCCGACCTATTAAAAGGCCTCCTTGGAGGCTGGCAGGAGTTTTTTACAAACCCATCCCTTTTTGGACTTTTTACGAACTTGTCAAAGGTTAATCCTTCCAGAAAGGTGAGATCGTTCTCAGCCGGCTGATAATCGGCGGGAGGTGTTCTAAGACATAATCAATCTCCTCGTCGGTATTATACGTACTCAAGCTGAAGCGGATAGACCCATGGGCAGCGGTAAAGGGAACCCCCATGGCCCGAAGTACATGAGAGGGTTCCAAAGAACCGGAGGTGCAGGCCGAGCCGGAAGAGGCGCAGATCCCTAAGTTGTTCAGCAACAGGAGGATGGATTCTCCTTCGACATACTCGAAGCTGATACTCAAGGTATTGCCCAATCGTTCCTTTTGATGGCCGTTGATCAGGACTTTGGGAATGGTGTCCAGGATACCCTGTTCCAGTTTGTCCCGAAGGGCCTTGATCCGATCATTATCATGTTCCAGATGCCGGTGCGCCAGATCACAAGCCTTTCCCAGGCCGATAATGTAGGGCACATTTTCCGTGCCACCCCGCCGCCCCCTTTCCTGATGCCCTCCAATGATAAAAGGGGTAAAACGGGTCCCTTTGCGGATATACAGGACCCCAATACCTTTAGGGGCATGGAGTTTGTGACCGGAGAAGGAAAGAAGGTCGATCGGGACCCTGGAAAGGTCAATAGGGAGCTTGCCTACGGCCTGGACCGCATCGGTATGAAAGACCACACCCCGGGACTTGACCAGGTGAGCAATCTCTTCGATGGGGAAAAGGACCCCGGTCTCGTTATTGGCCCACATGATGCTGACCAGGGCCGTTTCCTCGGTAATGGCTGCCGACAAATGATGCAGAACCAGCCGGCCTTCCCGGTCGACCGGCAAGGTGGTCACCTTGAAACCCTTTTTGGAAAGGTAAGTAGCCAAATTGCCCACGGCCGGATGTTCCACCCGGGTAGTAATGATATGGTTTTTTTGGGGGTAGGAATTCAAGGTTCCCCAGAGGGCCGCATTATCACTTTCCGTGCCGCAACTGGTAAAGACGATTTCAGCCGGATCGGCCCCGATCAAGGCGGTCACTTGTTCCCGGGCCTGTTGCACCTGTTTGGCTACTTGCCCCCCAAAGGAATGCATACTGGAAGGGTTGCCGTAAAGGTCAGTAAAATAGGGCCGCATGGCCTCGACGACCTCGGGAGCTGTCCGGGTGGTGGCATTGTTATCCAGATAAACCACCTTCATACCTTTACCTCCTCCACGGTTATTTCCGGGGAAACAAATTCTTTGAATTTAATTTCCACATACTCTTTTAGGGTAACTTCTGCCGCCCGGCAGGAAGAACAGGCACCGCGGAGGGCGACCAAGACCTTGTTCCCTTCAATGTCGATCAGGTCTATATCGCCACCGTCGGCCTTCAAGGCCGGCTTGATCTCCCGTTCCAGGGTTTCTTCAATCAGTTTCATTTTCTGGACGTTGGTCAAGCGGGTCGGTCTCGATGCCGCCAGGGACTCAAGCGGTTTCTTTTCTTCCTTCAGTATCCGGGTTAAGATGGCCTCGATCTTGTCGTGGCAGGATTCACAGCCCCCTCCGGCCTTGGTATAATTGGTTACCTCTTCACGGGTTTTGAGTCCATCCTGCCGGATGACCCGCTCAATCTCTTTGTCGGTGACACCAAAACATTCACAGACTATTTCCCCTTCCTGGATCTTGGGGATGGTTTGACCCCGATAATTGGCCATAGCGGCTGCCAGGGCCTGTTCCCCCAGAACGGAGCAATGCATCTTCTCTTTGGGAAGACCCCCCAAAAAAGAGGCGATATCCTTATTAGTGATCTTTTCAGCTTCCTCCAGGGTTTTTCCTATGATCAATTCGGTCAGGGCCGAAGAAGAGGCGATGGCGCTGGCGCAGCCGAAGGTTTGGAATTTGGCCTCCTTAATCCGTTGGTGTTCATCCAATTTGAAGGTTAGCCGCAAGGCATCCCCACAGGCCAAGGACCCCACCTCGCCGACCCCATCCGGATTTTCCACCTCGCCGATGTTTCGGGGGTTTTCAAAATACGCTTTTACCTTTTCCGTATAATCCCACATCACTGAACCTCGCTGACAGGTTTAAGATTTGAGGGCCAAGGTCCAAACACCTTGGCCCTTGAACCGTTATTTTTTTATTAATTCCCATGCCCCAGAGGACATCACGAAGGATGAAACTATCTTTCGACGAACGCCGAACGCTTAACGCCGAACGGTATTTTCGTACTAATTCCTAATGCGTGTACTGGACCAATTCGATCAAGATCCCGTTAGTGCCCTTGGGGTGTAAGAAGGCAATCCTGGCTTCATGAGCCCCGGGCCTGGCCTGTTGATCAATCAGGGGGACGCCCTTGGCCTTCAGCTCTTCCAGGGCCAGATCGATATCCTCCACCTCCAGGGCCAGATGGTGGATCCCCTCCCCCTTTTTTTCAATAAATTTATTCATGACCCCTTCGGGATCGGTTGATTGGACCAATTCTATATTGGTCTGTCCAACGGGCACGAAGGCAATTTTAAGTTCTCCAAGACGTTCTTCATGACTAACCGGCAAAGAAAGCATCTCCTGATAAATCGTTTTGGCCAGATCGGTATCTTTTACGCCAATCCCAATATGGGCGATCCTTTTAATCTTCATGCCTCCAGACCTCCTGTTGTTTTTCTTCTTTTATAGTCACTTTTGCGTTCTTTTTCAAGACAAAAGCCCAAAGCATAAGGAAAGGTTGATCTTGAGGATGGTAAAAATGGGGGCGAAACGAGGTATGAATCAAGGAATCAAGGATTCAAGGATTCAAGGGGTCAAGGATTCAGGGATTCAAGTGAAAGGCGTGGAAATTAAAACCCTTGAACCGTTATTTTCGAACTAATCCGTCATGCCACGCTAGTGGCGTGACACCACCAAATCATGAAAATAGATCTGGTCGAACGAGGGACCTCAAACTCTATTTTCGTACTAAGATTCTCCCAAGATGACTAATTCATATTTTCGGGTCCCCAAGCCGATCTCCTGGGCATATTGAAGCTGAATTTCCCAATCGATTTGGGGGTAGATCCCGCGGAATTTATCTTCCCCGGATTTATAATTTTTTGTTAAGGCCGAATCCTTATTGCCCGGTTCATTATTGACCAGATCCACCGAGGCCTGGTCAATGGCCACCGGATCCGTCGAGGCCAGGATGCCGATATCGCGAACAATGGGCCGATCACTATGACCGTAACAATCACAGGCCGGCGAAATGTCGGTCAAAAAATTTAAGAAAATAGCCCGGCCTGATTTACCTTTCAGGACTCCCGAGGTGTATTCGACCATCTTTTGTTGAAAAACCGGGATGGATTCATTCCACTGGATCAGGATGGCTCCCTGGGTACAGATCAGGATGCATTCCCCACAGCCGACACATTTTTCCGGATCAATGATCGCCTTATCGTCCTCCAGTTTAATAGCCTCCTGGGCGCAATGACTGACGCATTCCCCGCAGCCGATACATTTTTTCTTGGCCACCTTGGGGGCAATATTGGAATGCTGGCTGAGCTTGCCTTCCCGTGAAGCGCAGCCCATGCCCAAATTTTTTATGGTTCCGCCAAACCCAGCCAGTTCATGGCCTTTGAAATGGGCCACGCTGACCAGGGCATCGGCATCGACGATATCGGCAGCAATAGAAACCGTCGTATAATTTTTTTGATGGATAGGGACTCGAAGGGTTGATTTTCCTTTCAGTCCATCGGCAATGACCAGGGGAGCCCCCACAACAGTAAAGGAGAAGCCGTTTTCTAAGGCGGTCTGGAGATGGGAAACGCTGTCGCTGCGGGTGCCGACATAAAGGGTGTTGGCATCGGTAATAAAAGGTTTTCCCCCCCAGGCCCGAATCTTGTCGCTGATAGGGCGGACATAGATGGGTTTTACATAGGCGGTGTTCCCCTTCTCGCCAAAATGGATCTTGACGGCCACCAGATTGTTTTTAATAAGCGGCCTGGAAAAAGAAACCTGGTCCAATAAGCGGCCGATCCGTTCCAGGCGATTCTCCTTGGGCGAAGCCTTTAAATCTAAAAAATAAACCGGGTGAGCCATATTCTCTCCTTCTGGATGCTGGATGCTGGATGCTGGATACTCGATACTGGATACTTGATACTGAATAATTCATTCAATCAGCCCGAGATGAAGGGTTTTATCCAGTATCCAGCATCCAGTATCGGTTCTCTAAATAATCCCCATACCCTTCAACACCGAAAGCATAACCGCCGCGGCCATGACCGATCCTATTTGACCGCCGGCATTGGCCCCCATGGCGTGCATCAGCAGGTAATTTCTTTTATTATATTTTGCCCCTTCTTTCTGGACCACCCGGGCCGACATGGGAAAGGCGGAAATGCCGGCCGCCCCGATAAGGGGATTGACTTTACCTCCGGTCAAGACCCGCAAGGCTTTGCCGAAAAGGACCCCGCAGGCCGTATCCAGACAGATGGCCAGTAGTCCCAAGGCGAGGATAATCAAGGTCTGGGGTTTGATGAATTCCGGCCCGCTCATCGTCGCCCCGATGGAAATGCCCAGGAGCAAGGTAACGATATTGGCGATCTCGTTCGAGGAGGCATTGGTCAGGCGAGGCACGACCCCGGATTCCTTCATCAAATTACCTAACATGATCGTAGCCAACAAAGGGAGTCCTTTGGGTGCAATCAGACCGCCCAAAATGGTAATGACCACCGGGAAGAGGATCTTGGTGGTTTTGGATACGGTCTTTTTATGGGTCTTCATGATGATCTGCCGTTCTTTTTCCGTGGTCAGCATCTTCATAATCGGCGGTTGCAGCACCGGGACCAGGGACATATAGGAATAAGCGGCCACCGAGACCGCTCCCAGCAGGTGGGGAGCGTATTGAGAGGCCACATAGATAACCGTCGGCCCGTCGCAGGCCCCAATGATCCCGATCGTTACAGCATCCAGTTTGTCGAAACCCAGGGCCAAGGCCAGAATCAAGGTCAAGAAAATTCCACATTGCCCGGCGGCCCCCAGGAGAAAGGTATAAGGGTTTTCCAGGACAGGGCCAAAATCGGTCATGGCCCCAATCCCAACAAAGATTAAGAGAGGGAAAAGCTCGGTCAAGATACCGAAGTCGTAAATGATTTTAAGAAATCCCTCTTTTTCCATCAATCCCGACAGGGGTATGTTGACCATGATGGCCCCAAATCCGATGGGTATCAGGAGTAGGGGTTCAAAATCTTTCTTTATCCCCAGATATAACAGCAGACAGCCGGTACAAATCATCACCAAATTCGACCACTGGAGGTGCATAACCCCGGCTACGAGCCCAGATAAACCGCTTAGTATCGCTTCAAGCATGGGTTGATCCGTCCTTTCTTTTTACTCGCCTTCCCCTGCCTTACAGGGAAAGAGGCGTTTCAAAATCTCCATCAGTCCGCTCATAATCACTAAGGTCAATAAGGTACCCCCCATACCGACGATGAGCATACTAAAACCAAAGGTCCAGTTATCCATTAGTTCCTCCTTCATTGCCTTTCCTCCCCCATCTCTTAAAGGGAGGCAGGGGAAAATGGGCTCTTATTTTCGATAGTGAAGTTCATTGCGGATCGGATGAGGATCGGCAATTTTATGGACGATCTCCTCCACCAGGTGATATTCTTTGGGACCATGAACCATTCCCTTTAAAACGACCGCCGAACCATCATGGAAGATTTCCAGCGCCGGGACAAAGACCTCCGGGTAGGTATACAGCCTGGCCTTGACCTTGGCCGCCAGGGCCCGATTGTTCAACCGCTCCCGGCTCTCCGGGGTGGCCCGTTGGCCCCATTCTTTCAAAACCTCGACTATATTTTCAGTCACCTGCTCATAGGATTGAATACCGGTATTAAAAATCAAATCATAATTTTCAGTATCTTTCAACTGCTTCCCATAAATGGCTCGAACATAACCGGCCCGGCTTTGGTCGGTTTTTTCAATTATTTCTTGGGCCGTTATTCGGTCTACCTTATCCTTAGCCATGACACGTTCGATTCGGGTTTCCAAGGGGGCATATAGGCGCACTTTCAAGACTTGGGGGATATCATGGAGGAGAAAGGCACTGCCGCGGCCTAAAATGACCGCCCGACCCTTGGCGGCATAGTCATAAATAGTAGATTCGATCAGGGCAATAAAGCCTCGATACTCCTGGTAGTATTTTTCCCACAGGCTGGGGCGTTCCTCGTCCAATTCTTCGGCCAGCCGGCCCCATTTTTCTCCGGCCGCCCTAAGATTGGTATAAATACAATTTCGATCCACATAGTCATAGCCCATCTGGTGAGCAACCGCCTGTCCTATTTCGACACAACCATTTTGATATTCTCTGGAGATAGTTAAGACCGCCGTGGGTTCCATCTTCTTGGGCGAGATGAAAGGCTTACCGGAGGGAGTGGGATACGAGATTTGCTCGGTCCGGACTATTTTCCATTTTACCCAGATTTTTCCGGCTACCAGGACTCCGATAGTAAAAAGGGCTTCGACCCCGTATTGAAGGAGTCTTGAAGGATGAAACTGTTCGATGATATATGGATCGGTAATCATCATCTCCCCGGCAACCCGGCCCAGAACAGCGGCTCCGATATAAACCAGAAAAGGATATTTGTCCATCAACATGGACAGGAGGTTGCTGGTAAAAACGACAAAGGGGATACTCAATCCTAATCCGAAAAGGAGAAGAAACAGATTGCCTTTAGAGGCGGCGGCAACGGCCAGAACGTTATCGGTAGACATGGTAATATCGGCAATAATAATCACCCAGATGGCCTGCCACAACGTCTTGGCTTCTTTCCTGACCTCTTCATCCGGGGCCCCTTCCACAAAGAGCTTGATGGCAATCCAAACGATGAGCGCCCCACCAAAGAATTTGACAAATTGGACCTGCAGAAGCTGGGCCGCAAAGAAAGTCAGGATGACACGAAGAACTACGGCGGCAGCGGCCCCAAAGGCGATGCCTTTCATCCGCTGCTTTCGAGGCAGGGAACGGACCGCCATGGCAATGACCACGGCATTGTCCCCGGCCAGGATGAGGTCTATGAGGATGATGCTTAAAAAACCAACCACAAAATCCCAGTTAAAGGTGACTTGACCTAAGAGTCCTAAGTCCAAGGGCTTTCTCCTATCAGTAATAATGTCATCCGGGAGTTTTTCTGTTCAACCTTTATAATTTTTACTTTAATATAATAATTTAAGATAAGCAATATCGGCTTGTCAAGGGAAATGACAGCTATTTTATAAATAAGATGTGGCCATGTTTTAGCTATAAAAACGGCTTGACTCTGTCGGCCTGGAGGTCTAATACTGATGCCATTAACTCCAAGGGTAGGAAGAAACCACCTATGACCACAGAAAATCCCCCCACCCGGATTATTAAAACCCACTGTTCCCGGATGGATCATGGCGGCTGCGGTCTTTTAGTTACAGTAAGCGAGGGCCGGATCATCAAGATCACCGGGGATCCTGACTGCCCTGTCAGCCACGGTTATATCTGTCCCAAGGCCTTGGCCTCGCCGGAACGAACCATCCACCCCGATCGCCTGACCACTCCCTTGCTCAGACAGGGGGCCCGCGGCGAAGGCCGTTGGAAACCGATATCCTGGGCCGAGGCCCTGGGCACGATTGCTGAACGCTTGAACCGTATCCGCCGGGAACATGGCCCTCAGGCCGTTGTCTTTGCCCAGGGGGCGCCCAAAGGGCTGGAGCATTTTGTCCTGATACGACTGGCCAATGTCTTTGGTTCGCCCAATGTCTGCGGCCCTCAGCATGTCTGCCACATGCCCCGGGAAATCGCCGGACTGTTGACCTGCGGTTTTTTCCCGGTCCCCGATTATGAGACCCCCACCAGTCTGATTTTGAACTGGGGAAGCAATCTCCTTAAGACCAATGAAGAAGGGATCATCTCCTTACGCCTGTTAGACTCCATAAAAAAAGGAGCCGATCTAATCGTCGTTGATCCCCGGAGGACGCATCTGGCCTCTATTGCCCAGAGTCACCTGCAAATAAAACCGGGGAGCGATATCGCCTTGGCCTTAGGGCTGATCCATATTATCATTCAGGAAGGGTTGTTCGATAAGGAGTTCGTTGATCACTGGACCGTAGGCTTTAAGGAATTGCAGGAACAGGTTAAGGAATTTACTCCTGAACGGGTAGCCGAACTCACCTGGCTGACGCCGGAAGAAATCACCCAGACCGCCTGGACGTATGGCACCTCTCGACCGGCCGTCATTCAATGGGGTAATGCCCTTGAACATACCGTCAACAGCCTCCAAACCTGCCGAGCCCTCCTTTGCCTGATGGCTATTACCGGCAACTTGGATGTGCCGGGCGGGAACATTATGCCGACCATGCCTCCTGTAGCCCGATTGGCTGATTTTGTCAAAGCCGAACTCCTGCCCGACAAGACTGAAAAGATGCTGAGCCGGGCTTTCCATCTGGCCCCGAATTTTATGATAGTCCCTCCACCTATGGTGGTCCAAGCCATCCTCACCAATACTCCCTATCCCATTCGGGCCATGGTGACCCAAGTCACCAATCCCCTGATCACTTATAGCGATGCCCGCCGAACCTACGAGGCCTTGATGCGGCTCGATTTTCTGGCGGTCTCGGAGATTTTCATGACGCCTACCGCTGCCTTGGCGGATGTTATCCTTCCGGCGGCCACCGGTTTTGAGTTTGATGATATCGGACACTATGGGTTGGCCCATGGCTGGATTTCGTCCCGTCTGAAGATCGTGGACCCTCCAGGAGAAAGCTGGCCGGACATAAAAATATTGTCTGAGATAGGAAGGGCCTTGGGACATGGCGATCATTTTTGGGAAGACTATCACCAGGCCCTGGATGAAGTATTGGCCCCTGCCGGAATAAATTATGATCAATTCAAGGATGTGGGATTGCTCAAGGGGAAAGGGGGTTATAAAAAATTTGAAGTCAAGGGATTTAAAACCCCTTCCAAAAAAGTAGAGCTTTTTTCGGAGCAACTGAAAAAATGGGGATTTGATCCCCTGCCCGTTATTTCGGAACTTGCCGAGGGTTCCTTGGAATATCCCTTATTGGCGACCAGCCGTAAAAGCCCTTATTTTTTCCATTCGGCCTATCGGCAGATTTCCGCCTTACGTCATAAGCACCCGGAACCAAGACTGGAAATCCATCCTCAGACAGCCGGGTTTTTAGACTTGGCAGAAGGAGACTGGGCCCGTATAGTAACCCCCAAGGGGCAGATAGATCAAAAAGTCCATCTGAGCCAACGACTAGATCCAAGAGTCGTATTCTTGGATTATGGCTGGTGGTTTCCTGAAGAAAAATGTGAATCCCTTTTTGACTGGGATCGATCGAATCTCAATATCTTGACGGCCAGTGAACCTTTCAATCCGGCCATGGGAACGCCAAATCTACGGGCCTTCCCGTGTCGAATCGAAAAAATCCCTTCCCTCTAAAAATAAAAAAGGAAGGCGTTTCGGGATTTCTCCCTAAGAAGAAATCCCCTCCTTCCCTTGAAGAGGTTAAAAACGATTTTAACTACCCGGGAAAACAACAACCAGAAGTTTACTTCTTTTTGGCTGGCGCCTTTTTAGCTGGAGCTTTTTTAGCTGGCGCCTTTTTGGCTGGGGCTTTTTTAGCCGGAGCCGCTTTTTTGGCCGGGGCTTTTTTAGCCGTAGCCTTCTTGCTTGGGCTCTTTGCTGTTTTAGCGGCCGCAGCTTTCTTGGGTGCAGCCTTCACAGCCTTTTTTTTCACCGGAGCCTTTGCTTTTTTGGTTGCTGCCATGATAGTTCCTCCTTTCATACATATAGTATTTGGAAAAATTTTAAACTACTATATATAGTATGTCAAGAAAAAAATGCATCTTAGTAAAAAAAAATTTCAGGTCGCCTCTCAGATCTTTTGTCTCTTTCCGGAGAGTGGGTGACTGGGTCTGTTCAGCAGCTTGTTGATTGTTTTATCCTGTATCCTATTTCAAGCTTCCTGCAAAAAGCCGCATGGAATCTGCACATAAAGCCATTAGAACCAATTCTCTTACGCCTTTGTCTGGCCATCTTTTGGCTGCAGCCAAGATAAGGGGTATCCTTTTTCACAGTCCGAACCCATCCAGCCTTGTCTGACACGAGGGACATTTTCCTTTTTGCAAATTATTTTTCAAGACAGAAAACCCGAAACGATCCAAGAGCAGAGTGCCGCACTGATAGCAGAACGTTTTTTCTGCCGGATCTCCGGGAACATTCCCGGTATAAACATAACGCAACCCGGCTTCCTTGCCTATTTCCCAGGCATGCTGCAATGTTTTGAGCGGTGTGGGCGGCAACCCGGTGAGCTGATAGGTGGGATGAAATCGGCTTATATGCCAGGGCGTTTCCGGACCCAATTCATCGGCTATGAACCTGGCCAAGGCGGTTAACTCTTCCTTGGAATCATTGAGCGTTGGAATAATTAAGGTGGTCACTTCAACCCAGATCGCCAACCGCTTCATCATTTTTAAGGTTTCTAAAACCGGGGCCAGCTTGGCGCCGCAGTGAGTCTTATAGAAATTTTCGCTAAAGGCCTTCAAATCCACATTGGCGGCGTGAAGGTCGGGATGAAGAGATTCGAGTGCCTCTGGAGTCATATAGCCGTTGGTGACGAAGATATTTTTTAACCCCTGGTCACTGGCCAGGCGTGCTATGTCCTGGGCATATTCAAAAAAGACGGTCGGTTCCGTATAGGTATAGGAAATAGACCGGCAGCGGGCGACAATGGCAGCGGCTATGATCTCTTCGACGGCACCCTCCCGGCCGGGCATTTTCTTCAAGTCCGGGGCCTGGGAGATATCCGCGTTCTGGCAAAAGAGACAGCGGAAATTACAGCCGGTGGTAGCCAGAGAAAAAGAGGTCGATCCGGGCAGAAAGTGGAAGAGCGGCTTCTTTTCAATCGGGTCTACATGCTGGGCAATGGGTTTTCCATAGACCATGGAAAAAAGGGTTCCCTGACGGTTCTCTCGAACCCCGCAGATCCCCCTTTGGCCCTCTTTGATCAAACAACGGTGATGACATAAACCACAATGGACCTTTTGATCTTTTTCTTTCTGATACAGACGGGCTTCGACCATGAAATCTCTCCCTTTCTCCTCATCATTCAGTACCGTTCAAAAGAGGAGGCAATAATCAAAGGGCTTTTAAGAACCGGGGTTAGGTGGGCCTTATTTTCAGGGATTGTCCAAAGGGATACCCCCCCGCCCCTAGGCCGGCCCCGCTTCCAGCCAGCAGGCTTCCCGGCCGGAGGGGACACCTCTTTGCGTTTAGAGTCGATCTTTTAAAACCGCTCCGCTGCTGCCTGAAGTGACCAACTGGGCATAACGAAAGACATAGCCGGACCGGATTTTAGGCGCCAGAGGGACCCAGCGCTTGCGTCGTTTTTGGAGTTCTTCTTTAGAAACCAGAAGGGAGAGTTTTTTTTGGGGGATATTGATTTCGATCCGGTCTCCTTCCTGCACCAGGGCGATCGGGCCCCCGGCGGCCGCTTCCGGAGAAACGTGTCCGATGGCCGCCCCTTGAGTGCCCCCACTGAACCGGCCGTCGGTAATTAAGGCCACTTCCTTTCCCAATCCCATGCCAATGATGGCTGAGGTTGGAGAGAGCATCTCTTGCATACCCGGTCCGCCTTTGGGACCTTCGTAACGGATGACGATCACATCCCCCGGCTTTATTTTTTTGCCTAAGATGGCCTTTTGGGCCTCTTGTTCGGAATTAAAAACCCTGGCCGGACCGGTGTGCTTCATCATTTCGGAGGCTACAGCCGATTGTTTGACCACCGCCCCTTCAGGAGCCAGGTCCCCATAAAGGATAGCGATCCCGCCTTCGGCATGATAGGGATTTGAGACCGGACGAATAATTTCCCTATCGAGGATCTTTTTTCCTTTTAGATTATCTCCCAGGCGAGCGCCGGTTACCGTCATCACTCGGCCATCAATAACTTTGATCTTGGTTAATTCGGCCATGACGGCCGGGACCCCTCCGGCTTCGTCCAACTCCTGCAGGCTATGCGGTCCTCCGGGAATCAAACTGCACAAATGAGGGGTTTGTCGGCTGATCTGATTAAACAGGTCCAAAGGCAATTGCAGATGGGCTTCATGGGCCATGGCCGGCACATGGAGTACTGTATTGGTAGAACATCCCAGGGCCATGTCAACCGCCATGGCGTTGCGAAAGGCCGCCATGGTGGCAATGTCGCGGGGACGAATATTTTTTTTCAACAGTTCCATCACCTTCATGCCGGCCTGTTTGGCCAACCGGATTCGAGCTGCGGAAACGGCCGGGATGGTGCCGTTTCCGGGCAATCCCAGGCCGATGGCCTCAGTCAGACAGTTCATGGAGTTGGCCGTAAACATCCCGGCGCAGGACCCACAGCCCGGACAGGCGACATCTTCCAATTCCAGAAGATCCCGAGTCTTCATCTTTCCGGATTTGACCTGGCCGACCCCTTCAAAGACACTGACCAGGTGGACGGTTTCCTTTCGCCACCTTCCGATGAGCATGGGGCCTCCACTGATCATGATGGCCGGAATATTTAGACGAAGCATGGCCATGAGCATACCGGGAATGATCTTGTCGCAGTTGGGAATCAAAACCAGGGCATCAAAGGGGTGGGCCCTGGCCATGACTTCCACGGAATCAGCGATCAGTTCCCGGCTGGCCAGGGAATATTTCATCCCCTCATGATTCATGGCAATCCCGTCGCAGACCCCAATGGTGGAAAATTCAATGGGAGTTCCCCCATTCATCCGGACCCCGGCCTTTACGGCCTGGGCAATCTGGTTTAAATGGATATGTCCCGGGATAATTTCATTGGCCGAATTAACCACTCCAATCATCGGACGGGCGATTTCCTGATCGGTATAGCCCATAGCCTTAAATAAGGATCGGTGGGGACTTTTTTCAATCCCCTTTTTCATAGCATCACTGCGCATTGAATTCTCCTTTCTTTAGATGGTCCTTCTGCTCTTGCACATCAAACAGACCAGAATGAATAGTTGATCCTGGTGTTTTGAATAATTTTTTTTCCAAAAATATCCCTGGTCCGTGTCACGGATCCGGACGCAGAATCGGCCCTCTTCCTCAGAAAACCAGCCGGGTTCAAGCCCGTCTCCCGTAAAATAACTCTCCTTGTTGATAAAGTCCAGAGCATTTACGGTGACGGGTCCAGACAGCCAGAGTTTTCCTCGAAGTTGGATAAAAATTGATCGATGAAGCAAATTTTATTTATTAAAACAGCTTCGAATAGTTAGTTCTCATCCGGAAATGACCTTTCCGGATGAGAACATACATCTGCCGGCAATCCTCTATGGCCAGAAACCCTTTTAAAAAGGGTTTCTGGCGAGAGCTTCATGCCGGTCCCCGAATGGGGACCTTAGCATAGGTCGATAAAATCGACCGGCCGGTCCCCGAATGGGGACCTTAGCATAGGTCGATAAAATCGACCGGCCGGTCCCCGAATGGGGACCTTAGCATAGGTCGATAAAATCGACCGGCCGAAATCGAGGTGTTTCCATCCGGAAATTCGAATTTCCGGATGGAAACTAGATAGGATTATAGTCCCAAATGTTCTGGTTGTCAATAATGGGAAAAGAAACATTACCGAATAGGGACAGCGCCCATCTAATCACAAACAATCATCATACCCCTTTAGTTCCGGGAAATACTTTTTATATATCCCTCGGTCCCGGGTCAGAATAGCCTGGCATTTCGTTAACGCAAAGCCGCCGATGTAAAAATCGGAAAGAAGATGTTCCTTGGGGGATAAGAGATGGCCGCATCTCGGGCATTTGGATTTAGTCTTGGCTTTAAGATATCGAATCCAGCGACGACCGGCGACAATGGCGTCTTCAAGATCCAGGGGTTCAATCTGAACTTTATGATCTTTCAAAAACGAGTCGGTCTGTTTGCTATCCCCTCCAAATTGGGGCAGGAGTTCGACAAAGACTACAACCGGAATCACCAACGCTTCTCTGGCGGACAGGGCCGAGTAAAATATATCCTGAGAAGGTCGGGATTCGTCTTTTAATATATCGAGTAAAATGGCCGTGTCGATGCAAACCCTCATTGAATCCGGCCTCGAATTTCCTCCAGGTATTGGTCGGTTGACTGGCCTCCCTTAAATTTCCCGCGCCACTTTTTTTTTAACTCTTCGACAGGGTTAACGATTAGTTCAAACTTGTTTCCTCTTTTGGCAATGTCCACCTCCATCCCCGGCACAATCCCCAACCCTTTACGAACTTCCGGCGGGATGGTGATCTGATACTTGATCGTTACTTTAGACATTTCTCCAATCTCCCGAATGGTATACCAATTTTTAATAAAATGTATACTGATTGTTATGGGCTGTCAAGAGGGAAATCCGGCGTTCGATATTCCAGGTAGAGTAGAGATTTGGGGTCTGTCTGGTGCCGCTGGCTATTTTTGATTAATCTTTCCGACCGGTCAGCCATTGAACCGGAACTAATTTTTCCACGGCTTTAAACTCGGGATCAGTGGTCAGTATGCGGCCGTTCAGACGTTGGGCGGTGGCTACACAGAAGGCATCGGCATAGGCTATGGGATACTCGGATTTAATTTCCGCCGCCTTAAAGATCAGCCGATCGTCCACCGAAAGAATGGTTATGGGTAATTGTTCTAAAAGGCCCAGGGCCTCCAGGGTTTTTTCCCGGCCGACCCGTCTCTTAACGATGTAATAGAATTCGCCCCAGTTGATGCGGCAAAGAACCGCCTTTTCACCGGCCTCGGCCAGCTCTTTAAAAACGGAACGGACCACTTTCCATCCGGATTCCTGCTGAAAAAAACTGATGAGGGCAAAACTATCGAGAACGACGGGCTGTTTCATGCCTTTTCTCTTTAACGTGTTCTTTTAAAAGGTCATCGGACAAGGAAAAATCACCCTTAAGAAAGCCGCAGGCGGCCTCCAGAGGATTCTCGGGGGCCGGCTTGATCAGTATGCCTTCGGTCTGTTCCAGAATATGGACTTTTCCTCCCGGTTTGACCCCGTATTTATTTCGGATCCTTTTGGGGATCAAAATTTGACCCTTGGGAGAAATTTGGGCAAGAGACATAAATGTCCTCCTTTTTATTATTAGGATAACTTTTTTATTTTTGTTGTCAAGAAAAAATAAATTCTAACCTTTTTTAAGTCTAGACCCACTCAGGCGATGGAGGGCGGAAAGGGCGCGGATAGCCTTCTCCGGTGTGGGGAAGACGGGGATCCCGTGATCCTCCAACCATCGAAGGGTTTCATGGGTTCCCGACTCCAGGCCGGCCACCCATAGGACCAGGGGCTTGCCCAGGGCGGGAAAACGGTGAAACAGCTTGAAAAGCTCCTTGGGCAAAAACAGGATGCGGTCGGGCATCTGGATGTGAAGGGCATCTACGTTCTCATCCTCGCCCATGGCGGCAACCAGGGTTTCGTAAACCTGGAGTGGGTTGTTAAACTGCAGGGAAACGCCGAGGTCGAAGGGGTTGGCGGATATCTCCCAGGGGGGGAAGATTGGTTTCAGTTTTGTTATGGTCTTTTCGTTCACCTGGGCCATTTTCAGGCCCTCCTGCAAAACGAGATCCGTCATGACGACCCCTTCCCCTCCCGGGAGGGTGGCCACGGCGATGCGGTCACCTTTGAGGCAGAGAGGGCCGAAGCGCTCCATGGCCCTGGCAATATCAAAGAACTCTTCGATGGTATAGGCCCGGATAGCCCCGCATTGCTTCAGCAGTCTGTCGAAGATCCTGTCGTTGCCCTTCACTAAAACGCCGGTATGAGAAGCAGCGGCCTTGGCGCTTTCCTCGGTGCGGCCCGATTTAAGGACCACGACGCGTTTTCCCAGGGCAGAGGCCTGACGGATGAGATCCAGAAACCGGCGCCCCTCTCCTTCTATGCTCTCCAGGTGGAGGCCGATGACGCGGGTGGTGGGATCAAAGACCAGGTAGGACAGGGCATCCACCTCGTTCAGGTCCATCTTGTTGCCGAGGTCAATGAGCTTGTTCAGATGAAGATTGAAGGCTGAGAACAGCCAACGGAGACGCGGTTCGTAAAGGCCGGACTGGAAGATCAGGGAAAGACCGCCTGTTTTGAGCTGTTCAATGGGGTGGAAGCTGACGGCGAAATTGTGGCGGGAATTGATGGGGCTGAGGGCATTGGGGCCGATAGCCCGACTCCCGCTCTTCCTGACCAACTCGAGCATCTGCTGCTGGTTTTTTCTTCCCTCCGACCCGGCCTCGGAGAAGCCGCCGGCGACGAGAACCACCCTCCTAATGCCCTTTTCGATACATTGCCGGAAAAGCTTGGGTGTCTGCGCCTGGGAAACAGCGATCACGGCGAGGTCCACGATCTCCCCGATGCTGGTGACACTCGGGTAAGCCTTCACCCCGAGGATCTCCTTTTCCGTGGGGTGAACCGGGTACATCCTGCCCTGGTAGCCGAGATTAAGCAGATTGTGGACGAGATGGTAACTCCCCCTCATGGGGTTGTTGGAGGCGCCGACCAGGGCTATGCTTTCGGGATAGAAGAACTTGTGGAGAAAATGATTGCTGATGTCTTCCATGTTTCGTCACTGTCTAAGATGATAACTTAAACCCCTTCTCCTTGAAAAGTCTCAGGCAGGCATCGACCACTTCGGCATCATAGAGGATACCTTTGTTCTTTTCAATTTCTTCAAAGGCTTTATCAATCCCCAGGGCCGGCCGGTAGGGACGATGAGAGGCAATAGCCTCCACCACATCGGCTACAGCCAGGATACGGGCCTCTAAAAAAATATTCTCTCCCTTAAGGCCTTGAGGATACCCCGTTCCATTGATCCTTTCATGGTGCTGAAGAACGATTTCAGCCACCGGCCAGGGGAAGTCTATGTCTTTCAGGATGTCATAACTGATCTGCGGGTGGGTCTTAATTAACCCGAATTCAAGATCACTTAGTTTAGTGGGCTTAGTAAGAATCTCGGCCGGGATCGAAATCTTTCCCAGGTCGTGGACAATACCGGCCATCCGCAGGCCATCCACCGGGTCTTCGGGAAGCCCCATCTCCTGAGCAATGGCCCGGGCCAGGTCGGCTACCCGCCGCTGATGACCGGCCGTATAGGAATCTCTGATCTCTATGGTGGAGGACATGGCTTGGATAATCCCGCCCATGGCTTTTCTGAGCTTTTCCAGGCTTATCTGGAGTTCCTTCTCAGCCTGCATGCGCTCGGTGATATCCGATCCAATGCTTAAGACTTCCAACACCTGTCCCTGTTTATCCAGCACCGTCTTATTGGTCCAGGAAATCCAGACCCGTTCACCGTTGCGGCGCATGTTTTCGTTGATGTTTTGTTCAAAATCCTTGGGGTTGGCGCAGATCCTATCCATAAGGGGCCCAAGTTCCCGGCCGGTGCTTTCTGTTTCCGGGACAATAGACCCTATCACATGGCGTCCCAAAATTTCTGCTTCGGTAAACCCGAAAAACTGTTGGCCGAACTCATTCATGAAGGTGATTTTTCCGTCCCGGCTCCACCTGAGGATGATGCTGTTGGCATTCTCAACGAGTTCACGATACTTCCGTTCACTCTCCCGCAGCCTCTCTTCCGCCTGTTTACGATCGGTGATGTCCTGGCAGACCGATAAAATGAATTTTTTCCCTTCAAGCTCGATCAGTTCTGCCGACCATAACATTAATTTTATCTCTCCCGACTTCAATTTAAATTCAACTTCAAAATCTTTTAGGGCGCCATTTTCCCTGATAATTTCTAAGCCCTTTTTTCGATCATCGGGATTGTTCCACAAATTTATTTCCATCGAAGTATGCCCGACAACCTCTTTACGAGTAAACCCGGTGACCCGCAAATAGGTTTCATTGACATCCAGATACCAGCCGTCATCCAAGGTACTTATCGATATCCAGTCCGGAGAGGCTTGAAAGGCTTTTGAGAGCTTCTCTTCGGAAAGTCGCAGGGCATATTCTGTCTGTTTACGTCCGGATATGTCCCGACAGAGGGAAACGATCTGCAAAGAATCACCCTTCCTTATAACCGTCGCATGAATTTCAACCGGAGTAATTCGCCCCTCTGGATCGATGTAATCGATTTCCAACCCTCGAACAAAACCTCGTTCCAGACACTTAATCACCTCGGCCCTGTTTCGCGCCAGATCATGTCCGGCTGTCCAATCAAAGACGCTTCGACCGACAATCTCCTTCAGTGTGGCCTGGCCGGATAATCTGACATACTCCGAATTCGCATCGACCACATTCCCCTCCGAATCTACAATCAAATATCCTGTATCGGTTGTTTCGATAAGGGCTTTATACTTTTCTTCACTCTCTCGTAGCGCCTCCTCCGCCTGCTTGCGATCGGTGATGTCACTCAGGAAATTCAATGTGGCGGGCCTTCCCTTCCAGTTTATCGCTACGACATTCAGTTCTACCGACCTGACGATGCCGTCTCTATGAATAATCCGAAAATCATAGAGTTGAGTAATCTCCTCGCCCTTCATTCGCCTGACATGCCGATTGCTGACGATGTCCCGGTCATCCGGGTGAATGAATTCGATAAATGGCCTTGACACCAATTCCTCACCGGAATAACCGGTTATCATGGTGGTCTTTGGATTGAGAAATACCAGTTTACCCTCCTGAGCCACAAAAATAGCCTCATTGGCATTTTCAAATAGATTGCGGTAACTCTCCTCCCTATCCCGAAGCTTCTCCTCTGTCTGCCTGCGCTCGGTTTCTGATTTTTCGAGTTCAGCAATCCGCTGGTGAAGATCTTCCAACTCCTGGATCAGTTGCTCTTTGGTCTTCCTCTTATCGTTCATGCTTTAAATCTCCAACTGAGATAGTCACAATAAAAAACCCCCACCTCTCTACCTAAGAAATGGGGTTTATTATTCTTCCATTGGACTTCCTTCGTGAGACCTTTGAAAAAGACACCCACAACGTCATACCGGCGAAAGCCGGTATCCAGAACTATTTGAAAACACTGGATTCCGTGTCAAGCACGGAATGACAAAAAGGGATTTGGCATAATAATTCAAAGGTCTCTTCGTAAGAGGGTTGCCAACAAGAAAACTCAGCTAATATTTTTTAAACACCAATCCTATTAGTACCATAATGTCAACAATTTTTATACAATTTTAGACCTTATTTACATAATGCCGAATCGTTCCGCCTGTTCTTTTTCACTCTTCCCTTCTTTCAGATCGACCCTCATAAGAAGCAGCAGTCCCACGGCAAACAGGATCCCCAGCGACAGGATCCCCCATCGCAAACTGCCGGTCAACTGGATCATAAGCCCATAAATCAAGGGGCCGAAGATAGCGGAAAATTTTCCCACCACCCCGAAAAAACCGAAAAACTCGGCACTGGCCACCAGGGGGGTCAGTTGACTCTGTAAGGCCCGGGAAGAGGATTGGCTTCCCCCCATAACCATTCCGGCCAAAAAGCCCAACAGCCAGTATTCGCTTTTCATGTTTCCAAAAATCCCCAGGAAAAAGGCCCAGATCGTGATGCTCAACCAGACGATCAGGGTCAATATGATAGCCGGTTTATTCCCCCAGACATCAGACAACTTACCGATCAGGAGGGACCCGATAAAGGCCGTGGCCTGGATGAACAGGAAGAACAAGATCAGCTCGTGCTGACTGAAACCGACGATCTCGGCCCCAAAGATGGAGGCCATGATGATGACCGTTTCCACTCCTTCATTATAACAGAGGTAGGCCAATAAAAACCGAACCAGTTGGCGAAAATTTTTTATTTTTTTCAAGGTTTGATAAATCCGCTTAAAGCCTATCCGGACATAGCTTCCCGGTTCTTTGAGGTCGGTCCCTTGAGTGCCGGGTCGCTCCCGGACCCAGATCATGGTGGGAAGGGCAAAGAGGGCCCACCAGACGGCCACGGAAAAGAAACAGTCCTGGACGGTAAAAAAGCCCTTGGGAAACCCGATCAGTTGGGGATATTGAAGCATAACCAAATTAAGGGCCAGGAGAAGTCCGCCGCCCAGATACCCCACGGCCCAACCGAGGCCGGACACCCACCCCAGGTGTTCTTCCGGGCAGATCTCAGGGAGAAAGGCATTATAAAAGACATTCCCGGCCGCAAAGCCGATGTTGGCCAGGATGAAAAACAAGGCCGCCCGCAGATAGGTCCCTTCTCCCACAAAATAGAGGAAAGCGGTGGCCGCCACGCCCAAAGACCAGAAGAAGACCAGCATCTTTTTTTTGGCCCGGGAATAATCGGCTATAGCCCCCAGGACCGGTGCCAGAAAGGCCGAGATGGCCAGGCTGACAGAGACGGTAAAGGTAAAAAAAGAGGCCCCGTGGAGATGCATCCCCAGGATGGTGACCCCCTTTTCCCCGCCGGCGATCTTCAGGGCAAAATACTGATTGAAGATAACGGCCAGTATGGTGGTGGCAAAGGCAGAATTGGCAAAATCGTAAAGGGCCCAACTATAAATTTCACGACGATTATAGGCAGGTGAGGACAATGGTCGATCTCCTTTCCAAATTTTTTCTGTGAGATTTTTTTCTGCCTTTTGACCCCGGAATTCCAGAGGCCTCAAAACAAGGATAACTGTTTTTTCCCGGGCCTCATGGCTTGTTTGGCCCTTTCAGGAAAAACAGGTTGTTTCAATAGGGTGTCGATATCATCCAAAAAAGGAGAAGGGGCCTGGATTAGTTTCTGTCCGAACAAGGTTCGTCTTTTAGCCCAGGTCAGGAAAAGCCCTTGACCGGCCCGGGTCAAGCCCACATAAAAGAGACGTCGCTCTTCTTCCGGATCAGATTCTTTAAGTAAAGAGAGCGGGAGCAGGTTGGCCTCGCATCCGGCGATGATGACTACCGGAAACTCCAGCCCTTTGGCGGCATGAAGGGTCAGGAGTTTAACGGTTTCCTGATCCGGTTCATAGGTATCCAGGCCGGTTTGTATGGAAAGGGTCTCGATGAATTCCTTCAAAGGCCCCTTGAAGGTGGCTGCCCAGAGACGGAGTTTTTTCAAGGCCTCAAGCCCTTCATCCCCTATGGCCCGGGGATCTAAGTTCTCCCCGGAAAGGACCTTTTCTATCGCCGCCCCTGGGGCGATATCCAAACCAGGCCAGGAGCGAAGCACCTTTAAACAGACCCTGATCTCCGGTCGTTCAGCCCAGTGCAATTCCTGAACCTTCTTAAAGGGAATCCCCTTCTTCAAAAAGGCCTTGGCCAGCAGATCCCCCTGGGCATGAAGCCGGTATAGGACGGCAAAATCGGCAAAGCTGCGGGACCTGTTTGGGCTTGATTCGGGAAAAGAACCGTCCCCCTGAAATAACAGGCTCAAGCCGCCCATCTCTTCTTCAATGATCCGGGTGATGTAATCCCCTTCTTCTTCGGCCGAAGAAAGGGCCGCCACCGGCACCCTGGGCCTCCCAGGCCGGGAGGAGATCAAGGGGGGGGCACTGTTCTGAGGCGAGCCTTCCAGGACCTGCGAGGAAACGGCCAGCACGGTCTGGTTCAGCCGAAAGGTCTCCTTAAGTTGGATTTCAGTCAGGGTAGGGCATTCCCGCTGAAGACGGGAAAAAAAATCAGCGCTGGCCCCACGGAAGCCATAAATGGCCTGATTAGGGTCGCCGATGACCATCCATTCTTCCTCCTTTCGGGTCAACAACTGAAAGAGGCGGTACTGGACTGGATTGATGTCTTGAAATTCATCAATAAAGACATAGGGAAATCGGGCTTGGAGGGCGGCTTGAAGGTCGGCATTTTTTTCCAGGAGGGTGACGGCCTGAACAAGGAGTTCATCAAAATCCCAGCATTTTTTGAGGGCCAGTTTTTCCTGAAAAGCCCGATATAAGCCCGGCCACTGGGGATAGGCTTCCCACCCGGGTAGTGGTTCCGGAGAATCAGGCCGGATCAGGGCGTTTTTGGCCAGGGAGATGTGTCGGGCCAGTTCTTTGAAAGACTGGGCCGGAAAATCTTTGGCCTTTTCCCGAACCGTCTCTTTTAGTAAGGCCAGCGTCTCCTGTTCGGATAACAGTTGCCAGGTGGGGAGGATCTGCTCTGATAGAAAACGAAAGCAGAAGCCGTGAAAGGTGGTAATCCTGGGAAAGGTTCGGGCCTGGAGTTCTCGACAGAGCGGATCGACCCGGGAACGCATCTCCTCGGCGGCCTTATTGGTGAAGGTGATGGCCAGGATTTGATCCGGGTCGGCGATTCGCTCGGCCATCAACCGGGCCAGGCGATAGGTCAAGGTGCGGGTCTTTCCACTACCCGGTCCGGCCAAAACCATTAAAGGACCGCCCCGATGCCGAACCGCCTGTAGTTGAGATGGAGTCAAAGAAGACAGGTCCATAATGGACACCTTGTACACTATTCTTGAATCCAAGCACAAGTAGAATTAACTTCGCACCTCTCGATGAATGAGCGGAGGCCGATGGTGTGATCGACGATCAAGACTCTCTCGAGGAGACCCGACAACAGGTCAGGGTCCTCCGGGGCAGGCTCAAAAAAAAACAGGCCGGGGGATTTCCCGACCTGTTCCAAAAAAAAATGACCGGAAAGGCTAGACTTCTTTTACAGTGATAGCACCGGTTTCACAAACTTCAACACAGCTTTCGCACCCCAGGCATTCGTCCATATTGACAGGCACGGCCTTGTTGTCCTGAAGTTCAAAAACACTCACAGGGCAGGTATCCACGCAATTGGAATCCCCAGTGCATTTGTCGGCATCAACCGTAACTTGGAACATTGATTCGTCCTCCTTGTTCTTTAAGATAATTTTTTACCAAATAACGGTAACTTAACCGTATTTAGGATTATCCTTTAATGGATTTAAGGCTATGCGCCTTATAAGTAAGTGGGGAGATTAGATTATTTTTCTCCAAAGGTCAAACAATTTTTTTAACCGCTGAATCGCAGAAGAAATTTAATTAAAAAATATTGTTATTTCAGACTATTACATTTTTATCCTCCGGGTCGGCCTAAATCTTCCTCCTGTCCCGTTAGGGCTGGAAAGGGGATCTTCACCTCTGAGAAATTTTATTGGTTTGTCAACTCGATCCCGCCTCCTTCGGGACTATAAGGAGGCCTTCATTTAGCCGAAGAATCTTTAGGACATTTGGGGCCGAGGGGCCAAAAAGGTTGACCGGATTAATTCCTGTGGTACAGTAGCGTTAACTCAAGTTTTAAAGAGGTTAAGGTGTTTTTCCCAAACTCACTGATGCCAACCTTGGAGACCCTAAATGCTCGATGAACAGGAAATCTTACGTTATGACCGGCAAATCCTGATAAAGGATTTTGGGACAGAAGGTCAGGAAAAATTAAAAAAAAGCCGCCTCTTAATGGCCGGCGCCGGTGGCCTGGGTTCAGCGGCCGCCTATTATTTAGCTGCTGCCGGCCTGGGCCATTTACGGATTGTGGACCGGGATCAGGTGGAACTCAGCAACTTAAACCGGCAGATCCTCCACTGGGAAGCAGACCTCGGAAGGGACAAGGTGGAATCGGCTAAAGAAAAATTATCCAAACTGAATCCGGCCATTGAGGTGGAGATCCGGAAAGACGAGATCAACGAGGAGACCCTGCCCGAATTGATGGCCGGGTGCGACCTGGTGGTCGATGGCCTGGATAATTTTTCGACCCGCTATTTGATCAATGAACACATCTTCCACCGAGGGATTCCTTTTATCTATGGGGGGATTTTAGGCCTGATGGGCATGGCCACCGTTATCCAGCCCGGGCAAACTCCTTGCTTGAAATGCCTTTTTCCTCAAGCCCCGCCGCCCCAGAAATTTCCGGTCTTGGGAACCACGCCCGGGATCATCGGTCTGATCCAGGCCAATGAGGCCATTAAATATCTGGTTGGTTTCGGAAAACTCTTGACCGGCCGGCTGCTGGTCTATAACGGCCTGGAGATGCGTTTTTCAGAAGTCCAGATCGAAGCCAATCCAAGCTGCCCGGTCTGTTCTGCGATAAAATAATGAACTCTGATTTTTTACAAGGGCAGCATTTTTGATGGACCTGTAAAAAGTCGAAAAATACGTTTTGATGTCATTCCGGCGAAAGCCGGAATCCAGGGTTATCGATCATTTACAAACCTTCTGGACCCCGGTTTTCACCGGGGTGACGACTTTTTACGAATTCATCATTTTTGATGAATTCGTAAAAAGTCAGGGCTCATTCAAGGTAAATCTCCATTTGCAAAACAGCTCTTTCGGATGAGGGTCAGGGGGGGCGAAGAGACATTCCACCTGGATACGGGGATCGATTTCATGGGCAAAGCTTTCAAATTCCCCTTTATGCATGTGCTTGCAGACAAACTCATTTAAACCCCGTCGGACTCTGGCCTCCTGGGTGGCACAGTGGGGCACGCTGATGATGACCTCATGTTCCTTTTCCTCGATTTGATAACCGATCAGGATCGTCCAGGGGAAGAGCTTTAGGGCCTCTACAAATCCTTTCAGTCCTTTTCCCTGAAGATCAAATCGTTTCAGCAGGTCCTTGGCCGCCATTTGAGGGACCCGTGCCCAGACCCTTTCATTGATCCCCTCGGCCGTAGGCTGATCGAATTTCTCCGCCACATAGAGAAACCAGAAGGCATCCACCACCCGGTAATGCCAGAATAAGAATTCAAGATAGCTTCGAAGTTGAGGGGCCTCCATCTTTTCAAACACCGTCATGTCCATAATGTCTCCTGTTGGCTGTCCAAAGGGTATTTTATTTAAACCGCCCACGATTTCTAAATTGACTTTTTATAATAAAATACAATATATAAACTTATCGGGTCAATACAAAAACTTTTTGATAAACCTCGATGTTGCAAAAGTATGGGAGGCTGCAGATCCGAGGCGTCCAGGGCAAAGCCGTATACATATACTGCGAGCCCTGGACAACAAAGGAGATGCGGCCTCCCATACTTTCCCGGAGGGTAAAAATTGATCGATATTTTCCTTAATCCAATCTTTACCTGGAGTGATGTTTAGATTTAATGTCAAAATTATCATAGTATATTGTTTTAACAAATAAAATTTACTCTATCGATCAATTTTTATGCAACTTCGAGGCAACGCTGAACGTGAAAAAGACCTATCGCCGATGATTTTTCAGGAATCCCTGCTCCAAGGCCTTAAAACTATTGCACCGGATATCTATCTCCTGCGCTTTTCGTCCCGCCTTATTGCCTCCCAGGCCCAACCAGGACAATTCCTGATGGTCCGCCCGAGCAAATTCCCGGAGCCTCTTTTGCCCCGGCCCTTCTCCATACACCGGGTCCAGGGCGATCACCTTGACCTTCTCTTTAAAGTCGTCGGCCAGGGGACCCGCCAGTTGGCCGGGCTAAAAAAAGGGGATCGCTTGGAGGTCAGAGGGCCTTTGGGACGAGGGTTTGTACTTGAAGAGGACCAGGAGCCCGTTTTGGTGGCCGGAGGGATGGGGGTGGCCCCCCTCCTTTTTTTAGCCGAAACCTGGAAACAACTCCAAAAGAGTTTCCACAAAGGGCCTCCCAAACTCTATATCGGCGCCCGGACCCAAAACGAACTCCTGTGTTTACAAAAATTTAGACGAGCCGGGATAGAAATATTCGCGGCTACGGAGGATGGTTCTTTTGGTGAAAAAGGGTTGGTCCTTGGGCTGTTGAAAAAGACCCTCAAGAAGCCTTCTCCTAACCAGACCTTATTTGTCTGCGGCCCAAATCCCATGCTGAAGGCAGTTGGAGGCTGGGCTATTCAAAAAGGGATCGGCTGCCAGCTCTCCCTGGAGACCCGGATGGCTTGCGGCTTGGGTGCCTGCTTGGGGTGTGCCGTGGCCAGGAAAGAAGGCTCCGGATGGTCCTATGTCAATGTCTGCCAGGAAGGGCCGGTCTTTGAGGCCCGGGAGGTCCTTTGGGATGATTAAACCCCCCGCTCCTGATCTGTCCGTTTCCATCGCCGGTATGTCCATGAAAAATCCGGTCATGACCGCTTCCGGAACTTTCGGATACGGCCAGGAGTATAACGACCTGTTCGATTTGAATCTATTAGGGGCCATGGTCACCAAAGGGGTCTCTCTGAAACCGCTGGCCGGCAATCCCCCTCCCAGGATCTGCGAGACCCCCGCCGGGATGCTTAATGCCATTGGCCTTCAAAATGCCGGGGTGAAGGCCTTTATCCGAGATAAAGTCCCTTTTCTCTCCAAACTTCGTATCCCGGTAATCGTTAATATATTAGGTCACTCCATCCAGGAATATTATGAGGTGGCCAGACGTCTTGATGACATTCCCGAGATTGCCGCCTTGGAAGTCAATATCTCCTGCCCCAATGTGGCCCGGGGAGGCCTGGCCTTTGGCGCCCAACCCCGAATGGCGGCCAGGGTCATCTCTAAGGTCAGGCAGGCCACTGATCTGCCCTTGATTGCCAAATTGCCCCCTCAGGTAACCGACATCGTCACCATCGCCCGGGCGGTAGAAGGGGCCGGGGCCGGGGCCCTCTCTTTGATCAACACCATCCCCGGCATGGCGGTGGATCTTCAGACCAGAGGTTCCAAACTGGGCCGTCTGAGCGGAGGTCTGTCCGGACCGGCTATTCGACCGGTGGCCTTGCGGTTGGTTTATCTGGCCGCCCAATCGGTCTCTATCCCGGTCATTGGCATCGGCGGCATCCGCTCGGCGGAAGATGCCCTGGAGTTTCTGATAGTCGGGGCCAAGGCGGTTCAAATCGGAACCGCCAATTTCGTTCGACCCACCGCGGCTGTAGAAATAATTGAGGGGATAAAGAGCTATCTGATCAAAAACAAGATCCCCGGATTATCCGATTTGGTGGGGTCATTTATTTCCTGAATGAAACCATCTTTAATCCATCGCACTGTAAACGGGCTTTCGATTGTTCAATTCCGATTATTTCAATCCATACCGGGATTGATTCACGGGATCTTTACCCGTCAAGGAGGCCGTAGCCAGGGGGCCTACGCCAGTCTTAACATCAGTTTTTCCGTGGGAGATGACCAATTAAAGGTACTTCACAATCGGAATTTAATTTTAACCACCTTAGGGATACAGAGCCTGCAGAGCCTCAAACAGGTTCACGGGAAAGGAACGGTGGTTATTCGAGACCACCTCCCCCAGGATTCGCATCTCGTCCCTGAAACCCGACTCGGGGATATCCTGATGACTGATGTCTCTAAACAAGGCTTGATGATTAAGCAAGCCGATTGCCAGGCCATTCTGCTCTATGATCCGGAACACCAGGCCATTGCCAATATCCATTGCGGCTGGCGAGGCAATGTAAACAACATCATCGGCGAGGCCATCAAGCGAATGAAGGTCACCTATGGGACGCTCCCTTCCAGTCTGATCGGGGGGATAGGTCCTTCTCTGGGGCCTTGTTGCGCCCAATTTATTAATTATCGAAAAGAGATCCCGCCCAAGTACTGGACCTATCAGGCCCGACCCTTTTATTTTGATCTCTGGCGATTAAGTCGAGACCAATTGATCGCTGGGGGGGTTTTAGAGGACAATATTGAGATCGCCGGCATCTGTACCTCCTGCCGGACTAACGACTTTTTTTCCTATCGGAAGGAAAAGAAAACCGGCCGCTTTGCCACGGTTATTGCTCTTTGTTAATTATTCCAGATCAACATCGGGGAAAGACCTTTCTTGATTACCCACCATCTTTGACGGCTTCG
>JAZDOU010000498.1:0-6942 GCA_043798385.1 Pseudomonadota bacterium
TCATGGCGGTTTCCAGTTCAGAAGCGCCTGGGCTGAAATCCTCTGAGGTGTCGGGGATTGATGGCGGCACAGATAGCCGGGAAAATCTTAAGGAAGGCCGGACGGGGGCCAGAGCTGAGGCGGCCACGATTGCCGATCCGCCCGAGTCTTTGAACTCCTCCCCGGAGGTATCGGCCCAATCCGGAACCGAGAGTGCCGATGGTAAGGAAGGTCTCGAAGGCGAGCTGAAAGGGGAGGAGAAAGAAATAACAGCGATTCCGGACCCGCTGGAGCCCTTCAACCGGGCCATGTTCCACTTCAACGACAAGCTGTACTTCTGGGTGCTCAAACCCGTGGCGCAGGGATACAACAACGTCGTTCCCGAACCGGCGCGGGTAGGCGTGAAGAATTTCTTCTCCAATCTCGGATTTCCGGCTCGCTTCGTCAGTTGCCTGCTCCGGGCAGACTTCAAGGGTGCAGCCACACAACTGGGACGTTTCGTGGTAAACACGGTCTGGGGGGTCGGGGGATTATTGGATCCTTCATCAAGCGAGCAACTCAACATCCCGAAACAAGACGCCGATCTGGGTCAAACCCTGGGAGTTTTTGGAGTGGGCCAGGGCTTCTACATAGTCTGGCCGGTACTTGGGCCTTCCAGCGCCCGGGATTCCGTAAATATTGCCGGTGATTATTTTCTGGATCCGGTCTCCTATATTAACCCCTGGTACGACTGGTTAGCCGTCAGGGCCTACGAGGAGGTGAACGATGCCTCTCTGAGCATCGGCGACTATGAATCTCTCAAAGAGGCGGCCATCGATCCCTATGTGGCGCTCCGTGACGCCTATCATCAATATCGGCTTAAGAAGGTTGAAGCGGGAAGAGGCAGACTGGAGCCACCCAAACCAGGGGGAATGAGGTAGGCCAAAGCGATCGATCCGGCGTTTTAGAAAAAGTTAGAGATAAATTCGCAGATTTATAATTTAAGAATCTAAGAAAGGGGGAATTCATACGAAACGCCTTAGAGTAATTTTGACAGCAGCATTAATCTCATTTACAGTTAATGGAACGGCTGCCGCAGGCGGGTTTTTTGGTCCACCTCAATCCATTTCAAAAGAGGCGGGGGGTTTAAATACCGGTTTCGGCTATGCGCGCCAGGAGGATATTTACAAAAATGACAAAGAACTCATAATCAGACGAAATCAAGTTTATTCACAGTTAGGCTATGGAGCTCAAAATTGGGAACTATATGGGCGTATCGGGATATCCGATTTGAAAATCTCCGACGCCTTCAGTTCTACCCAGACCTCAACGACGACTTTCAAAAATGATTTTGAAGATAATGGTAAATTTTTCGGCATGTTGGGGGCGAAAGGGTTTTATCCTTTCAATAAGACCTTCGGAATTGGGGCCTTCATGCAGAGCACCTATTATTTCACCGACTTCACAGATAACGTTTCCGGGACTTATAATGGCGCCCCGTTTACAACTGAACTTAAGGTGAAAAATTTATGGGATGTGAATTTCGGTCTTGGCTTTCAAGTTACGGTCCCGTACGGTATAAAGCTATATGTCGGACCCTATGCCTATTTTTCGGAAGCAAAGGCCGCTCTTTCCCAAAACATCCCCGGTCTTAAATTTGAGAGAGGGGATGTCACGATTAAGAACACGACCAACATAGGAGGATTTACAGGAGTCGACGTCCCCCTCGCCAAGGGATTCCATCTGAATGTGGAAGGACAATATTCCGAAAAGTTCTCTGTCGGGGCCGTAGTGACCTATTCATATTAAACCCTCATACATTTAATCGATTGGCGCCCCTTTTTTAATTTAAAAACTTGATCCCGTCCTACCTGGACTCGACAAATCGGGGGGACATGAGGCCTGCAGCGGAGCGTCCGTGAGGGTCCTTCAATTTTCTTAAGTCGTTTACGATCTCCAGGGCGGACTTCGAGCTGGGAGGAAGATCGATATTGGTAGATCCTAAAGGCTGGACCCGATCGCCCCAGCGCACCAGATGAGCGCATAAAGTCAGCCCACCACCAAAGGCCGGCATCGAAATAAGGTTGTGGGGTTTGACCTTTCCTTCTTCGATGGCCTCTACAAGGGCTACCGGGACGGTTGCGGCCGACATGTTGCCGTATCGTTGAACGGTGAAGAAGACCTTATCCAGAGGGACGCCGGTGCGTTTAGCAACGGCTTCGATGATCCTCAGGTTGGCCTGATGGGGAATGACCAGATCTATATCGGCCATGGTGAAGCCGCATTTGGCCAGGACTTTATCGGAGGCCTGGGTCATGCCCACCACTGCGCGCTTGAAAATCTCCTGCCCATCAAAATCCCAAATTACATCTCCGTAGGTTAGACCGGCATTCAAATACAAGGCGCCGGCGCCGCGCACCCGCAAAGTATGTCTGGCGTCGGCATTGCAACCGAGTTGCTCGCCGATGAGGCCCTCGGGGGAGTCAGAGGCCTGGAGTACAACCGCCGCAGCACCGTCCCCGAAGAGGACCGCTACGTTTCGGTTCGTCCAATCCATGTAGGGCGAGATCACCTCGACTCCGACGATCAAGGCATTTCGGACCACACCGGTTTTGATCATGGCCGTGGCCGTCGACAAGCCGTAGAGAAAACTGGTACAGGCCGTGTTGACGTCCATGGCGGCTGCCCGCTTGGCACCCAATTTGAATTGAAGACCTGAGGAAGAGTTCGGGACCTGCTCGTCGTAGGTGCAACTCCCCACGATGATCAGATCGAGATCAGCGGCCTCTAAGGCCGCACAGGAGAGTGCCCGGGCTGAAGCCACATAAGCCAGTTCCGTCACCGGGACATGAGAGATACGACGTTGTTTGATCCCGGTGCGGGTCGTGACCCATTCGTCATCGGTTTCCAGGAAAGTGGCCAGGTCCTCATTGGTAAGAATCCCAGGGGGCAGGCATTTCCCCCAGCCGATAATTGAAGCGTAGGTCATGGCTTCCATCCTTTCGGTAAAAAATAATCTCCCAAGACTCTACGATTCAATAAGCTAACCAGACCCTATCCTTCTGAGTGAGGAATGAAGGGAGATAATCTATTCATTTAATCCCAACCCGGACCAGCCGGAACCAAAATTGGATATACGAAATGTGTTAAAACCCTTGGTTGGTCCGGGTCAACGGCTTGTTCTTTAATAAATTCTTTCCATTTTGCGTAGAATTTTATTCTTAAGTCACTAATATCATAGGAAGCTCTATGGATCAATCTTAAATGATCCCCATTCGATTATTGGTTAGTTCCTTCTTTTGTATCCTTTCTGATAACTCTGGAACTTATAAAGTATTCCAAAGCAGATCGGTTTATCCGATAGGGCTTCATTCCCTGTGTTATAGAATTAGGGGAGAACGCCAAACCCAACGAATAAGGATAGATTGTGAGAGCGAAGCGAACCACAATCTTATCAACATCTTTCAGCAGCCCGTTAAGTGGTTCGGCAACCCTAACAGTATCCCTCAATATATGGAGGTTCTGCTAAATATGGAGGCTCCTCTCGTCGTTTCAACCTTCTTTGCTAATCTCACCTATTCGTCAAACCATACGATATCACGTTTAATTTCAGACTTTTTATTTTCCTCCGGCTGTTGGTAAGCTACTTGCAGATACCTTTGGTATTCTTAAAGAAAAATTTAAAAAAGGAGGATTTATGAAAACAAAGTTAGGTGTTTCTTTACTCGTAGCTGGTGTTATCGGATTGTTCTTAGGTGGATGCTGTTTCACACAAACCCAGACGGCTGAACCACCGGCTGCTCTTCCGCCGCAACAAGCCGCAGTTCTCGCTGCACCGGAGGAGAAGGTAGTAGTCCTGGTATCGGAGCCCAAGGCCGAGGAGAAGGTTGTTGTCCTGGCGGCCGAACCGAAACCGAAGGTAGTGGTCCTGGCCTTTGAGGACATCCATTTCGATTTCGACAAGTCGACCCTCAAACCGGAAGCGCAGACGATACTGAAAAGGAATATCCAGCTTCTGAAAGACAACCCTAAAGCTCAAGTTCGCATTGCAGGCTATACTTCCGCATCAGGAAGTGACGACTACAACCAAAAGTTGAGCGAAAGAAGGGCCAATGCCGTCAAAGGATACCTCATTAACGAAGGGCTCATTGCACCGGACAGGCTTTCCATGATCGGATATGGCGAAAAATATCCGGCAAGGTATGAAGCGGCCCCGAAAGAGCTCTACTCAGTAGCAGCAAAGGCAAACATGAGGGTTCTTTTTGAAATCGTCGTGCAATAGGAGTATGAAGCAAGGGGCCGGGAAAGACGTTTGGAATTGATTCGGCCCCTTGTCTTCAAAACAACCCAGCGGTTAAACCGAAATTCATCCATTATTCCCTTGAAAGGGACATAAACAGGGCTTGGTAATACCCAGAAACCCTTAATCGTAATCCATGAACTGGAAAATCTTGGTTCAACCAGAGCTTAGAAAGAGGGATAAAGGGAAACCCTCGTTAGATTGAAATAACTCTTCTTGAAAGGAGACAATGGGCATGAAAAAAAAAGAAATCCACGGGGCATTGGGCTTGATTCTGTTACTGGTTGTGACGATGATAGGCTGCGATCTAACCTCTTCCGGTGGCGGGTTTGCCAATGTGGATGTTCAATTTACCATCACAGGAGATAGGATCAGCCATAACGCCAATGAGGCCCTGGATTATACCGATCCTGTGGCAGGGACTGACTACCGGAGACTGACTTGGTTCTGCGGGAACTATCAGGGACGTCAGAGAAGTCGTGTAGAACTGACCTTCAAAAAATCAAACAATATCTGGGCGTTGGATAGAGAGAACTACGGTGGCGGCAATTGCGGATAGCCGCTATCTTATTCGATTACGCAGAGTTCTCAATTATTAAGGGTCTCAAATTTATCTTGCCCCGCCGGTCCCGGCTAATACGAGTTCTTCAATTTCATGTTAAGCGCTCATGCTCGCCTGTAGCGGGCGCCACTGCATCCTTCGTGACGCCCCCTGGGGCATGAGGGTTTAATAGGGAAGCAGCGATTGTTTCTTGAGGCACCTTGATCAAACGGAACGGACTCCTTCAATGAGATTCAAACGGCTCAAGAGGATTGTCAAGAACTTCGGGCTCCTCTGGCAGGCTCTAAAGAAATTCAATAAGGACAATGGCTTTTTCTTATCTTCGGGGATTGCCTTTAATACCCTTATCAACCTGATTCCTTTTATCATGTTGCTATTGGCAATCGCCGGGACTTATATCCATAGCGATCAGGAAGTGCTCAACCATATCAGTGCCTATTTCAGAGATGTGGCTCCGACCGTAGATCCAAAGATAATGGGAGACCTGATGGCCCTCATCCAGAACCGTCGGATAGTGGGAATCCTGGGATTTGTAGCTTTACTCTGGACCTCCACCTGGGTCTTCAGCACCATGCGGATAGCTCTCAATGTCGTCTTCCGGACGGAGAAAAACCGGGGAATGCTGGAAGGAATTGGGGTTGATCTTCTGATGGTTTTCTTGGTAGGGGTCCTCCTCCTTACGAGCATGCTTCTCAGCCCGGTTGTCATTTTACTGCAGGGATACCAGGGCCGGATTCCGGTGGTTATGGGGCCGACGATTCAATGGATTCTGAAATATCTACTCCCTTTTGTCCTGACCTTTTGCATGTTCTTTTTTATTTACAAAATTATACCCCACAGGAAGGTCCATATCAGATCCGCCCTTCAGGCGGCCCTCTTTTCAGCCCTGCTCTGGGAACTGGCCAAACATCTTTTCACCTGGTACATACTTCATCTATCCAGGTACTCTATTTTTTACGGCTCTTTGAGCACCTTGGTCATTTTCGTTGTATGGGTGTATTATGCTTCGACGATCCTCGTCGTGGGTGGGGAGTTGGCTTATTTTTTAGAAGAAGATCGTCCAAGATCAACGGCCTGACAAGGTAGCCTCAGGCTACAGGGGAACCTTGGTCTGACGATCAGCTTGCATTACTGTCATTTCTTAATAGGAACGCTGTCTGCCTCTCCTAAAAGCTTCCCTCCATATATTGAGGTTCCACCAAATATGGAGGCTCCTGTCACCGATTCAATCCCTGTCCTATTCTCCCTATGTAATCTAACCATACGATATAAAATCAGATTAAAATTTTATTCTTTTCCCCCGGTTGTTGGTTTGGTACTTGCAATGATTTTTAAGGATGGTTCAAAAAATTTTTAGGAGGTGTTACATGAAAAAAGAAATCGCAGATGGTTAAGCTCGAAAAGAAAATTTGGGACCAGCAACAACAAATCTATATTAAGCCGTCTAAAACCCCGGCAACTTACCAAAAATTACCAATAAGGAGACCGATCATGAAACGAATTGCCCATCAGTTCACGAATCCAACAGCCTTTGTTATTTTGGCGGTAACGTTCCTCGTCACTATCGCTTTCGCCAGTGCCAATTTTTCCTATGCAGCTTCGGACAATCCAGGAAAGAAGACCTCTGTCAGGGCCTCTAAAGTTGACCGCACCGAGGCACGTATCACAGATCTTCATGCCCGGCTCAAAATCACACCCGCCCAGGAAGACCTTTGGAATAAGGTCACCGAGGTGATGCGGGACAATGCCAAAGCAATGGATACCCTTAATCAGGCCAGGTACGAAAAAGCAAAGACCATGACCGCTGTCGAAGATCTCAAATCCTATAGCGAAGTCGTCCAGGCCCATGCAGACGGGCTCAAGAATTTCGTCCCGGTCTTCGAGGAACTCTATGCCAGCATGTCGGACGACCAGAAAAAATATTCGGATATGCTATTCCACCAAGGCGGTCATCATAAGAAGTCAAAGGGAAAGAGCAGAGGCAAATGATCGCCGGCGTAACAACATCCAGTCAAGACAGGAAAACGTTGCCTGTCAAAAGTCAAAAGAAATCATTCCAAGAAAGGAAGAGTACTATGAGAACCTCAATCGTCGGTAAGCTCTTGATGGCGCTCATCTTCGC
>JAZDOU010000074.1:0-4060 GCA_043798385.1 Pseudomonadota bacterium
AAACGTGAGACTCCCGACTCGTTTTTGGACCCTGACGTTTAGGTGGACAATCATCAAAATCAATACCCCCAGATGCCTCTGGACACACTCAATAGTTTTTCCCAGAGCACCAAGATCACGTAACTTTGGGACAACCTCTAAGATTAAGATTAGGTTGAAAAGGGGTCTATTACCCAGGAGGGACACCCAGCAGGCAAGCCCAGGAGAATGATAAAGACCCCCTAACTCCAATTCTCCGAGATTGAGAGGAAAAATTCAAATTTCTTTGGTGTGAGTTAGGCCAGGATCAGTCTTTTTCCTTCGGTATCTTTTTCTATCTTATCGCCCACTGCGGTCAGACAGGCGGCACACAGATATTCATACTTGTCCCCCTCCGGCAAAACCAGCAAAAGCCTCTTGCGAACCGGCATGGCCTGGCGACACCTTGGGCAATACAATTCGGTGGCTTCAAATTGATCGTACTGAGCGGGTCGTTTCATTTTTCTTATCGGAGCCCGAAAAGGTGGTTTCATCATGGTGGGTAACTTTGACTCCATTTTTTATAATAATTTTGATTTACTATAGTAAACACCCCGGCTGGTTTTGTCAAGATTTCTTCCCTTCGCCCACATCCATTTTTGACAACTAGTGATCCGAATCTGGAAGGGTCGAGGGGTCTTTTTTCAGGGTTGTCCACCAACAAGCCAAAAGCTTCTTTATCGGGCCAAATTTTTAATAACCTTTAAGAGCAGGCCAACACAAAAGTTCCAAATAAGGTTGGGTGAATGCCCTGCTTCCAATTGAGTTAACCCATCGGGCCGGTATCGGGTCGGGGATTGCCTTTTGGACAACCCTGAAAAAAGACCCCTCGATCCTTCCAGTTAATAAATGCTCTTCTATTCAATAACTAATTAAAAGTGAAAGGGGCCAGGTTTGCCCCTTTCTTGACATCTTCCCGACTTATCTGTACCCTTAGCATTACCTATGTTCAACAATATTATTTTTTTTATTTTGGCCCTGTTGATTTATTACACCCGCTCACTGGGCCCAAAACTTCCGGCCTTTGATCTTTGGGTCAATGGAGGGACTGTCTTGCTTTTCCTGGCCGTCTTTGGAATGGAAACCCGGCGACGGTTTCATCGGCTTTATCTACAAGCCCTCCATCGCAGGAAAGAGTCCACTCTCTTGCAACGAGGGCATCGGCAGGCCACCCAAACCCTGATGATCCTTTCCCTAATCTTTTTTGCTTCTGAAATCTACCTCCTGAACTTCAAATCGTTAGTGGCCTTGATCCCCGGGGCCGGCCGTTTTTCTTCCCTGGAAGGGGGACTGGGCATTACCCTCTATCTCCTCCATGTGGCCATGATCTGGTTTTTTGGCTATCCGGCCCAGGAGGCCATCTTCGGATCCAGCCAGCCCAGGGCCCCTTATCTTCGGTCTCAGCTTCAGTTTAACTTGCCCATTATTTTCCCCTGGTTCTTTATTACCCTGCTGTCAGATCTTATCGAATTGGTTTCCGGTCCGGGGTTACGATTCTTTCTGAATCAACCCCTGGGAGAAATGATTTATATCTTATCCTTTCTGACAGCCCTATCGATTTTTTTCCCCTTTCTGATCAAGACTTGGTGGCAATGCCGGCCCATTCCGGCCGGGTCCAAGCAAGAACTGCTGGCGACCTTTTGTCAGAAGATGGGCGCTCCCTTTCAGGAGGTTTTTCTCTGGCCGGCCTTCGGGGGCAGGATGCTGACAGCCGGCGTCATGGGTCTGGTCAAACGCTTTCGCTATCTGTTGATTACCCCGGCCTTACTGGATCTCTTGGAACCTGAGGAACTAATCGGCGTTGTGGCTCATGAAATAGGGCATATCCGGAAAAAACACCTCTTTTTTTATCTCTTGTTTTTCGCCGGCTATGTCTTGCTGACGGTCTTTTTTTCCCAATGGATCTCCATCCAGATCCTGCGATATCCGGCCCTTCTGGAATTTTTTTATTCTTGGAAAAATTTTTCTGAAGACTTATTTTCAATACTCTTGATCCTTCCCACGGCCTTGGGATTGATCCTCTATTTTCGCTTCCTCTTCGGCTTTTTTATGCGCAATTTTGAACGGCAGGCCGACCTCTTCGCCCTGGACGTTCTGGGTTCTCCCTGGCCTTTGATCCGATCACTGGAGAAGATCGGTTTTTCGTCCGGTCAAAGCCGGGACCTCCCCAGTTGGCACCATTTTAGTATCGCCCAGCGCGTGGCGTTTTTAGAGCAGGTAAACCGCCGTCCAATCCTGGCCCGGAGGCATCAAAAAAAGGTCACCTGGTCGGTAGGCCTGTTTTTCTTCCTGCTGATCGGGTTAGGGCTCTATGGTTTTCAGGAACGGATCTGGTTTTCTACCGGAGTTACCGGAGACCCCAAGGTTTTGGAATCCCTGTTGACTAAAGAATTGCGCTCCAGGCCCGAGGATGTCAAAATCCTTATGAGTTTGGCCATGATTTATCATCAAGACAAACGGTACGGTCAAGCCAAAGAAACCTATGAAAAAATTTTGCAAAAGGATCCAAAAAATTACTGGGTCCTGAACAACCTGGCCTGGCTTTTGGCAACCGGCCAAGATAAGGCCCTTTTTGTTCCCCAGAGGGCCCTGTCTTTAGCCAAAGAAGCGGCTGCCCTGAAGCCGGACCCCGTGATTCTGGATACCTTAGCCGAGGCCTATCTGGCCAACGGGCAACCCGATATGGCCCTGCAGGTTATTGAGCAGGTGCTGGCTAAAGACCCGGCCAACCGGGCCTATTACCAGGCCCAGGAAGAACGGTTTAGAAAGGCCCTGAGTACTGAAAAAGAAAGATTCACAGGGACTCAGAAACCAGATTAAAGCCCATCCGGGAATGCCGACTTGTAAAGGACCGGAGAAGGGAAAGATGCTCTTATCCCCGAAGGGGTCGCTTATGATCCAAAAAGGTTCTAAAAATAGTGACTTACAAGACTGTTTCAGGGACCAGCCTGTCAATTTAGGGTTGCCCGTTGGGGACAAAAAATGAGACAAAAAATGGTTGACTTTATCCTTGGGCCGTGTTAGAGGAATGTGATCTTTTACACAACCCGGGTTTGTCAAAAAAATAGATGGGTTGGGAAGCCCGCCGAAACGTTTTTGATCGGGATGAGGCTTCGTGCAGACAGAGACTAAAAAATATATAAGATTGCTGGCCACAGTTAGTACCATGGGGATATCCATGGTCTTGGCCTTAGTGATCGGCATCGCTATCGGATATTATCTGGATAAATGGTTCCAGACCAAATATCCCTGGTTCTTTCTAATCTTTATGATTTTGGGGATCATTGCCGGGTTTAGAAATATTTATGTTCTTATGAAAAGGGCAGAAAAAGATCTCAAATGATCCTGGGGTTATTAAACTGGAAAAAAGATGCTGTCGAAGATCCCCTTCTGCAGAAGGTGCGGGTGATGAATGGGGTCATCTTCGCCTTGTTACTGCTGGGCAGCTTGATTTTGATGACTCCCTGGTTTACTCTTGGAGTGGGGATGGGAGGTCTGATCATCCTGGCCAATTTTCACATCCTGTATCGGGTGTTAAGAAAAGCCTTTATTCCAGAGCAGCTGGCCAGTCCCAAGGTAGTCATTGTTAAATACTATCTACGCTTGTTAGGAACCGGTATCATCTTATATGTGTTAATTGCCAAAAGGATGGTCGATCCCCTGGGCCTGGTAGTCGGTTTGTCGGTAGTAGTAATCAACTTGACCCTTCTGGGTTGTAATGAAATGTGGAAAATCCTTTTTAAGGAGGCCAATTAGTCCATGGAACACCCGATTTTTTTTATCACCAAGCTTTTTGAAGCCGTCGGTCTGGGCCATTTTGCCCATTCCTATCCCCACGTTACCTATACCTGGTTGATTATGTTGCTTTTGATCGTCTTTTCTCTTCTGGCCGTGCGGTCAATAAAAATGATCCCGGAAGGCGGGCAGAATTTCTTTGAGGTGGTTGTATCGGGGATTGAAAACTTCCAGGTGGAGGTTATGGGGGAACACGGGCGTTCTTTGTTTCCCTTGATTGCTACCCTTGGCCTTTTTATATTCCTTT
>JAZDOU010000506.1:0-5700 GCA_043798385.1 Pseudomonadota bacterium
AAGACCTATGGCCGTTTGTTGACTGAACTGAAAGAAAACTTGAACATCCCCGGTACCCTGAAGCTGGGAGATCTTCTTTCTTTAAAAGATCTAATCGTTTATCAAGAGAGTTCTTTCTCCGAAGAGTTCCTGTGGCGGAAACTGGCCGCCCCTCTAAAAAAATTATTCGACAGCCTCCAGAAAATGCGGACCGAAGAAGGTAAAAATTTGGCTAAGGACTTGGTGGAGCGTTTAGAGATAATCCAACAGGGGAGCGACTTGATCTCCCAAAAAGTCCCCCGGGTGGTTGAGGCCTACCGGGTCCGCTTGAAAGATCGAATTCAAAGATTGGCCCAAGGGATCGAAGTGGATCCCATCCGTCTGGCCCAGGAAGTGGCCATTTTGGCTGACCGGTCGGATATTTCGGAAGAACTGGTCCGGTTAGGAAGCCATGTCAAACAATTCAAGACCCTGTTTAAGGAGTCTCAGTCCGTGGGGAAAAAGATGGAGTTCCTTCTTCAGGAAATGAATCGCGAAGTCAACACCATCGGATCGAAAAGTCAGGATAGTGAGATCTCCCATCAAGTGGTAGCGATCAAAGCCGAACTGGAAAAATTGCGGGAACAGATTCAGAACATAGAATAAAGAATAGCGGTCGGCAAGATTAGGCAGTGGTTCAGGTCTCCATTACACCGGGGACATTACGGGGCATTGAATTTTCTGACCAGTGACTTTTACTGAAAGCTGAGAGCTGATTGCTGAAAGCTAATAATCAAGGAGACTGTATGGACCCTAAGTTGTTGAGCATCGGTTTTGGAAATTCCGTTGTCGCCGAGAAGGTCGTCGTGATTCTAACCCCGACCTCCTCTCCGATGAAACGATTACGAGAGGAAGCCCGGGAAGGCAATCGATTGATCGACACCACTCAAGGCCGGAAAACCCGTTCCATCATCGTCACCGACAGCAATCATGTCATCCTCTCGGCCATTCAGGCCGAGACCGTGGCCCAGCGATTCAATTCCGATGGGGCCGGGAAAGAGGATGAGTCCAAAAACTAAAAATAAAAATCCCGGGAATCTTTTTATTCTTTCCGGTCCTTCCGGAGTGGGTAAGACTACCCTGAGGGAGAGTCTTCAGGAAAGGATTCCCGGCCTCAGGTTTTCAATCTCCTGGACCACCCGCCCCCCGCGCCCGGGGGAAAAACCGGGTCAGGATTACCGGTTTGTCTCGCGCCGGCAATTTGATAAGCACCGGGAGGCCGAGGGGTTTCTGGAATGGGCCCGGGTGCATAATGAGTACTATGGCACCCCCTGGTTACCGATCCGGCGCTGGCTTCGTAAAGGAGAGGATATCCTGCTGGATATCGATATTCAAGGGGCTCGAAAAGTAAAAAAGAAACTTCCCCGGTCCATTGCGGTTTTTATTCTCCCTCCTTCCAAAGAAGAATTGAGAAAACGATTAATCCATCGTCAGACCGATTCCCTGCCAACGATTCAGGTCCGGTTGAGGAACGCCGAAACAGAACTCCAGGCGGTTAAATATTTCGATTATGCCGTCATCAATAAGGAGATCATTACCACACTTGAGGCCCTGGAAACCATCATCAAAGCGGCCCGGTTCCGGGTCTAAAAGACGATCGGTCCCCTAACGAATTGAATCTTTAGCCTATCCTGTCCCTGGGATCCGGAGTTTGAACCAGTCGAGATAAGACGGTTGACGGCTATCTCATAGTATAGCCGCGGCCATCCAGGCAGGCACCCAAGGCCCGTTGATAGTCTGAGCTCTGCCGGGCTATCTGAGCAGTAGGCAGTTCAGCCGACGGCGGCTTGGTCGGGTCGTAACCGGTCTTGTCCGTAGCCCAGTTGTGACACTCGTTACGATCAGTAGACAGTTGCTGTTCGCTCTGGCCCTGGCGGGGATAGATAAAAATCTGCCCCCCGGTTACCTGGCCTCCCGATGGGGGTGCTGGATTGACTTCGCCCGGTGGTGGATTATAATAGGTCGGCGGTGGATAACTATAGACCGGCGGTGGATAACCGTAAGCCGGTGGTGGATAATAATAGGCCGGGGGGTAGTAGTAACGTGGGGCCAGTCCCCAGCCTAAGACACTGCCGACGATCAATCCGGGCAGGAACCATCCATGCCCACCATGCCCGCGAAAAGCCTCGGCCGGTTGGGCCGGGACCAACAGGGTCAACATCAAAAGGATACCTAACAAACAAATAAGCTTTTTCATCTCAACCTCTCCTTGCCCGGCTGGGACTGGCAGCCGGCTGAATAAAAAATTGGCCTTATGGTTTTTAGACCTTTTTAAAACTCGGTTGACTAAAAGAGAAAACCGGACTTGATGTTAACTGATAATTATCTGAGACCATTATAAGACGGTTATTATAGTTAAAAGGCCCTTATTTTATTGGACAAGCTCTCTAAAACCCTGTCATCATCCGCCTGCCCAGCCGGCCTTTATGCCCCATCCTGGGACCCCACAGACCTACCTGGGCGGCCTGCTCCGGGGTGAGATTGCCCCGGGCTTCCAAACGAAAATCCACCCCTTTAGCCATCAGTTGGGCTACCAGATCCATCAACTCCTTTTGTTTGGCAATGATTTTGTCCTTTTCCGGCTTCGGGGCCGTCCAAAGGGTTTGGAGCTCCAAACGCTTGATCTTAATGTCGTTGCGCAGAAAAACCGTCTCTTTCCGGAAAGCATCCCGCAAGTCCTTCAACTTGGCCTGTTGCTCCGGGGTGAGGTTTAAGAGATTATAACGATGGAGTTTACCGCCGTCACCGGGGTTTCTTTCTCCTGGAACGGCGGCATACGCGATGCCGGTCATTAGAAGCAGGGCTAAAAAGAATACCAAGACATTTGTTTTGCTTAACATTGTATTGTCCTCCTTATTCATGTTTCGTAGCGCCTCACCCGTGCATGAGAGCTTATCATATCTATAGACCTGAGGGGTTCCTCTAAAGTTAAATAAATAGTGAGTCCTTCTTTCAATTAACGACTTCAGGCCCAACCTGCAATTGACGAAGATCCCGGGAAAGGCTATTATTGCGTTCAAGATATCTTCCGGGACCACAGAAGACCGGAAGTCTGAAATTCCCCGGGAACAAAAAGGACCGTGATGACCATTTCTATAAAAGAGCCTAATTCCGAATGGGTCTGGGGTAAACAGTCCGTTCTGGAGGTCCTTAAGGTCCGCCCAGAGCAGATCAAGGAAGTCATTATGAGTTCCCCCGAGCAGGACCCGGTCCGCAAAGAGATCTTTGCCCTGTGTGCCGGAGCCGGAATCCCGGTAGCGATCAAAGACCGCAGACAGATAGACCGGATCCTGCCGGTCCCGGCTCATCAGGCCGTGATCGCTCGAATAAAAGTGGAAAATCTTTATACTCCCCTGGAAATCCTGCTGGCCGAGGTTGACCCGGGCCGAAAGCCGCCTCCCATCCTCCTGGCACTGGATCATATCAATGACCCGCAGAATCTGGGGGCCATGATTCGAACCGCCCATTGTGCCGGGGTTCAGGGAATCCTTCTGCCCAAAGACCGATCCTGTCCCGTATCAGGCACAGTGCGTAAGGCCGCTGCCGGGGCCTTGGAACATATGACTTTGGTCCAGGTGGTTAATCTGGCCCGGGCCCTGGAGCTGTTAAAAGAAAAGGGATTCTGGATCCTCAGTCTGGAGGCCGATTCTCAGGATTCTTTGTACAACCTGGATCTCCGAATGCCGTTGGTGGTGGTGGTGGGAGGCGAATCCAAAGGGGTCAGCCCCCTGGTCCGGAAGCGTTCCGATTGGGTAGTCTCGATCCCCATGCAGGGGGCTGTTTCATCCCTGAACGCCTCGGTGGCCTGCGCAGTGGTCTTGTATGAGATCTGGAGACAGAATCATTAGCTGTATTTCCTTCCGATGGGAAGGAAGATGGAAAATTATATTTCAGGACCTAACCTCAAGACTGTGATGCCGAAAAAAGACGGGATCGAAATCAGATTGCTTACCACGAGCGATCTGACGGCGGCTATGAGGCTCAAAGAACTGGCCGGCTGGAACCAGACCGAAGGCGATTGGCGCCGGTTGCTGCACTTCGGGCCCCAGGGCTGCTTTGCAGCCTGTCTTGGCGGGCGTCTTATCGGCACGGTAACGACGGCTACTTATGGGACGGATCTGGCCTGGATCGGCATGATGCTGGTAAGTCCGGACTACCGTCGTCAGGGGATCGGGACAGCCCTGATGCAAGCGGCCCTGGATTATTTGCGAGGGATCGGTGTGGTCTCAATTAAGCTGGATGCTACGGCTGTGGGCCGGCCGCTTTATGAATCGCTGGGCTTTATAGCCGAAGGGCTGATCGAGCGCTGGGAGGGAGTTGCTCCCTTGGTTAAAAAGAAAAACCTGGCCCTTATCACTGAAACAACCCGTTCGGCTGTTTATGCCCTTGACCGTCAGGCCTTCGGTGCTGATCGCAGGTCATGGCTTGATGCTTTAATGGCAGGATCCCCGGTTGGGCCGTTAAGGGCGATGAGCTCGGCTGACCGCTTGGTAGGCTACGGCCTGATGCGGCCGGGCAGCCGGGCCTTTTATGTCGGTCCTGTGATAGCGAGGAGTAAAGAAGCGGCCCTGTCCCTGTTTGATGGCCTGCTTAGTCAACTGGCCGGTGAGAAGGTTTATCTGGATTTTAACACCGGCTTCGGCAGCGGTCCTGAGATGCTTGCCAACCGGGGTTTTGTGAAACAGCGCGATTTGATTCGGATGCGTTTCGGTATAGAGAACCAGGCCGGAAGGTCGAACCTGATCTTTAGTATCGCCGGGCCCGAGATGGGCTAATCCCGACGGATGGCTAAGTCTGTTTTTCCCGGGTAATGAATTTTCGTCGTATCCCTAAATTGAGAAAAGCGGGGCCTTGCTTTCTTATTGCTGAGAACTTATCTTAAATCCATCTCTGGCGATCTGAAATAAACCGATCAAAAAAATAAACGCAACAAGAAGCAAAGGAGTCATTATGGCCGGTCAATCGCGCCGAAGATTTATCGGGGGAATTTTATCAGCTTTTGGGGGCCTGACCCTGTTGATGGAACCTATGGTTTCCTATTGGTCGGCGGCCTGGGGAAAACTCACCAAAAAGGTCTTGCCCCGGGAGACAACCGCAGCAAGCCTGATTAACGAAAACCCTGCAAATGTGGATGCCCGCAACCTTGAACTTACCCCTTTGAAAGACTTCGCAACCATGGGGTTGTCGGATCATCCGGTGGATTTAAACCATTGGACCATCAAGGTCGATGGGCTGGTTAAAACCCCTTTACGTCTGACCTATGGCCAAGTCAGGGCCCTTCCTTCCCTGGAACGGAAGGTCCTGATGATCTGTCCGGGAGTTTTTGTCAATCAGGGTCTGTGGAAGGGGATCTCGATCGGGACCTTACTTCAAAAGGCCAAAGCCAAACCCGGGGTAACCCATGTATCCATCAATGGGCCCGAAGGCCCTTATACCAAAACAGAACGATTTCCATTAAAAGATATCCTGTCCGATAAGGTCTTTCTGGCCTATCAAGTCAATGGAGTGGATTTGCCGCAAAAACATGGATTCCCCTTACGTCTGGTGGCTGAAGATTTCTTTGGCGCTGACTGGGTAAAATATGTCGACACCATCAAGGTGGAGAAGGTATAGTTCGAAAATAACGTTTGTCGTTAAGCGTTCGGCGTTCGTCGAAAGATATTTTCATGTCCCGGCTTCCGA
>JAZDOU010000078.1:0-12817 GCA_043798385.1 Pseudomonadota bacterium
AAATTTCCGGATGGAAACACCTGGATTCTGACTCGAAGCTCTGGCCAGAAACCCCTTTTTCAAAGGGTTTCTGGCCATGGAGACAAATCGACCACGGTATGTTCTCATCCGGAAAGATCATTTCCGGATGAGAACTAAATAAGAGCTTAATCTCACTATGAGGAACAGCCCGCAAAGTATCAGTGCAACGTCAACATAGGCCCTTAGCCTAAAAAGGCCGAAAAACCCAAAAAAAAGCGTTACCAGACCAACGGTCGCCTCCAATAAAGTTGATCTAGGTTTTTGGCTCAGGCATAGAAAACCACAAATGGTTACCATGGTGGGACAGTTTACCACCCCCAGGGGCGAATATATGAATGCGTTCAACCAGACTGGGTTTTCTACCCAATGCAAGTACCAAAAACCAAATGTTAATCCCAGAATACCGAACAATAGATTGATCGATCCAATATTCTTAAGGTCAAAGTTCAGTTTCTTTGTGAGGTAGGCATGAATAATGAGCACGAAGAACATCCCGAAGATAATCACATTTGGTGCGATCACATACTTCACTGCAATGATTGTTGCGGAAAGTGAAAGAAAGGCAATAAATAGAGAGAATAGACCATTTCTTATCTTCTCACCAAATAAGCCTAGGCCTATAACCACCAAGAACAAGAGATGCACGAAGGCGGAATAGTTTTTTGTTTCCCTTGAAACGTTTTCCAGCATGTATTTAATTGCCCCAGGTGTTTTCAAAAAAGTAAGGACAAAAATAGCTAGTAACAGTATCCCAAGAACAATCCATGTACTCTTGCCTTTCATGGCCCCTCCTCCATTTGGAATTTAATGCTTAGACCTGGTCACATCCCAATGCTTGCAGCTGGTCGTTCTCCGCTTTACTTAGTGGGACTGCACTTCAGATAACGCCTTTTTTCTTCGACGATCTCCCACGCACCGGAAGATCTTATCTTTGATCTCGTCTTTTCCCTGCTTTGATGGCCATTGTCGATGTAGAGCAACCCCTTGTCTTTGCAGATCCGGTTCAGTTCTCGGAGGAACACCACGGGTTCCCTGACCATATGGAACATGTCCAGGGCATAGATCACGTCCGCCGTTTTATCCGAAAGAGTTGATCTCTCGCCGTCTGCCAGCACAGCCGTTACGTGGCTCAACTGTTCTTTCTCGATCCGTCTCATAACCGCCTTGATGGCCAGTTCGTGGATGTCGACGGCCAACACCCTCCCTTCAGGGCCAACCATTTCGGACACTCGACTGAGAAATGAACCAGGACCGCAGCCGTAGTCCACGACGGTCTGGCCTTTTTCAATGCCGAACTCGTCGAGGACCGACCAGGGTGTCATAAACCTGTCTCTGATGACGAATAGCCAGCTCATCACCCTAAAAGCGATATCGGGCATCCTGTCCATATTGTTGCCGAAGATTCCACCTTTCATAATGCCTCCTCACCTATATAAGAGTTTAGGTTATATACACCTAAAACAAAAAAATTACCTTTTCTTGAGAAACTGCTCCAAAATGGATAGAAATTCGTCCATGAATCGAATCTTGTCCTCGGGAAGGTTAACAAAGTAATTTCGGAAGCCGCCGTCCATGGTCTCGTGCCATTGCAGGTGCGAGTAATAAGCCACCTTGCCCTTCGTGGAAAGGCTCACCGTCATCCGGGAGGTGTTCGCTGGGTCCACCTCTTTTACAACAAGCTCTTTAGCCGCCATTTTTTTTAGCGTCTGTGATACCGCACCTTTTGTTATGCCCAACCGCTTGGCAAGGCCAGTCACACTCAGCCCCTCGTTTTGTCCCACCACCTCAATTAAGTGGATTTCGGAGCCCGACAAATCATTGTCAGTCCCAAATTTGCGCGGCTTAGAATCGAGTTGCTGCCAAAGCTTGGACACTCTCGAGAATTTCGCGATCAACGAAAAAGGCGATGGGCTCATTCTTTTCATGTAAACAAGCGTATACCAATTATACACTTGTGTCAAGAAAAAAAAGGGGGGCGGGAGACAACGATTTTTGTTAGAAATTTTTCCGAATAGCCAAATCATCAAAAAAACATTTCAGAAAGCTAATCTTGGTTCACTTGTATTTCGGACCACAGATGCCCCTGTCCGTAAAAACCCACATTGAGAATTCATTTCCATAACGGAATGGCCTCTATGGTGTCCTCCAACTGTGATTTTGATAGTGTTTTCGTAAAAGGACCGGGCTTATTTTTCTTCTTGACTCTCCTTGTCTCCCTATTTTATGCTGGGTCCATCCAATGGCAACTTTCTGCTTTCAAAAAAAAACCTGCCACTGAGGGTTAGCTAACGTCTAATTCTAAAAGGAACAATACTTATGGCCCTTTCTTTCAAGGACCGTCTGGCCATATCCCTGGTTACCAATACCGCCTCAGGTCTTTTCAATCTCTGGTTTAAGACCTGCCCTTTCCAAATAACGCGACCGGAAATTTATGATGATTGGGCCTATACCGATCGCCAGGTCATCGCTGCCACCTGGCACCGGGCGGCTATCTTTTTCGTCTATCTTTTCGGCCCCATTCGCCCCCTGATCATGTTCAGCCGGAGCAAGGACGGGGAATATCTGACTCGTTTTGCTCAAAAGTTCGGCGTTAAACCGGTTAGAGGCTCTTCCAGCCGGGGAGGGAAAGAGGCCCTCAATGAAATGATTGCTTACCTTAAAAATGGCGGCAAGGCCTGCGCCACGGTCCTGGACGGTCCCAGAGGACCTGCCCGGGTGGCGAAGAAAGGGTTGATTGTCTTAGCCATGGAAACCGGGGTGCCCATCATTCCTATCATCTGGTCGGCCCCCAGGGTCTGGACCTTTCAAAAGAGTTGGGATAAGACCATGGTCCCTATGCCCTTCGCCCCCATCACTATAAACTGCACCGACCCCATCTATATTCCCCCCAACTTGGCCCCGGATGATCTGGAGACCTATCGGCTCAAGGTGGAAGAGACTTTGAACCGGCTTACCGATGAAGTAGATCAAATGTGCGGATACCGAACTCCTGGTGTGGTCTGAGAGGTGAGGGGCCGCCGGCCAGAGGGATGAACCCGGTAGCGAGGATCACGACACCCCGTAGGTTCTCAGCTTTCGTCGCAGGGTGTTCATTCCGATTCCCAGAAGACGGGAGGTGCGGGATTTGTTTTGATTGTGCTTCTGATAGACCCGGAGTATATAGGCCTTTTCATACTCCGGCAAGGGGATGACGACCTCATTATCCTCTGGCAATGTGGGCGTGGTGACGGGTTGAATGTCCCGCAAGGGGACCGGAAACAGGCTGCTGGTAATGGGGCCTCCCTGGGCCAGATTGACGGCGGATTGGAGAATGGATTTGAGCTCCCGGATGTTTCCCGGATAGTCGTATTGCCGCAGAAGGGCCAGGGCCTCTTCTTTTATGAGGCAGCGCACCTTTCCATTCCCGGATTCAGCCAGGAAATGGTCCACCAGCAGGGGGATATCTTCCGATCGTTCCCGGAGAGGCGGCAGATGCAACCAGCCTCCCCGGATTCGATAGTACAGGTCCTTGCGAAATTTTCTTCCGGCTATGAGCGATTCCAGGTTTTCGTTGGTGGCGGCCACAAAGCGCACATCGACCTTCTGGCTGGCGCTGGATCCCATCTGGGTATATTCACCATCCTGGAGTACCCTTAAAAGTTTCCCCTGCATCTCCAAAGGCAGGTTACCGATCTCATCCAAAAACAGGGTCCCATGATTGGCATGCTTCAAGTATCCGGCCCGTTCTTTTTCGGCGCCGGTAAAAGCGCCCCGGGTGTGACCGAAAAATTCGGCCTCAAAGAGGCTGGGGCTGACCGCCGCCATGTTGACCGGCATAAAGGGATAGCGGGCCCGTGAGCTGACGGTGTGAATCGCCTTGGCCAGAAGTTCTTTACCGGTACCGCTTTCACCGGTGATGAGAATGGGTACGTCGCTGCCGGCGTGCAACTCGGCCTCTTTCAATAGCCGCATCATGGCCGGTGATCGGGTCAGAATGGTCTTAAAGGCCTCCGGATTGGACAGGACGGGCAGGTCCTTGCTTTTTTCGATATCCAGAATATCCACCAGGCGTTTTTTTTCGAGGGTTCGTCTAAGTGAAAAGACCAGATCCTCTTCGCTGACCGGCTTGACCAGATAATCATAGGCCCCTTTTCTGAGACATTGAACGGCTACTCGCACATCGTTGACCGCCGTTACGATGATGCATTCGGTTCTGGGGCTGTTATTTTTAATCAAGTCCAATAACTGGAATCCATCCATCTCCGGCATGGTCATGTCGATCAGGGCGATGTCGAAGACCTCTTCCGCCTGTATCATGGCCGCCGCCTTCAGGGGATCATCTTCGATACGTACCTGTTGAAAACCGGCACCGCTCAGCCGGGCTTTCATCAATTCCAGAAAATCCCAATCATCGTCGACAATCAATATCCGTCCCGTCATGATACTCCCCTATCTATGCCATTATGACCTATTCCGTAATGGCATAGTTTTATTAATATTTTGATATAAAACAAGAAAAAGAAAATGTAGGCCATAATGGCACAGTTTCAAATAAATTTCAAGCAATAGGGGTGAATTAGAGAGTCTATCTCTAACCGCTTGATATTTTATAAGAAACAAAACTTGTAGGCATTATGTTTGTCTTGGCACAATTATTGTTGCTGTACTCGTAAAAAATAAATTTGGGGCAGCGAATCTCAAAGAAAACCGGAGGCAGGCCATGGGTTTAAAGGACAAAATAGAGGCAGGAGTATTCACTATTTTAGCGGAAATGGAGCCCCCCAAAGGGGTAGATGTCTCTGCCATGCTGTCCAGTGCCAAGAGGGTCAAGGACGGGATCGACGCCTTTGTGGTACCGGAAATGAGCAATGCCGTCATGCGCATGAGCTCCCTGGGCGGGGCTATGGTCCTGCAGAACGAGGGCCTGCCGACGGTGTTTCAGATTTGCTGCCGTGACCGCAATCGTCTGGCGATCCAGGGTGATTTGTTGGCGGCCCAGGCCCTGGGGATCACCACCGTCATGGCCGTCAGTGGACAAGATCCCAGCTTTGGAGATCATCACCAGGCCCGTTCGGTGAACGACCTCGATCTCTTCGAATTGATCGGGACTATCGAACGTCTTAAGAAAGGGCGGGACCTGGCCGGCATCGAACTGTCCGGGGCCCCGGATTTTTTGATCGGTTCCACCACGGAAGCCGGTGCCAAAGGAAAATCAACCGAAATGGAGGTCGAAGAGATAATGAAAAGAACCGCTGCCGGGGCACGCTTCTTAATCACATCTCCCATCTTTGATCCCGCTTTGCTTGAACCGTACAAAAAACGGATCGATCTCCGAAAGGTGGCCATCATTCCAACCGTGATGCTGCTCAAGTCATTAGGGATGGCCCGCTACATTGTCCGTAACCTGCCACATCTTCACCTGCCGGAGGAAGTCATTGACCGGATTGCCCGGGCACCGGATAAAGCGCGCGAATGTATCCAGGTCGCCGTCGATACGGTCAGGGAACTGAAAAACCAGGGGTACAGCGGCGTCTATCTGGCCACCCTCGGATGGGAACATAAACTGCCGGAAATTATTGAAAGCCTATAAAGGGAAGCCTATATGGAAGCAAAACATGAAAAGGGTCTAAGGCCGTTTACAGAGGATAACGGCACGAATGTTGTCGGGTCGGTGATGGTGGTCGGGGGGGGTATAGCCGGGATGCAATCGGCCCTGGATCTGGCCAATTCCGGGTACTACGTTTATCTGGTGGAGCACTCCTCGGCCATCGGCGGGTTGATGTCTCAGTTGGATAAGACCTTTCCCACCAATGATTGCGCCATGTGAATTATCTCGCCTAAACTGGTCGAGGTCGGCCGGCACCTGAACATCGAACTCCTGACCAATACCGAAGTCATGGGATTGGACGGGGAAGCGGGACTTTTCAAAGCCCGACTTAGGCAGCAGCCCCGTTTTATAGATCTGTCCAAGTGCACCGGTTGCGGGGAATGCAGTAAGGTCTGTCCCATAGAACTGTCCAACGAATATGACGAGGGCCTTTCTAAGCGCAAAGCGGCCTTTAAAAGATATGCCCAGGCCATTCCCGGTGGATATGCCATCACCAAGCGCGGTACCGCCCCCTGCCGGGCCACGTGTCCGGCCCATGTAAGCGTTCAAGGATTTATCGCCCTCATCAATGCCGGTAAATACCGGGAGGCCTTAGAGCTGTTTAAAAAAGATCATCCCTTTCCCGGGGTTTGCGGACGGGTTTGTACCCACCCCTGTGAAGGGGCCTGTACCCGCCATTCGGTCGATGAACCTTTGGCGATCATGAATCTCCACCGATTTTTAGCCGACCAGGATCAGGAAAGCGGCCAGCCCTTTTCGCCGCAGAAAAAAGACCCCAGGCCGGAAAAGGTGGCCATTATCGGTGCCGGACCGGCTGGTTTGACCTGTGCCTACTTTCTGGCCATCGAGGGTTATGCGGTCACGGTTTTTGAAAAACTCCCTGTTCTGGGAGGGATGTTGAGTGTCGGGATTCCCGCCTACCGGCTGCCCCGAGAGATCATTGCAGCCGAAATTCAAACGATTCGCGATCTGGGGGTAGAGTTTAAAACCGGTGTGGAGATCGGAAAGGACTTTACCATCGGCCAATTGCGCCAGCAGGGATACAAGGCCTTTTTCCTGGGGATAGGTTCCCAGGCCTGCAAGGCCCTGGGGATCAAGGGGGAAGACCTGAAAGGGGTCTATCCGGGATTGGATTTCCTACGGGAGGTCAACCTTGGCAACCGGATCAACCTGGGAGATCGAGTGGCGGTGGTCGGAGGCGGGAATGTGGCTATGGATGCGGTCCGCACGGCTTTACGCACCGGCAGTGCCCATCCATTTATCATCTACCGGCGCAGCCGAGAGGAGATGTCGGCCAATGCCGAGGAAATTGAGGAATGCCGGGCCGAGGGAATCGAGATCATGACCTTGACCAACCCGGTTCGGGTGATCGGGGAAGCCGGCCGGGTTAAAGCCGTCGAATGTATCCGGATGGCCCTGGGCGCACCTGACCCGAGCGGCCGACGCCGGCCTGAACCCATCCCGGGCAGTGAATTCGTTATAGAAGTAGATGCCCTCATACCGGCCATCGGTCAGGAATCCGACTGGGCCTGTCTGACCGAAGAATGTGCCTGCACCCTCACCGACTGGGGGACCCTCCGGGTGGATCCGGTGACCTTGCAGTCCGCTGATCCGGATATCTTTGCCGGCGGCGATGCCGTCAGCGGTCCGCGAACCGTTGTGGAGGCCGTCGGGGCCGGAAAGGAAGCGGCCATATCCATTGATCGCTTTCTGCAGAAACACGATCTGCAGGAAGGTCGACCGACGTCCTGGGAAGGCGTTACCGAGGTACCGATCGAGGGGCAGATCCCTCAAGCACGAACGATGATGTCTCATGCCCCGGCCGACCAGCGGATTCAGAACTTCCATGAGGTTCAATTGGGCTATGGGGAGAGCGACACCCAACGGGAAGCGGGGCGTTGTCTGAAATGCGGGGTTTGTTCCGAATGCTACCAGTGTGTGGACGCCTGTCTGGCTAAAGCCGTCGTCCATGATCAAGCGGCTGTGGAAAAAGAAATCGAGGTCGGCTCAGTGGTCCTGGCCACGGGCAGTCAGCCCTTTGATCCTTCCGGTCTGGAGGAACTCTATCAATACCGCAGCAATCCCAACGTCCTGACCAGTCTGGAATTTGAGAGAATCCTGAGTGCTTCCGGACCGACCCAGGGACACCTGGTTCGTCCCTCCGATGGAAAAGAGCCGAAAAAAATTGCCTGGTTTCAATGCATCGGTTCCAGAGATACCGATCACTGCGGCAACGGATACTGTTCCTCGGTTTGCTGTATGTACGCTATTAAGGATGCCATGATGGCCAAGGAACATGCCAAGGGTGGATTGGATTGCGCCATCTTTAATATGGATATCCGCACCTTCGGCAAGGACTATGAAAAATATTATCTGCGGGCTAAAGACAAGGCCGGCGTGCGCTTCATCAAGGCCAAGGTTCACTCGTTTGATGAAATCGCAGGAAAAAGGGACCTGCATGTCCGCTATGTTGATGAAAACGGGGATCTCAAAGAGGAGTTCTTTGACCTGATCATCCTGTCTGTAGGGCTCCAGGTCCCCAAATCTTCAAAGGATCTGGCCCAAAGGCTCGGCGTGGAAATCGATAGCTACGGGTTTGCCAAGACAGCGACCTTCGCCCCGGTTGAAACCTCCCGTCCGGGGGTCTATGCCTGCGGTGTATTTCAAGGACCCAAGGATATCCCCAGTTCAGTGATCGAGGCCAGTGCCGCGGCTTGTCTGGCCGGAGGAAAACTGGCTGTGGCCCGAAATTCATGTACCAGGACCCTTGACCTTCCCGCAGAAATCGATATCACGGACGAGGAGCCCAGAATCGGGGTTTATGTCTGCAACTGCGGCATCAACATTGGAGGAGTGGTGGATGTGCCCGCGGCCGAGGCCTTCGCCCGAGAACTGCCCAATGTGGTCTACACCAGGCAGAATCTCTTCTCCTGCAGCCAGGATTCCCTGGAAATAATGAAAGAAAGTATCCAGGAACACCGACTTAACCGGGTAGTCGTGGCCGCCTGCACTCCGAAGACTCATGAAGGCATCTTCATGGATACCCTCCAGAGTTGCGGCTTAAACAAATATCTTCTGGAAATGGCCAATATCCGCAATCAGGATTCCTGGGTCCATTCGGACGATCCCCGGGAGGCCACCGACAAGGCCCGGGAATTGATCGCCATGGCCGTCTCGCGAGCCGGAACCCTTAACCCCCTTAAGGAGAAGATCATCACGGTCAACCAACGGGCCGTTGTTGTCGGTGGTGGGGTAGCCGGAATGAATGCCGCCCTTGGACTGGCTGATCAGGGGTATGAAGTCGTCATTATTGAAAAAGAAGACCAGTTGGGAGGCATGGCCAACCGCTTGACCTTCACCATCGAGGGAGATGATGTTCAGGCATATCTAAAGGATCTGATTGAGCGGGTCACGACCCATCCCCTGATTCAGGTGCTGACCCGTTCCCTGATTGTCGGTTTTTCCGGTTTTCAGGGGAACTTCACCACCGAGGTGCTGGTCGGTCCGGGCATGTACGAACGCAAGATCAATCACGGGGTGACCCTTATTGCCACCGGGGCTTCCGAATACCAGCCCCGGGACTATTTTTACGGTCAAAGCGAAAGAGTAATCACTCAGGTTGATCTGGCCAGGCGCCTCAAGGAACAAGGCGCTCTGGATCTGAGTCATGTTGCCATGATCCAGTGCATCGGATCACGGAACGAGGAAAACCCCAATTGTTCGCGCATCTGTTGCCAAAGTGCCATTAAGAACGCTCTCAAAATAAAAATCCTCAATCCCGAGGCCCAGGTAACCATCTTGTATCGTGATATCCGCACCTATGGATTGCTGGAGGGCTATTACAAAGAGGCCCGGGAAAAAGGCGTGCTCTTCTTCCGCTTCGATCCGGAAAGGCCGCCCCAGGCCGAGCTCTCCGGCCAGGGGATGGTTTTACATTTCAAAGATCACATCCTGGATCGGGAGGTCCGGTTAGAGGTTGATCTCTTGGCCCTCAGCGCCGGAATGGTGGCCGGTGATACCGAAGAATTGGCCTCCATCGTCAAACTGGCTCGAACCGCCGAAGGATACTTCATGGAGGCCCATGTCAAACTCCGGCCGGTAGATATGGCCACAGAAGGCATCTTTGTTTGCGGCACCGCGCATAGTCCGAAGTTGTTGAACGAGACCATCGCCCAGGCCCAAGCCGCGGCGTCCCGGGCGACAACTTTCCTGGCCCGAAAAGAATTGACCCTCTCGGCCGTAACCGCCCGGGTTAATGGCGAGGTCTGCGCCGCTTGTCTCATCTGTGTACGGGCCTGTCCCTATGGGGTGCCGAAGATCAATCCCGAGGGGTTCAGTGAAATCGACGAAGCCCTGTGCCACGGCTGCGGGATCTGTGCCGCCGAATGCCCGGCAAAGGCGATTGAACTTAACTGGTACGAGGATGATCAACTGTTGTGCAAGATCGAAACAGTATTGGAGGCCACTTTATGAGCCAAGAGTTTAAGCCGATTATTATAGCGCTTTGTTGCAATTTCTGAGGGTACACGGCTGCGGACCTGGCAGGTTCGATGCGTCTCCCTTACCCGACAAGCATAAAGATCATTCGTGTCCCCTGTACCGGAAAGGTGGACGCCTTGCATATCATGCGCTCCTTCGAGAAAGGCGCTGACGGGGTTTATCTGGTGGGATGCCGGGAGGGGGACTGTCATTACGAAAGAGGAAATTTCAGGGCTAAGGCCAGAGTGGAACAAATACGGAAAATCCTGGACAGCCTCGGCATCGGCGGGCACCGATTGGAGATGTTTAACTTATCCTCCAGTGATGGTCCCATGTTTGCCCGCTTTGCCGAGGAGATGCACGCCAGAATTCTTGAAGCGGGACCGAATCCGATTCGTGAGGCCTTAAGAAAAAGAAAAAAAGCTAAAATGGATCAGACCCGGACCGCCGCTGCCGCAGGGTAGGGCCGGGCCGGCGAATCGAAATGGAGGGTAAGAGCAATGATTGTGGCCGATAAGAAACCGATAGAGGAAATCATTGATTACGTCAAAGACCATCAGAGTATCCTCGTTTTAGGATGCAATGAATGCGTAACGGTCTGCGAGGTCGGTGGTAAAAAGGAAGTGGGCCTTCTGGCCTCAGCCCTTCGGATGCATTTCCTGCAGCAAGGCCGGGAGGTCAATATCGGGGAACGCACCCTGGAACGGCAGTGTGACCATGAATATCTGGAGGAAATTCGGGACAGCCTGGATCGTTATGAAGCGGTGGTGTCGATCGCCTGCGGAGTAGGGGTTCAGTTCACCGCCGAGAAATACTCCTCCCATCCGGTCTATCCCGGAGTGAACACCCTGTTCATGGGGGCCAATGAGACTCGAGGGGTGTGGTCGGAACGCTGTCAGGGATGCGGACAGTGCCTGCTGGCCCATTCGGCCGGCATCTGTCCGGTTTCCCGGTGTGCCAAGCGGATCTTGAATGGTCCCTGCGGTGGATCTACGGCCGGAAAATGTGAGATCAGCAAGGAGGTCCCTTGCGGCTGGCAACTGATCATTGATCGTCTGAAGGCGCTGGGGCGGTTGGATGACTATGAAAAATTGAGTCCCATCAAAAACTGGTCCACTGAAAGGGCCGGTGGACCGCGAAAGGTCGTCAGGGAGGATTTGAAGCTATGAAGGCCAAGACACCGAGTAAACTGGAAAAAATTTTGGCTTCCGGACATCCGGCTGTCACATCCGAATGCGGGCCGCCCCGCGGCAGCGACCCGGAGGTGATTATCCGCAAGGCCGAAATGATTAAAAACCACGTGGATGCCATCAATGTTACGGATAATCAGACCTCCATGACCCGCTTGTGCAGCCTGGCCGCCTGTATCCGGTTGAAACTGATGGGACTGGAGCCCGTTCTGCAGATGGTGACCAGGGATCGCAACCGGATCGCCATCCAAAGCGACATTTTAGGCGCGGCCTCCTTCGACATCCATAACATCCTCTGTCTTTCCGGCGATCACCAGAGTTTCGGAGACTGCGCTCAGGGACAGAACGTTTATGATATCGACTCGCTGCAGTTGGTCCAGACCGTCAGACATATGCGCGACGAGGGAAAATTTTTAGGCGGAGAGGCGATCACAAGACCTCCGCAAATGTTCGTCGGGGCGGCGGCCAATCCCTTTGCGGATCCCTATGAAATCCGGGTGCCGCGGTTGGCCAAGAAAGTGGCTGCCGGGGCCGAGTTTATCCAAACCCAATGTATCTATAACCTCGATAAGTTTGAAGATTGGTTGAGTAAGGCCCGGGACCGGGGATTGACCGAGCAGGTTTATATCCTGGCCGGGTTGACCCCGATGAAATCAGCCGGGATGGCCCGTTACATGAAGAACCGGGTTCCCGGTATGGATGTGCCGGATGAAATCGTCAAGCGTCTGGCAGGCACACCCAAAGAAAAACAGGCCGAGGAAGGGATCAAGATATGCGTTGAGTCGATCCAACGTCTGAAAGAGGTTAAAGGGGTGGCTGGATTTCACATCATGGCCATTGAATGGGAGGAGATGGTTCCTGAAATCGTAGAACGGGCCGGATTGTTTCCCCGGCCGACGGTTGAATAACATTGAGGGTGATTGAATCTAAGGGTCCATGTAAAATGAAAAGGGTTGATCAAACGATAAGGAGATTAGCATGAGCCAGCAAAAGAAGATTTTAGTGGTAGACGATGAACCGGACTTCACTGCCATCGTCCAGGGTTTTTTGGAAAAAGAGGGCTTCAAGGTCGAGGTGGCCTATAACGGGGAGGAAGGTCTGGAGAAGGTTCGATCCGATCCGCCCGATGCGATCGTGCTGGATGTCATGATGCCCGAAAAAGACGGCTATGCGGTCTGCAAGGAACTCAAGGGAAATGACCAGTACCGCGACATACCCGTTATCCTGCTGACGGCCGTGGCCTCTCATGTGACCTCGACGCGTTATACCCACTACGACGGCATGTCGACCGAAGCGGATGACTACATCAGCAAACCGGCCTCGGCTGAGGAGATCACCAAAAGCCTGAAAAGGTTGTTGGGGCTTTAGTTCGAAAATAACCCCGACCTTATCTTTGGGGATGTTTGTTCTCCGTCATGCCGGACTTGATCCGGCATCCAGAATTTTAGTGCTTTTTTTAACCAGGATTCCGGCTTTCGCCCTCCGGGGTGGAGTCCCCTACGGGACGGAATCCGGAATGACGACCTATTCCCTGGTTGAG
>JAZDOU010000515.1:0-2153 GCA_043798385.1 Pseudomonadota bacterium
GGGCGCCCCATATCGGGGGAGAAAAAGGGGATCATCCGTTCCACCGGCAATTCCGGAAGGATTTTTTCCCTGAACAAGCCGGCCCAGGACTCATCCAAAAGTTTACGTCTTTTGGGTCCCAGGTAGCGCCATTGATCGAAAAGTTGACCGGTTTTGCGATCCTTAGTATAAAACATGCGATTCCCCTGTAAATAATCGAATTTACAGGATTATTCTATCATTTTGAATGGATAAAAACAAGGGAAAAATGACACAAAAGTCAATTATTTTAAGGATTTAACAAATTCGACTTTTTACGAAATCATCAAGCTTTGTCGAACCACAAAAAATACTTTTGCAAGAGGCTCTATTGTTGCCATAAAAAATGAATGACGATTCACTTTAAACTAAATAAAAGAAAAATGTCAAAAGAAAAAATTGAGATATAAGAAAAATTAAAAAAAGCCTAAAAAAGGCGATTCACCAAAGAAAGCCCAGAGGAAAGATTGAGTTTATTTGTTTTCTTAATTGTGAATTTATTCTCTGTATTCTCTGTGGTTTTAAAAAAAATCGCTCAATTTAGGGAAAATAAGCCATTTAAAATAGTTGGCCATTACCGCGCATGATTTAAAACCTCTTTGGCTAAATCCAGATAACTTTCTGCCCCACGGGAACTCGCATCATATAAGATGATGGGCTTGCCAAAGCTTGGACTTTCGCTGAGTCGGACATTGCGGGGAATTACCGTATTAAAAACCAAGGACCCAAAGTGCTTGCGAACCTCTTCGGTAACCTGATGAGAAATGTTGTTTCGCTTGTCAAACATGGTCAGGAGAATCCCTTCGATTTTCAAATCTGGGTTTAGATGATTTCTAATTAATTCAATAGTTTTAAGTAGTTGCGACAATCCTTCCATTGGATAATACTCGCATTGTAAGGGAATGAGGACAGAATCCGCCGCCGTCAAAGAATTCACGGTCAAAAGACCAAGAGAGGGCGGACAGTCAATAATCAAAAAATCGAATCCTGCTTTCAATTCCTTCAAGGCATTCCTCAGGCGCGCCTCCCTGCCTGAAAAGGGAACCAATTCAATTTCGGCTCCGATCAAATCTATGTTGGAAGGTATGATTTTCAGGAAAGTCAACTCTGTATCTCGAAGCAAAGTTTGCGGAGGAACTTGATCAATTAGGGCATGGTAAATGTTTTGGGCGATTTCTCCCCTGGGTATTCCAAATCCGCTGGTGGCATTTCCCTGGGGGTCGATATCAATGAGTAAAGTCTTTTTTTCGGCCACAGCCAGGGAAGCAGAAAGGTTGACCGCGGTGGTTGTCTTTCCCACCCCTCCTTTCTGATTGGCTATACAGATCACTCTGGGCATTTTACAAGATTCCCCGCATCAAACACATACCTTATTCGCTGATAAAATATCAAGGAAAAAATATTAAGGTTTCACGTGAAACATCATCCTCGCTGGAAGCCGATTAGAATTCGTTCGTGTCCCAATAGTGGCAAGCGGAAACGATGCAAAAAAATGAAATTCAAACCCATGTTAGCAAGAGCGGGGAGGCTATTTTCCAGCTCATCTTCCCCTTTTTTCCCTTTCATGGCCAGAAGGACTCCTCCTGGATTTAAAAAAGGGAGCCCAACTATGGCCAATTTATTCAATGAGCCAAAAGCCCTGGAAATGACAAAATCAAATTTACCCCAAAGATTTTCTTCAACCCCCTTTTTTTCCCCTGCCCGATAGACTTCTACCCGTTCAAGGTCTAAAATGCGCACTAAATTTTTTAAAAAATGAACTTTCTTCAGGATAACCTCTAACAGAACTACCTTTAAGTCTGGCCGAACAATTTTAAGAGGGATTCCGGGAAATCCCGCTCCGGAACCTAAATCAAGGAGAGAAGCCCCCTGAAAAAGCTGTTCTTGCCCGGTCAGAGAATCGAGAAAATCTTTAATAACTATTTCTCGTTCATCAGATCGGCCTATTAAGTTAATTTTCTTCCCCCAAGCCTTAAGTTCATTGAGGTATTGGTAGAAAGAAAGGGATTGCTTTGGCGTCAAAGACAGACCAAGTTGCGCAGCACCTTCGTTTAATAACTCGAACAATTCACTCTGAGTCATTAAATGCCCTAAATATTTAAATTAAATTAGCCACAGAGGGCACAGAGATATAA
>JAZDOU010000527.1:0-2995 GCA_043798385.1 Pseudomonadota bacterium
GGTGTTTACCAGTGTTTATACCCCCAATTAACACCTTCTCTCGGAAGGATCTCAATAAAATCATTCCAGATTAGATAGAGAATGGCGACGGTGTTAAGGTGTTTAGTCAAATTCCGGGGGAGAGTATAAATTTTTGAGAAGAGAACCAGGAAGTAAACCTAATACTGGTTTCCTAACTTTTAAACTTTTAGGATTTTCCCCGATCAAACCCCAAATCCGGCTCTTCTTTTAAAAGTTTAAATTTCACCGATGGAGGCCAATCACCCAAGCCGGTCAAAGCAATTCTGAAGGTGGAGAAGAATAGAGCCGGGAAGTTGGGAAAAACCGAAATCTATCTGGATTACCCACGCTCCAGAATGCTGACTAAGGAAGAATACCAGAGGAATTGCGAGCCGGCCTTGGCCTGTCGGAGGCTCATAAATATTATTTCTAAATGGTCAATGGCAGACTTGACCCCTTGCCTTTTCCGTTCTGTACAATACTTGTTCATCTGTTTGTCTACCCTCACACTGTCTTGCTTCCCCAAGAAAGGGATTATTTCCTATTCAGGGAATACTTTACCGCAGCCTCCACGTGTATCGCCGTCGTGTCGAAAACCGGCACGCTTACATCTTCCTGTTTGATCAACAATGGGATCTCGGTGCATCCCAGTATGACTCCTTCTGCACCCTCCTTTTTCACAAGACGATCAATGATCCGGATAAATTGTTCTTTTGATTTCTTGTTTATCTTTCCGGCACATAACTCATCAAAGATAACCGTGTTGATATATTCCCGTTCGCTTTTAGTGGGAGTAACTACCTTGAGCCCGTATTTTTTCTTGAGAATGTCCCTGTAAAAATTTTGCTCCATCGTGTATGTCGTACCCAGCAGTGCAACGGTTTTTATTCCTCTCCCCTTTACTTTTGCGCCGGTTACGTCAGCGATGTGGATGATGGGAATCTTGACATTTGCCGCAATAAGATCCGCAAACGAGTTCATCGTATTGGAGGCTATTACGATAAAATCTGCGCCGCCCCGTTCCAGTCTTTGTGCGGCATCAATCATCGTTCTCCTCAAGGGCGCCCAGTCCCCGCGTTCTGCCAGCCGCTCCTGTTTTGAAAACTCCCCAAAATCAATAGAATACATCAATATTTTTGCGGAATACAATCCGCCGAGTTCGTCTCTGACCATCTCGTTCATTAACCGGTAATATTCCAAGGATGACACCCAGCTTACCCCGCCTATAATGCCGATTGTCTTCATCTGCGGTTCTTTTGAAGTAACATTGTCCGAGAGGGACTGATTGTGGGCGTCATCCTTTTTCACATCCGCAGTAAAGGGGGGAACGCATCCGCTGATTGCAATGACCGTGAAAAGTACAACCAAAAGGCCGTTCAGTCCAAACCGCGTTTTCATATTTCTTATTCTCCTTGCTCCAACGTCAAGGGTGAGGCGCGGCGGCTTTTGGCCGTCGCCTCGACCCGATTGTTATGGCGGCGGTATAGCGAGGTCCTTGCAAATCCTTCTTGCCAAATATTCATCGATTTCTCTGTGCCGGGGAATCGTGCTTACTTTCTTCTCTTTGCGATTCACATAAACGGTATGGTCCCCCCCTTCCCGCAGGAATTCGCAGCCATTCTTTTCGATGTATCGAATTAGATCTCTGCGCTTCAAACCGTTACTTCTCCTAATTCCTCCTTTATAACATCTTCATCCGTCTGCTCCTCTTCGGCCATTTGACGATTCGCCTCTAGGACAAGTTGAATCGCTTCGATCAGATTTTTTTTAGTTTCTTCGAGAGTTTTCCCTTGGGTGTTCGCGCCCGGAAGCTCTTCCACGTATCCAATATATCCGTATTTCGATTTTCGAAAAACTGCTGTCAATTTCTCACGCATTCTTACCACCTTCCTTTTTTTCTGATTTTCGCCATAACAATGATTATACGGAAGAGGTTTGTTCCTTCGATTTACGGTTAAGGATGCTATGTTCTAACCAAAAAAAAAAACAAATAATTCTTCGGGAAAATATTATTGACTACCGTAATTGATCCGTAATATCATATTATACAGAATCCGCATAATATAGGCAGGAAGTTATATGAGAGGGAAAATGTTACCTTCACAAACCCTTCCCGATTTTCAGCAATATCTGCTTTCACGAAAGCTTGTGCCGGAAAAAAGCCTAACCTTTTACGCCTATTGGGCTAACCGATATCTCACGTTTTCAAGAAGCATGAAGAATGCTGATGCGGCAGAGGCGCTCCGGCTGTTTCTCGAGGATCTACAATCCCGGAAAATTCTTCCTCATAATTTTTATATCAGCACGATAAAGACCTTCAGCTCAGCCTCATATTCATTCTTGACCAGTTTACCACCAGCAATGAGCGAGGCATTCTTTTCTCGGAATGGTTGATCAACAAAGAAAACTTTATATTTCGCCTTAAAAGCTTGGTCGACAATAAAAACTTTTGCTTGTGGCATTTTTTTTACCTCCCGTTATGGAAATTGGCTACCCACCAGCGTTCCAAGGAGAGAAGCAAATTACCCCTACATTCCGGCCCCCAATAATGCCACAAAATCATGCTGAGAGTCAAATTCTCTGGGTTTCAAAATTTATCCCTCCCCCCCCAAAATGGGGTAAACACATTAACACCCCTCCAGGACATCATACTTTTCCGAATAAAAATAACGCCTTCCATCCATCCCACCGTGTTAAGCACCAGGGTAAACACCCCTTAACACCCCTAAACACCTGTTTCATGACTGGGAAAAACGAACAGCTCCGTTCGTTTCTTGGTCTGCTCTGGTCCAACCCAAGATTTAAACTTTTAACGTTTTTACCGATTTCTGTCCTCTCCCACCAAAATTCCTAAAAGTTTAAAAGTTCATCTTCCTCTTCGATCCTGCGATCCCTCTTACCGTTCATTTCTCCTATTGTTCCAGCGTTCCAAATGGGGAAGCTTACCTATCAAGACGGCCGCTTGCAATGTATCCAATCGAGAGTTGAAACCAAC
>JAZDOU010000095.1:0-7397 GCA_043798385.1 Pseudomonadota bacterium
TGCAACCATCACCAATATCGTGGCCTATCTTCCCTTGCTGACCCTCTCCGGGGACACCCGTCTCTTTCTTTATAGCCTGCCCGTGGTCCTGACCTGCTCTCTGGTTGCCTCCCGGATTGTCTCCATGACCTTCATCCCTCTATTGGGCTATTATCTGTTACGGTTGGGTTCCAAGAAGGAACTCACCGTTGAAGAACGCCGCAGTCAGGGTTTTGGGGCCTTATATTATAAACTAGGCCTCTGGTCTCTGGAACACCGCTGGAAGGTCATGGCCTTTTCAGTGCTTATCCTGGCCTTGGGGGCTTTTTTCCTGACCAATCTGAAGACCCAGTTTTTCCCCAAGGATCTATCCACTCTTTCCTATCTGGATGTCTGGTTACCCGAAAATGCCTCTCTGGAGGCCACCTATGAGGTTTCCCAAAAGGTAGAAGACGTTATCCAAAAAGTTGCCGCCGATTACGGTCAAATCCAGAAAGATAAAAAGGGAAAACCTAAGGAGGTTCTTTCATCCCTGACCAGCTTTATCGGCGGAGGGGGCCCCCGTTTTTGGTTTTCGGTTTCACCGGAACAGGAGCAGCCCAATTACGCCCAGATCCTCATTCAAGTTAAGGACAGTCATGATACCCCCCCCATGATTTCCTCTCTTCAGAAGGCCTTGGCTGCTACCATCCCCGGGGCCCGGATTGATGCCCGCCAGTTAGAGACCGGGTCAGTGGTCGGGATTCCCATACAAGTCCGGATTTCAGGTCAGGAGATGACCACCTTGCGTCGGTTATCGGAGGGGCTGAAAGAAATCCTCCGCTCTATCCCCCAAGCCGACCGGGTCCGGGATGACTGGGGGGCGGAGAGCTTCGTCGTCAAACTCCAGGTCGATCCCGACCGGGCCAATCTGTCCGGGATCTCCAATCTGGATGTGGCGGCCTCTTCGGCCGCCGGGATAAACGGCCATCAGGTGACTACCCTGAGACAGGGAGACCAGCAGATCCCGGTATTAGCCCGACTTCGGATGGAAGAACGGGCCCAACTGGCTGACCTTCAAAACCTCTATGTCCATTCTCAACAGGGACCACAGAAGGTGCCCTTGGCCCATATTTCAAAAATGGCTTATGACCTGGAAACAGGTAAAATCCGGCATCGAAATCAATTCCGAACCATTACGGTGGCCGCTTTCCCTGTCCCCGGGGTCTTGTCCTCGGAGGTTTTGGAAGCTGCCCGTCCGAAACTGGCGGCCTTTGAAGGCCAACTGCCACCAGGTTATAAAATGGCCATCGGCGGAGAAGAAGAAGAACAAAGCAAAGGCTTCCGGGAGATGTCCATTGTTATGGTCATCTCTATTGGTTTGATCTTTATGGCCCTGGTTTTCCAGTTTAAAAATCTGATTAAACCTTTTATTGTCTTTGTGGCCATTCCTTATGGGGTGGTGGGTTCATTGGGCGCTCTGTGGCTTATGGGAACGACCTTCGATTTTATGGCCTTCCTGGGTATTGCCAGTTTGATCGGGGTCATCGTCAGTCATATTATCGTCCTTTTTGATTTTGTGGAAGAGATGCATTCTCAGGGCAAGCCCTTCCGCCAAGCTGTTCTGGATGCCGGCATTGCCCGCCTGCGCCCCGTCTTTATTACTGTCGGGGCCACTATCCTGGGGCTGGTCCCTTTAGCCTTACATGGCGGCCCCCTTTGGGAGCCTTTGTGTTATACTCAGATCGGCGGCCTGTTGGTGGCCAATTTCATCACCAAGCTGTTGGTCCCGGCTGTCTATGCTATCTGTGTCCTGGATTTAAAAATAATCAAGTGGGAAGATAAAGGACCTTCCGCTTAAGCCCTTTTCTTTCCTGTCGATCGACTCTTATCTTTTTCCTGTCGATCGACTCCTATTATTTTTAACCCAGTCGATCGACTCTTATCTTTTTCCTGTCGATCGACCCCAAAAGGCTTTTATTTCTTTTTTGCAGGAGGAATTTATGAACAAGACACTCCGAATCGTTTTAATCCCCTTATTACTGCTGGTAGCTGCTTTTCCTGTCCTGGCCATAGACAGGCAGAGTACCACTCAAGAGGATCAGGTTGCCCTGGAAATAACGGTTTACAACAGCAATCTGGGCCTGGTGAAAGACCAAAGACAGGTAACAATGAAAAGCGGTCTGCAGGAACTAAAATTTATGGATGTGGCCGCTCAAATCATTCCTACCAGCGTCAGCATTAAATCCTTTTTGGAAACAAACCCTTTTGTGGTCCTGGAACAGAATTACGAATATGATCTTTTAAGTCCCAGGAAACTATTGGACAAGTACGTGGGCAAGGAAGTCAAACTCTTTACAAAAAATCCCTATTCCGAGCGGGAAGAGATGGTTTCAGCCACCTTGCTGGCCAACAACGAAAACCAACCGGTCTTTCAGATCGGGCGGGATATTACCTTCAATCATCCGGGCCGGATCCTCTTCCCCGAAATGCCCCAAGATCTCATCTCTAAGCCGACCCTGATCTGGTTGTTGAATAATCAGGTCACGACTCCCCAAAAAATCGAGGCCCTGTATCTGACCAACGGGCTCAACTGGAAATCGGATTATGTCCTGGTCCTTAATGAGCAGGATACCCGGGCCGGCCTTTCGGGATGGGTAACCATTGACAATAAAAGCGGGGCCGCCTATCGAAATGCCAAACTCAAACTGGTGGCCGGCGATATTCATCGGGTTCAGGACGAGGTGGTCAGGGCCAGGAAGGCCATGGTCGCCGCCAGGGGAACGCCGCCCCCCCAGTTTAAAGAGGACTCCTTGTTTGAATATCACATTTATACCCTGGAGAGGAAAACGACCCTCAAGGAAAATCAGACCAAGCAGATCAGTCTCCTGAATGTTCAACAGATTCCGGTCAGTAAAGAATTTATTTATCGAGGCACCCAATATTATTATCGCAACAAACAGGGGGAGATTATCTCCAATCAGAAGATCGGGGTCTTTATCCAACTGATCAATTCCAAAGAAAACCATCTGGGGATGCCCCTGCCTAAAGGGACGGTCAGGGCCTATAAACGGGACCGGGACGGCAGTCTGCAGTTGGTCGGAGAGGATTCTATCGATCATACCCCTAAAGATGAAAAGATTAGGCTCAAGCTGGGAGAGGCCTTCGATTTAAAGGCTGAAAGAAAGCAGATGCACTGGGAAAAAATCGCCTCCGATACCTATGAATCGGCTTATGAAATTTCCCTTAGAAACCACAAGAAAGAAGATGTCGTGATCCGGGTGGTCGAGCCTTTACCCGGCGACTGGAAGGTCCTGGACTATTCCCATCCGTTCAAAAAGCTGGATGCCGCAACCATTGCCTTTGATGTGCCTGTTCCCCAGGACAAGGAAAGCAAATTGACTTACCGGGTCAGGATACGGTTTTAAATATCCCAAACTCTTAGACAGTGCTCATCGGAAAAAAAGTCTTTCGGATGAGCACTGTCGGCGATCAGCTTTCAGTTAGCGGGCCGCATCCCATTTCCCCTCCTGGCGCAATTGCGCTACGATGGCCCGGGCCTTCATTTGCAGGGCCAGTTTATCCACCTTGGTGCTTCGAGTGATCGGGAATTCCAGATCTTCGGGCCAGATCTCGACGTGTTGGGGCCTTTTGTAGGAGGTCAGATCCCGGCAGTGTTCCATCACCTCTTCTGAGGTTACCGGGACCCCCTTGAGGGGACGAACAAAGGCGAAGATCCCCTCGTCAAAAAGCCGGTGTTCCACACCCACCACTTCGGCCACATCCACTCCCTTTAATTGACCGATATAGCCTTCGACTTCATCGGGGAAGACATTATAGCCTTTCTGCTTGATCACGAACTTCCGCCTTCCGGCCAGGAAGAGGGCCCGGTAGGATCCCAGATTCTTGAAGGTTCCGAGATCCCCGGTATAGAGTATTCCTTCCCTGGAAATGGTCTGGGCCGTTTCTTGAGGCAGGTTGTAATACCCCAGAAAAACAATGGGAGGATGATAACAGATCTCTCCGATTTCTCCATCCGGAATCTCTTCCCCGGCGGTCCCGTCCTCCTTTAGGGGTTTACGGATGGTGACTTCGGCCAGATCGGGGAAGGCTTGTCCAACCTGTCCGACCATCTCCTCCGGCGGGATGCCGGGAGGGGTAAAGGTGGCAAAGCCGGCGTTCTCTGTCATGCCGATGCCGGTGCCGAAATCAGGGGCCATTTGGGAAAGTTTCTTCAGGAATTCCAGGTCTACCGAAGATCCGGCGTAAGCCACGAAGCGCAGACTGCTCAGATCAAAGGTTTTATAATCCGGATGATTCCAGAGCATTCGGTATTGGGTCGGGATCTGACCCAGGACATTGACCCGGTGTTTCTGGATAGCCTCCAGGGTCATTTTAACATCGAAGATTCGCAGCAGGACCGTTGTGCCTCCCAGGGCCATGGTCGTCATAAAGCACTCGGTGACACAGCCCACATGGCTGGGGGGCAGATTGATCAGGAGGCGAAAGTCACTGCCCAATCCGATATCCATTCCCCTGGCCAGGATCTCATTCTGGGTAATGATGTTCTCATGACAAAGCAGGGCCGGTTTGGGATCGCCGGTGGTCCCGGTGGTATAGATGATAAGGGCCGGGGTTCGGGGTTTCACTTGGGCGTAGGCCTTTTGAAGCCGCCGGGAGAGGAGGTCCTTTATTTTCAAGACCAGGAGTTTCTTCTTGTCCATCATCTCCGTAATCCCCATGGCCCCTTCGAGGAGATCTCCGGGCTTGGGGTCGGCGGTAAACTGGATCAGATATTTCACAGAGGGGCATTTTTCTTTTACGGCCTGTCCGACCTGGCGAAAATCCCTGACCGGGGTATTACCCAAAAAGAAAAAGGCCTTGGGATTGATCTTGTTCAAGTCCCGGACGACCTCTTCATCCTTGAGGCGTAGATCCAGGGGGGCGGCGATAGCCCCGATTTTAAAACAGGCATACATCAACATCATATGCTCCGGAATCAGGACCAACTGGGTGGCCACCCGATCCCCTTGGCCGATGCCCATATCCAGAAGACGGAGGGCAAAAAAATCGATCAGGGAAAGAAACCGTTGGTAGGTTATCGTCTTGCCGTCCTCGTGTTGAATCATAGCCGCTTTTCCAGGAAAGGCCTTGGCCCAGTGTTCAAGATAGGAATTGAGCAGGGGTAATTTAATGAAGGGGGTAGTCATGGTGCCTCCTTTAACGGGTGGTAACGTTGAAAAGTTGAGGTATTTATTAGCCAATTTCGGCTGCCAGCTTTCGAAAATTAAAAATCAAGAGGACTCTTGGCTTCTTTGATCGTAACGCTTTTGACCGTATGGGTGTAAACCATAGTGGTCCTGACATCGCTGTGCCCAAGCAGTTCCTGAATCGTGCGAATATCGTAATTGGCCTGGAGTAGATGGCCGGCAAAGCTGTGGCGAAAGGTGTGGGCCGTGGCCCGTTTGGTAATCCTGGCCTTACCTACCGCCTGTTTGATTGCCTTTTGCACATGCGTTTCATGCAGATGATACCGCCTGAGTTCCCCGGTTTTATTCTCAACGGTCAGAATTTTAGCCGGGAAAACCCATTGCCAGATAAACTCCCTGGCCGCATTTTTGTATTTTTGCTCCAGGGCATTCACTAAAAAGACACCGGCATATTTACGTTCCAGGTCCTGTTTATGCAAGTCTTTCAAGGTTTCCAGATGACTTTCGAGTTCCTGGATAATTTTCTCCGGCAGCGGCACGGTCCGGTCTTTCTGCCCTTTGCCGTCATGAACTGTTAAAATTCCGGCATCAAAATTCAGGCAATGGACCCGAAGGCGCAGGCATTCAAAAAGGCGGAGTCCGCAGCCATACAGCAACTTTACCACCAGATCAAAGGGAGGCTCCAGATGCTGCAAGACCTTGTCAATCTCTTTCCGGGATAGAACGACCGGAATATAGGGCTTTCGCTTGGCCCGGACTACCCCGTCGATCTTGCCGAATTCTCTATTAAGGACGTGCCGATAAAAAAACAACAGGGAATTAAAGGCCTGATTTTGGGTAGTGGCCGAGACATTTCGTTTCACGGCCAAAAAGGTCAGGAAATCTTTGACATCCTGGGCGGAGAGATTATCCGGAGGCTTGCTGCGGGCAAAAGTTTGAAATTGCCTTACCCATCCCCGGTAGGTTTTCAGGGTCTTGGGGGAATAATGGCGTACCCGGATTTCATCATTCAATCGGGCATATTCAGCTTGCCAGGAAGCACCGGTCGCCCGATTGAGTTCAATCGTTTTCCCTGGAACACTTGTTGGCGGGGAAAGGGAAGGGGCAGGTTTTCCTGAGACCGGATTTGTGCCCCGAAAAGGCCTTTGGATGACTTTTCGATATGAAGCCGGTCCGGGAGGAGCTTCAAGGAAAGAAGAAGGTTTCTCTTTATTAGATCCGAGGGTTTTCGATGGGTGAGCGGACGGAGGAACGGGCCTCTTGGCGGTAAAACCCTTAGGATTAACTATTTCATAATAAAGAGTTATCGCCCTATTAGCCTGAATTTGCTGTTCATTGGTTTGCTTCTTTTCCTCTAATTTGCGGATAAACCGGGGAAGACTCTCGTTCCTTGTAGGAGGAATTCTGTACTTTTCGCAAAAATCAAGGTAATCACGCAGCCATTTTTTATATTCCCCATGCAGTTTAATCGGAACCATCCTATTTCGCAAATAAACTTCAAATCGAACTTGTAAAGCTGAAGGAATGGCCAGCATGCGGAATCCTCCTATTTCTGTATATCATGAAAATTTGATGAATCTACGTTAATTTTATTTTAGGGAGTAAAAATGATTTGTCAAGAGAATTTTTATCATTTATAATAGGTTACAAATAAATTGGAGGCTGGGGAAACTAGAAGTCATTTAAAACAAAAAATGAACAGTGTTGCTTTCCCCAGTTGTAGTCTTTAATCTGTAAAGCTTTCCGGAAAAACGTTAGAATAACTTGTTATGCCTTAGATAGAGGAGCAAAATGAAACTGGAAATTCTCATTGCCATTATCGCTGCCTCATCTGCACTTTGCGGAGTAGTGATTTCACAAGTAATTTCGCTGTTCCAAATGTTTTTAAGCAGAAGGCACGAAAAGCAAAAGCTCTTGAGGCAAAAGTACGAGGAGATGATGTTTCATTTTTCAGCATCATTGGAATGGATACGGTATTTAAATGGTAGTACCACGCAATCAGAAGTTTTTGCTCTCGCTCAATCCACTGATGCGAGAAAAGCTCTATCTCTTTGTCTCCTATATTTCCCGAGTTTAGTGCAACCGGCGAACAACTATATTTTAGCTCAGCAGGCATATTACACATCGGTTGTAACCTCTTTTAAAATGGATATTCCCGTCACTGCTGGTGGGCAGGCGTTAATACACAACAAACAACAACACGAAGCTGTGACGAACTCTTTATTTGAG
>JAZDOU010000021.1:0-2653 GCA_043798385.1 Pseudomonadota bacterium
TTATTTTTTGATTTGGTTTTCTGCCTGATGTTTTGAAACAACATCTAAAATATCCTCCCCTTTGTGGCGGTTGATGCTCCCTTTTTTTTCTTCTCCACCCCGGGTCTCCTCCCGGCTCCAAGGTTCTTTGACCCCCAAGGCGGTGGAGATCGCCGCCCTGTACCCCGTCGGGTGAGCGGGTCAAAAATATCAAGCGGTAACGGTCACCGATTCCTTCACGGCCCTGACTTGCCGCCATTCTTTTGATTCATGAGTAGCGTGCCACAAATCATATTCTTGCTGAAGGCCTAACCAAAGGTTAGGAGTAGTGTTGAAGGCGCGCGACAGCCTCAAAGCCATGTCGGGAGTGATCGCTCCCCGCTGGTTTACAACCTTGGAAACTGTCTTCCGGGATACCCCTAAAATACCGGCCAAATCCGTGATGGAAATGGATAGGGAAATCAGGCAATGGTTTTTCAAGATCCGTCCGGGATGGACCGGGGGTCTTTTTCGCTCTCTCATCATAATTTCACCTCCATTATGTTCCTTTAGTGGTAATCTTCATAATTCACTTCGTAAGCGTGCCCTTCTTTAAAAATAAAAGTGATTCGCCAATTGCCGGAGACTTTGACGGCCCATCGGTTTTCCTTTTTGGGTAACAAAAGATGAAGGATCGCCCCTGGGTAATTCATATCTCTAATCTCTCGTGCCTGGTTAAGGCGATCCAAAATGTCTTCCAGCTTGGTGGCATGTTTGGGCTGAATTCCTCTTTTTGTGCCGTCATAAAAGAAACCCTCCAGCTCTTTATGAGAGAAAGATTTTATCATGGATAGATTGTAACCTTAATGGTTACATTTGTCAAGGGCTTTGGGGACCTTGCCACCTCCCAGTTTTTAAATTCACAGTTGCAGGATCCGGCGGAGGAGGCGTCAGGGCTAGGTACTGATCGAGAGGCTTGCGATTCAATGAAGGGGGGCATCAGAGAAATCTCGGGAGGCGGGATCGAAATTCGCTGACCCAAGTGAACAAATTTGTAGTTCAGTCCCGAGGAGACTTTTTGAGGCACTAGGGTGACGTTGGTCAAGGGAGTCGATTTCAAGCTTTCCTCAGAGCAAGAGGGGAATATGATAGAGTCCTTGGTCACTCAGAGTACGAAGCAGGAGGCGTTTAATGTTGGTCTTTAGGATTGGAGCAATTCCGCACACAGACCGCACCGCCTATTCCGGGGACATAATACCAATTCTTCCTCGTTCAGACCGGCGAACCTACGTGGTTCTTTTTTTCATTGTTCCCCCACTAACGTTCCCCCGAGAAGGATGAAAAAAAACCATCCGCCGCTTAAGAAAGGCCGGGACCCAAGTCTCCTCGATTTCCCGGAAGGCTCAGCCCCTAGCCCGATGAATGGGGGAAAGAACCGCTTTACGTCTTGCCGTTCTCTCCGCGGATGGAAAATAGAACGGTGCAAAACCAGAAAACTGTCAATTTTGAGAATAACTTTTACCTCCCCCCCTCATCCCCATTCTGATCCTTTTGCCGAAAAGCCTCTTGATGAACTCTCCTTTTTCTTTTAGATTGACCGTCAATGGATTCTTTCCGAACCCGATGGAATTGGATTGAAGTTCTGTGGATGGATATTCCTTCTTGCAGGTTTTACAGAAAATGGAACCTTTGCCTTTGCCGAGCAGATCTAACACCACGTAGCCAAAGAACCCATTCTCGTTGGGGACCTTTCGGGCATCGCCAGACTCCAATTCCAATACTTTTAGTAGATCGGTGGCCTCTTCGACTTGGTGCTCAGAGGAATAGCAGGCAAGGAAGTGCTTGACATCAGGCAGATTAAAAGAGAAGATGCCGTTGCCAACCTCGAAAATAACATTCCTCATGGGGTTTTCCTTTCTGAGTATGAAAAAGGTGATTGGGAGAGGATTACAAATTGGCGGTAAAGAGTGGCCCTGATCTCTTTATGAGAAATATATATAGAACGGGCCTCTTAAAACGGCGAAAACAAACCGCAACCTAAATATCGGGAGAAACCGGTCTGTCTCGACTCATAAAAATAAACATTTCGCTCTGACAAGAGTTAAAGGAGCAACTGATGCCGGAAAATATAAAAAACTATCAAAGAATACAATCCATTGACATTCTTCGCGGCGCGATAATGATATTAATGTTAATCGACCATATCAGGGGTTTTTGGAGTTCCTACTATTTTAACCCGCTGGACATTGATAAAACCTACCCTTTTCTTTTTTTCACGAGATGGATTACCCACTTCTGCGCGCCAACCTTCATATTTTTAAGCGGCGTAGCCGTTTTTTTGAGCACAAAATTAAAAAATATGTAAAGAAGCGAAACAGCAAGCTTTCTAATCGTCAGAGGCTTGATCATTCTCGCTATCGAGGTTTTTCTTTCCCAGATATATTTTAATTTTGAATACCGTTTGTATTCACCTATAGTAATCCATTTACAGGTAATGTTTTCCATCGGGATTTCAATGATGCTGCTGGCCACCCTACAATTTATAAAACCGGTTATTTTAGGGATTATCTCCCTTACTGTTATTCTTCTTCATAATTTAATGCCAACACTGGATTTATCTCATTTTTCTTTTAACAATGTATTTTATGGCATGCTCCACCCAGCTGCATTTTATAAGGTAAATGACTATTTCACT
>JAZDOU010000044.1:0-23963 GCA_043798385.1 Pseudomonadota bacterium
GGTGTTGGCCTGCTTGAAAATTAAACGTGAGACTCCCGACTCGTTTTTGGACCCTGACGTTTAGGTGGACAATCATCAAAATCAATACCCCCAGATGCCTCTGGACACACTCAATAGTTTTTCCCAGAGCACCAAGATCACGCAACTTTGAGACAACCTCCTTTTTTCGAAATATTCATTTGTGTTTTTACCGTAACCTATTTTTCCTCTTGACTGACTTCCTTTTTGTTCTTTAAACTTTAGCCATTATAGAAGAAATATTATCAAATAGATCCAACAGGCTTTTATAAACGACATTGCCTCCTTGTTGAAGATGTGGATAAAAGAAGCAAAGGCCATGGCTTCATTAATATTTTTCGCAAACAAAGTCTAATCCTTAAGGGGCGGAGAGGAAAATGAATCTAAAAAGATACAGGTATTTCTTTTTATCAATCACTCTTTTGTCTTTTATTATTCTATTACCTGACGTCTTTGCTAATGAACAATATGCAGCCAAGACAGGGAAAGGATGTATTTTTTGTCACCAAGACAAAACCGGAGGCCTGCTTAATACGGTCGGCTTGGCTTATATTAAAAACGGATATCGCTACCCGATCCCGGAATCAGTCCTGAACAAATCCAAGATCCTGCAAACCCCCTTCCAGCAGACTTTGCGGTTTATCATCGGATACCTCCATCTCCTGGCCGCGACAGTTTTTTTTGGGACCATCTTTTATATCCACCTATTTATCCGGCCGACCCGTCTGACAAGTGGAATTCCTAAACAGGAAAGGATCCTGGGGGTTTCCTGTATGATAACCCTTGCTCTCACCGGCCTTTATTTAACTTGGACACGGATCAGCTATTGGGGACAGTTCTTTGACAATACCTTTGGTCTCCTACTTTTTATCAAAATCCTGCTTTTTCTCTTAATGGTTATCTTTGGGCTCATGGCCATCACCTTCGTTCATCAACATATGAAACAAGAGGCTCAAGGAGGAAAAAGGCCTTATGACGACAAGACCCTCACAAAAGCAACCCTGCCGTCATTTGATGGTACAGAGGGTAAACCGGCCTATGTCGCCTTCGAAAATAAAATCTATGATGTTGGGACAAGCCCGAAGTGGAAGGAAGGGAGGCATTTTGGCAGACATCAAGCCGGCCAGGATCTTACTGATTCTCTTAAGAGCGCCCCTCATGGCTCGGAAGTTTTCGAAAAGGTCCTTTATGTGGGAGATCTATCTCCGATGGTGGATAAAACTCATGATCGCAGCCGTGCTCAAAAAGTCTTTATCCTGCTGGCCTATAGCAATCTAATCATCATATTTTTGATCCTCGGGTGTATCAGTCTTTGGCGTTGGGGTTTCCCCGTTCGGTTGAATTCCGGTACTCGGGCCTCCATGGTCTCTGAGACGTCCTGTATTGCTTGTCATAGCCAAAGTACACCAGGGATTTATCACGATTGGCAAAAGAGTATCCACGCTAAAGTAAATGTAGATTGTTATGCCTGTCACCGGACAGAAAAGAAAGACGGGCTTTTCAACAAGGATCATTTGGAGAATGATGTACGTCCCATTGCCGCCGTGGTGACCCCAAAAACCTGCAGCCGATGTCATCCCAAGGAAGTCGCCCAGTATGCCAAAAGTAAACACGCCCACACCTATGAAATCATGTGGAAGGTCGATCGATGGTTAAATGATGGGAAAAACAATAGGATCGAAAGGACAAGCGGTTGTTATGCCTGTCATGGAACGGTTGTAAAAGTCGTCAACGGGATACCACAATCCGGCTCCTGGCCCAATGTCGGAGTGGGGAGAATAAACCCGGACAACAGTATCGGAAGTTGCAGTAGCTGTCATACCAGACATAAATTTTCCGTTGTTGAGGCGAGGAAGCCGGAAGCCTGTGATCAGTGTCATCTTGGACCTGATCATCCCCAGATAGAGATCTACAATGAATCTAAACATGGAACTATTTACCATGCCGAGGGTTCCACCTGGAACTGGAAACCGGATAATCGCTCCTGGCAGGCAGGAAAAGACTATCGGGCACCGACTTGTACGACGTGCCACATATCTGCCGCTCCGGGAGTTCCTTCGACGCACAATGTTTCCGAAAGGTTATCCTGGGAATTACAGGCCCCTTTGACGATCAGACCTCAAGAATTTACTCCCTTCCCCTCCGGAACCGACTGGAAGGTGGAAAGAGAAAAAATGGAAAAAGTCTGTCTCCAGTGCCATGCCCAACCTTGGGTCAAAGCCCATTTCAGCAATTTAGATTCCGTTGTGAGTAACTACAACAATCAGTATTATAAACCCATCAAAGGGCTGGTTGATTCTCTTTATCGTCTTGGCCTGCTTTCCAAAGGAAGCTATTTTGATGAACCCCTCGAATGGGAATTTTATGAATTCTGGCATCATGAAGGGCGAAGAGCCAGGATGGGTGCGGCGATGATGGCTCCTGATTATGCCTGGTGGCATGGTTTTTATGAATTGAAACATCGTTTTTTGACTATTAATCAACAGGTAAATGACTTAAAAAAAGCCGGGAAACATGGCTTTCCAAGTTCTTTCCCTGGCAAGTATCAGAACGAATTGAAGGAGAAGGGGAAATAATTCAAACAGTTGGCAACCAAATAATCCTTGACGTAAGAGCAAAACCATGAAATTTTAAACAACACCTAACCCATTAACCTCTATAAGAAAATCAGGTTATAGTACGTATAGGTAGGTGAACGTATGACTTATCGGTTAAAGGCCGACCGTAGAAGTTCGGGACCTTTCGATCCTTCCGACTTCATCATGACTGGTTGTCTTCAGGCCAGCCACAAACTGCGCACGCGCGACAAGATCTCAGAAGTTATTCTCGGCTGCAGGGCCTCGAGCCGCTCATCGACCGACCCGCCTACCGACTCCTCACATTGCCTTCGGCCCTCGTCGACCAGGCGCTGAAAACGCGACTCCCAAAGTGCCGTCCTGACAACAAAGGCAGGCAGATCGAGGGTTTCAACTGCGTCCGCGACCTTCTCCTTGCCCAACCACCAGGCGCCGGCCGCCACCACAGCGCCGGCGATGAGTCCGATCAAGAATCCGACCGGCCCGGTGGTGTGCAGTAACATCGCCACGATCGCTACGCCCAGGGACTTACCGAGCCCGCCGCTGATGGTGGCAATGGCCAGAGCGATCGAGGTTCCGACCGAAAGGCCGATCGCACCGGTAAATTGCTGAGAGATGCCTATATCCGTAGTTCCGCCGGTAGCTGTTTTCATCCCGTCGAGGACCGCTTGCGGTTCGTTGAGAACGATAAAATCCGTTCCTAACCTTTTCAGGATCTGGCCGACGCGCTGCGATAAGGAACGCTGAAACTCGGGCAGGCGAGTTTGAGCGACATAAGACTCGATTTGCAGCTCAAAGTCTTCTGAGAGCGCCCGTATATCGGTCTTGAGTTCTGAAACTTTCCCGCCCTCTTCCCTGAATTGCCGCAAGCGGGGAACAATCCGCTCATGATAGAGTTTCTGACCGACGAAGGCCGCGACGTCCCGGGAAAATTGTTTGGCCTCATTGGCGACTTCTTTCTCAATCAACGCCCGCGCCGGGGCTTCGATGACCTCCCCATAATAAGGATCCAACCTAAGGCCGAACTCCTGTTGCCGCCGTTTGATGTTTCTCCATTGCCAGGCCGCTAAGGCCGCTCTCGGGATCACGATGATGATCATGACCGTGATAGAGAACAGATGAATCCAGGCGGCCGCTTTGTCGCCCTGCGGCGAGAGAAGCCGAACAGCGTCGATCGCGCCGCCCAGGCCAAGACCGAGCAGGTCGGATACCAAGAGACTGGGGCCAAAGAGAAAATGGACCAAGGCAACGACGGACGGTTGGCCCGTAATGAAGGTGCTGCTCCAGATCACCTGATACCCTTGAAAGAGTCCCTGGAAATACATGCCCGCCACCGCACCGCTGGCCAGAAACAAGGCCCCCAGATGAAGCATAATCTCCCAGCGGGCCACTACCAGATGGGCGGCAACGGCATACCAGTTGGCACTAAAACGCCTGACGACATCGGCGAATTTCTTTTTTTCGCTCACACTCAGGGCGGCCCGGTGGAAAAAATGCCACAGTCCAGGCAGGAGAAACTGCACCAAGCGAGGGATGTGGGACTTAGCTTCCGCTGCTTCTTTTTGAGGGTCGTTCGTCGACTGTTGGGCGTTGGGCTTAGAGGATGAAGAAGAAACCGAATTCCTTTTCCGCGGTTTGATCAGGAGCACCAGGAAAAGTATTAGATAGACCAATAGGTTCCAGGCCACCAGCAACAATACCGGGTTGCGCACGACATGGATTTTTTCCGCCGCTCCAAGCAGGTTGGTGGCAAAACCCAACACCAAGGCGATAAAGCAAACGGGTAACGTTATTGGTGTCGGTAGTTTTACCAGATGAAGAACCGATTGGTAAGCGGAGGAAAGATGGTCAAAGAGAAATTGCGCCCGCGCCTTGACCCAGCCCAACCCCGGGGCGACATGGCTCTCGGCGGCAAGCGCCTCGACCAACAACGAATCTGAAAAAAAATCCCGGTCGCATTCCTCGACGGAACGAATCAGAATAATCTTGGCGGCGGCATCTTCTGTCAGAGTCATGATATGTAAGCTGGGCGGTGCGTTCAGTACAAGCGCTGTCAACAAGATTTTTGGGCCCGGGGGCTTTCGACAAACCAACCAGAGACCCAAACCCAAAACCTTCGAACTTCAGGGAGACTTATCGAATCCCCAGCTTCCTTTTCCCAGGGAAATCGAACAGTCCCTGGGGTGTCCCTATACGGGAGAATTTTCCACTTTATTTTCCTATTTAGTTTCCATCCGGAAATTCGAATTTCCGGATGGAAACACCTCGATATCAGCATTAAGCTCTCGACAGAAACCGTTTTAAAAGGGTTTCTGTCCAAAGAGGATAGCCCGCAGCTGTATGTTCTCATCCGGAAAAGTCGTTTCCGGATGAGAACTATTTAGTTTCCAATTCGGAAACGAGGATTTTTTTGTTCTGGCAAGGAAATCAAGGGGTGGCGCGGAGGCGTACTTGAGTACGCCGCACAAGACACCCTGCAGATTGACACCGCCAGGGCGAAAAAAGACCGTTTCCGGATGGAAACTATTTAGAAAGACGACGGATCAAAAGCCCGGTCGTTGAAACACGAACTTCGAATTTCGCGGGTTTATCGGCTGTGATAAAAGTGGCCGATCCATATTCGGCATCGACTAACGGTCTGAGCCATTGATATCGACGTCTTAGCTGGAACAGGTCCCATGGTTTTTCCGTGGCCAGCGAAAAAACAGTCCGGTTTCTGCTTTGTTCATCCTTAAGCACTAGGTAACGCCCAGAGACGCGATCGAGTTCATAGATCGTGTGAAGTCCGAAAAAATTGACGATCGGTTTCCATTTGAGGATGCGGGCATCGACATACAATTCATCCCCTGCCAATAGATAGCTGAGTTCGTGGCCGTCGGGAAATCGAAAATGGGCCATAAATTGTTGTGCCCCAATCGGTTCGGTGGTGACCACTGCAGCAAGGTCCTCTTTTGTCAGCATCCGGTATCCCTGGGTGGCGACCCCGATTGTCCCGAAAAGCAGACCGCTGACCAGTAAAAGCAGACCAAACGTTATGCCGAAAACCATATTTAGAATCCGACGTCTGGTTAGAGCAATTATTCCGGCAACAACAAAGACCACCCCGATACAGGCCGCAGCAACGGCAAGAATTTTGGTGATCTGAGGCATGGTGTTATCCTCCTAAGAGAGCGATTTAAATTCTATTAGATAAAGGAATAAAATTGGGGTATAAAGAAGACTCAAAAGAGGCCATGAAATGTTTCTACTTGGTGGGCGATGCGGGATTTGAACCCACGGCCTTTGGTTCCGGAGACCAACGCTCTATCCAACTGAGCTAATCGCCCAATCTAAACAATTTTTTTCAAGGGTTTTTCTGATAGTTGAAAGCTGATCGCTCTCATCCGAAAAACTCTTTCCCGGATGAACACTAATTAAAGATATAACAGAACGAAGGATAAAAGACAAATGGAAAAAGAAGACCTCTCCCAACTGACGATAGCCAGAACCGGATCGGCCTCCCCCTTGAAGGGAAGGCCTCGAAAAAAAGGAAAGATTCTCTTGTTCCTGGTGATCCTTTTATTGGTGATTTTGGGGATCTTATTTTCGCAAGGCCTGCTGGAACCGGCCAGGGAGGTGGAAGTGACCACTGTCTCCCTGCTCCATCCTTCCCAGGCCATTACGGTCCTTAACGCCAGCGGCTATGTGGTCGCCCAGCGCAAAGCAGCCGTAGCCTCCAAAGGGACCGGTCGTCTGGAAACTCTGGCCGTGGAAGAGGGAAACCGGGTCAGAAAAGGACAGCTCATAGCCAAACTGGAGAACGCCGATCTGCAGGCGGCCCTCAATCAGGCCCAGGCCAACGTTAACACGGCCAAGGCCAACCTGGGACAAATCGAAGCCGACCTCAAGGATGTCCAGTTGAAGTTTGACAGGACCCGACGACTGATTCAATCCCGGGCCGTGGCCCAATCGGATTTTGATACCATTGACGCCAAACTTCAACAGCTTCAGGCCGGCAAATCGGCGGCCCTCTCTCAGATCAAGGCGGCCGAAGCCGGGGTCAGGGCCGGTCAGGTAGCCCTGGAATACACCCTGATCCGGGCCCCTTTTGATGGGGTTATCCTGACCAAGAATGCCGATGTCGGAGAAGTGGTGGCCCCTTTCGGTTCCTCAATCAATGCCAAGGCCGCGGTGGTCACCATGGCGGACTTGGGGTCATTGCTGGTGGAAGCCGATGTCTCCGAAGTCAATCTGGAAAAGGTCAAGGTAGGCCAACCCTGTGAAATCCAGTTGGACGCCCTGCCCGGCCAGCGATTTCCAGGGCAGGTCCACATGATTGTTCCCACTGCCGATCGTTCCAAGGCCACAGTCCTGACCAAAGTTAAATTCCTGGAACGAGACCAACGCATCCTCCCGGAGATGAGCGCCAAAGTGGCCTTTCTCAACCGCCGGATCAGCAGGTCTGAACAGCCCAAACTGGCCGTTCCCCCTTCGGCCTTGTTTGAAAAAAACGGCCGGACGGTGATCTATCGGGTCGAAAAGGACCGGGTTCGGGAAGTCACGATTCAGAAAGGCCCTCCCCTGGCCGACTTCATTGAAGTCACCCAGGGTCTCAAACCCGGAGAAAAGATTGTCCTTAAAGCCAAGCGGGGCCTTCGGGACGGGGCCAAAATCACCTTTGCCGAAAAATGAAAATCCCTTTCAGTTACAGTCTTAGAAATCTCTGGACCCGAAAAATGACCACCGTTTTAACGGTTTCAGGCATGGCCCTGGTGGTCTATGTCTTTGCCGCCGTGTTGATGCTCTCCGAGGGGCTGAGAAAGACATTAAAAGATACCGGCTCCTTTCAGAATGCCATCATTGTCCGGAGGTCGGCCGATGCCGAGGTGGTCAGTATCGTCCAACGTTCTGAAGCCGCCATCATCGAGACCCAGCCGGAAATCGCCCAGGATCAGAAAGGCGCCCCCTTAATCAGTCGGGAAGTAACGGTCCTGGTGGCCTTGCCTAAAACAGGGACCAACCAGGTCGGACATGTTACCGTTCGAGGGGTCTCGGAACACGCCCTGGCCCTGAGACTCCAGATCAAATTGGTTTCAGGTCGCCGTTTCGAACCAGGGACCTCGGAAATCATGATCGGCAGCAGTATAGCCAAACGCTTTAAAGGAACCGCTCTGGGGCAAACGATCCGCTTTGGGATCAGGGATTGGCTGGTGGTGGGCATCTTTGACGCCCAAGGGACCGGGTTTGATTCGGAAATCTGGACCGATGTGGATCAGGTCATGAATACCTTTCGCCGACCGGTCTATTCCTCTCTGGTCCTGACTCTTCGGGAGGCTTCTTTATTTCAAACCCTGAAAAAACGCCTGGAGAGTGATCCCCGATTAACGATCACCGTTAAACGGGAAGCCCAATTCTATGCCGACCAATCGGAGATGATGGCGCGTTTTATCCGCATCCTGGGCCTGTCGATGACCATCATCTTTTCTTTTGGGGCCATGATCGGGGCCATGGTGACCATGTTTGCGGCCGTCGCCAACCGCACCACTGAGATCGGTACCTTGCGGGCACTGGGATTTCCCCGGAAGAGCATCCTGGCGGCCTTTCTGATCGAATCCCTGCTGCTCGGGGCCCTGGGAGGGTTCCTGGGGCTTGGGGCGGCTTCTTTGATGCAATGGGTCAGCATCTCGACCATCAACTGGCAGACCTTTTCCGAACTGGCCTTCAGCTTCGTTTTAAATTTTAAGATTACCTGCCAGAGCTTCGCCTTTGCCCTGATCATGGGGCTCCTGGGAGGATTCCTGCCGGCCCTGCGGGCCGCCCGGCTTAATATCGTCGAGGCCCTGAGGACTTCCTGAAAGGAAAAAATAAAGGGGACGGCTCAGCCGCCATCTGCGGCCGACAACCGGAAAGAAGGTCTCACCTTATTGGATCACTCCCCACCTGCCCTGTTCTGCAGGCTTTTGGCCTCTCCCCAGACGATACATCCGGTGGGACAGACCAGGCTGCAGGCCGGGGCTTCATTATTTTTCAATCTCTCCCGGCAGAGGTCACACTTGGCTGCCGTTTCCCTGGATTCATCAAATTGCATGGCCCCGAAGGGACAGGCCGGCAGACATTCCCGGCACCCGATGCAGATCTCCTCATCGATGAGTACCAGGCCCTGCTTATCCCGATAAATAGCCTGGACCGGGCAGGCTGTCTTACAAGGGGCCTTGGTACAGTGATGGCAATAAATGGGGATGAAATCCGGGCTTTTTTCAATCACCCGAATGAACCGCGGTCCGACACCCAGGTCGTGTTCCTGCTTGCAGGCTACTTCGCAGGCATGACACCCCATGCAGTCTTTCTTGAAAATGATCAAAGAAATTTTTCCCACGGCCTCCCCTCCTATGGCTCCTCACAGCGTGATACGTTGCACAACAAGACCCTTAAGTTGGTCGCGCCCATTACCGGATCCATGGACTGGTGAGAATCATCGGTCAACAGGTTGATATTGGAAACATCCCAGCCATGGCCCTCATCCTTGATCTCCGGGAACCACCAGCCATGTTCTGCTACCACCACCCTGGGGTCAATACCGCTATTCAGCTTGGCCTTTTCTTTGACCCGCCCGCGGGGTGATTCGATCCAGACCCAGTCCAGCTCTTTTATCCCGTGTTTCCTGGCCGTATCCGGGTGGATCTCCACAATAGGATCTGGTCTGATCTCCCGAAGCCAGGGGACCTGCCGATTGGCCGAATGAAAAAAAGTGGGGGTCCTTAGACCGGCATTGAGGATGTAGGGATATTTTTCAGCCAGATCCGGTCTGGAAACCGGGCTTTCCGGAATTTCTACATACTTGGGAAGGGGATCCCGTCCCCAACCCTCCAAAATAGTGGAGAAGAGTTCCACCTTGCGGGTGGGCGTGGAAAATCCCCCTGAGCGGTACTTGTAGTAGGTCATCTCCCCCTTCAAATACCCTTTCTCCTTAAACTGTTCCCAAGTCAGACCGGTGGGTTCCAGAAGGTAGTCCAGGGCATCCTCCACCGTATCCCACCATGGTTGGCCCATCCTCTTGCCCAGCTCCAGGAAAATCTTGTGGTCCTGCCAGCACTCTCCGATCTCGACCACCTTTTGCCTGGCCTGCACATAGCCATGAAATTTCCAGTTCTCGGCCATATGATTCTGCTCCAGCCAGGTGCCGGCCGGCAGGAAGATGTCCGCCAGTTCGGCGGTGGGGGTCAGGAAAAAATCGGCCACGGCCAGAAAGTCCAATTTCTTCAGGGCGGCATAAATATCCCCGGCGTTAGCCTCGGTAATAACCGGATTGGTGCCCACCATGATCCCGGCCTTAAGGGGATAAGGTTTTCCGGTGACGATGGCATCCCAGGCTACCTTCGGGGTAATAAAGGTCATCCTGGCCCCCAGTTTGTACTGTTCCCCGCCCAGCCGTTTCTGCTTCTGCTCGGGGGTCAGGGCGCTGTGACAGGAAAACTGGGAGACCGTTCTAACCTTCGGCGGGACGTAGAAGACATTCCCACCGGGGGCATCGAGGTTGCCGGTAACGGCCATGAGGCCCGTCGCCACCCGGGTAAAATCCGTACAGTTGATGGTCTGCTCGGTAGGGACACCCCAGTGGATACCGGCCGGCTTGGTGGAGGCATACATCCTGGCGGCTTTTCTGATCAGGTCGGCAGCGACCCAGGTGATCTGCTCTACCTTATCGAGGGGATATTCTTGGACTCTTTCCCGGAAGGCCTCCCAGCCGTGGATGTAATCCCTCACAAACTCCTGGTCATAGAGTTCCTCTTCGATGATCACGTTGAAAAACCCCATGGCCAGGGCGGCATCGGTTCCCGGCCGAAGCTGGAGCCAGAGATCGGCCTTTTGGGTATAGAAATTCTTTCGGGGGTCGATGACGATCAATTTGGCCCCCTTCTTATAGGCCCTCCAGAAACTCACCCCTTTGTATTCATCCGGGTTGGTCCAGAGCGGGTTGACGGCCCACAGGACAATGCACCGGGGCTCGCCCTGGTAATCACAGACCGGAAAACGTCCGCACGTAATCAGGGCCGCCCCTATCCGGGACAGATAGCACATATGTCCGGCCGTTAAGACATTGGGCGTCCCCAACAGATTGCCGAACCTCGAAAAATGGCTTTCATAATCCCGACCGGTCCCCTGGCCGATAAAGAGGGATTCCGCTCCATACTCCTCTATGACCTTCTGGAACTTGCCGGCCACCGTATCCAGGGCCTCGTCCCAGGTTATGCCTTCCCAGCCTTGAGCACCTTTCTTCATGGGGTGCAGGATGCGGTCGGGATGGTAGGCCACCTGGGTGATGGCCAGCCCCTTACTGCATAAGGTTCCCTGACCGATAGGGGATCCCGGATCGCCTTCGATCTTGATGACTTTCCCGTTCCTGACCTGGGCGATCACCCCACAGCCCCCGTGACAACTTCGACAGACTGTTCTGACTTTTTTTATTCCTTCCACCTAATACCTCCCTGCTCTTACTTTAAGGATGGAGACAAACGTTCTAAACCGGTGCCAGGCCCAACCTGCGGGCGATGATCAATTTCATGATCTCGGTGGTACCGGCGAAGATGGACAAACTGCGGGCGTCGCGGAAGAGGCGGCTGATGCGATACTCCTCCATGTAGCCGTAGCCGCCGTGGAGCTGCACGGCCTGGTAGGCCACCCGGTTGACCATCTCCCCCAGCCAGGCCTTGGCCATAGAGACCCTGGTGACGATGTCGTCTCCCCGGATGTATTCGGCCGCCAGGGTGTTCAGGTAGGTGCGGCCGAGGTCCACCTCGGTGGCCATCTCGGCCAGTTTGAAGGCGTTGTGCTGGAAGCTGCCGATGGTCCGACCAAAAGCCTCCCGCACCTTGGCGTAACTTAAAGCCTCTTTCAGGCATTCTTCGGCCATGGCCTGGCACTTGATGCAGACCTCCAGCCGCTCCCGGGCCAGCTTCTCCATCATGTACTTGAAACCCCGGCCTTCTTCCCCCAGGAGGTTTCCGGCCGGGACCCGGCAGTCCTCGAAAAAGAGCTCGGCCGTGTCCTGCATGTGGTAGCCCATCTTTTCCAGTTTGCGGCCCCGGGAAAAGCCCGGCGTGTCTTTTGCAACCACGATCAGGCTGATCCCACCCGGCCCGAAGTCGGAAGGCTCGATCCGCACAGCCAGCACCACCACCTCGGCAAAGATGCCGTTGGTGATGAAGGTCTTCTGGCCGTTGATGACGTAATGGTCTCCATCCCTGACGGCCTTAGTCCGGATGGCAGCCAAATCCGACCCCGCGTTGGGTTCGGTCAGACCGATGCAGGTGATGATCTCGCCGGTGGTGCAGCCCGGCAGGATCTTTTTCTTCACTTCTTCGGAACCATAGGAGAAAATATAGGGCACGGCCACGTCGCTGTGCAGGGGCACGCCCACCCCGAAGCCGTCGGCCCGGATCAACTCCTCAGCGATGATGACCGAATAGCTGAAATCCAGGCCATAGCCGCCATATTCCTCCGGCAGCCAGGGGCAAAGATATCCCTGTGCCCCCATTTTCTTCCAGAGTTCCCGGGGCACGGCCCGGTCCCGCTCCCAGGCCTCTGCGTTCGGCGTGATCTCCCGGGCACAAAATTTTTTAAATTCCTGCCGGAACAACCGCTGTTCGTCGTTATCTTCGAATAATGGCATAGCTTTTTTAAAAAGGTCCAAGGTTCAAGGCACACGGTTTGCGATTTAAGAGAAAACCTTGTGCCTTGTGCCCTGGTCCTTCTGCCTTTCCTTTTACCCTCGAATCCAAAAATCCTTGAATCCTGTTTATACATTAATAAATGTTACGAACCGACCAGAGGCATTTTTATTATTGGTCTGAATCAATCCCCAGATCGGCCTTAAGGTTCCTGAGAAAATCCTCCGCGTCGGGTTGAAACATGGGCAGGACCCAGGGCATAGTTTTCAGATTAAGGAGCATGGTGGCGAACCAGTCATAGGGGATCGTTAACAGTTGCCGCCCCGGGGGAAGGACCTTTCTCCTCTTCATCCCGTGGCCCATCCCGGTGGTGATGACATTCACTTCTCCGCTGAGATAGGGATAGGTATAGATCCAGGCGCAGCCGATGACAGGGGTGCACTTGCTGGTCCATATTTTTCCGGTCGAATAGCTCATGGCCCGGAGCAGGATATCGGCCTGATCCACCCCGGCCAGAATGAGAAGAAGATCAGGCTCAAAGGTAAGATGGTCCAAGGGTGAAAAGGCCACATAATTGATATGCCTGCCGGCATCAAACTTAGGAATGTAATCATACAACCTTCTCATGGTCCGGGTATGGTCGAAAACCTTCAAGCCGGTCCCGAATTCTCCCGAGGTGTAGGCCGGGGGCGCACTTTTGCCCAGGATGTAAGGTCCGGCGGGACAGGTATGATTTTCCGTGCCGGCGTAAAAGGCTTGCCCTTCCTGGGCATGCTTAAGCATTTCGCAAAAGGCCATAACGTCTTCCAGTTTCTTCATTCCCTCCGGCGGTCTTATCATAAAACTGACGGCCACCGGCGGCAGTTCCAGGTTAAGCTTTTGGGATATCTCCAGCCAGCCCGCCTGGTCCCATCCTGATAAGGTCATAGAAATCCTTCCTTGAGTCGAAAACGAAGTCTGCCGTTCGTTGAAACCCATTGGATCTTGAATCTGTTTTCATGTTCCGTGGTGCCCGCCTCGGGTATTTTGAAATTTCGGTTTATGAGGGTCTTATTTTAAAACGAGCCCCTCATAAACCCTACATAGTTCTCATCCGGAAAAGGTCTTCCCGGATGAGAACATACAGCTGCCGGCAATCCTCTATGGCCAGAAACCCTTTAAAAAAGGGTTTCTGGCAAGAATTTCATGCCGGTCCCCGAATGGGGACCTTAGTGTAGGTCGATAAAATCGACCGGCCGAAATCCAGGTGTTTCCATCCGGAAATTCGAATTTCCGGATGGAAACTACATAAAGAAAAATGTGAGGTAGTTTACGCTTCTCAGCACCCACCCTACAGGAATTTAGCCACTTAATGGACTAATCGCCTAATGGGGAAAAATGTGACGGGTCGGCCAGGTGCCCACCTTGACGACCTTCCCTTTCTGAACCTGATCGACCCGGACGGCATCCACGCCTTCGATATCCCCTTTACCATAACTCAAGGGTGTGGCGCTCAAATGACCGGTTTCCAGTTTTTTAATCTTGTGGAAGCCGTTCTGGAGCACATCAATTGGTTTCAATTTTTCCAGAGGCGTTGTTTGCAGGGCCAGTCTTATGGCCTCAACCTGGATCATGGCCTCCAACATGCCTCCCACATACATGACGTGGGTAGCCCTTTTGTTGGGGTGATATTTTTTCTGTAGATCATCACAGAATTTGATCCCCGGTGTGGCCAGATCATCCAGGGGAGGGAAGCTCCCAGCCACTACAAAACCGTCCCCCAGGGTCCCCATGGCCGGGGCGAAGACGGCGGCGTGGCTGGGTAAGGCACACCCCAGGGTCATTTTATAAGCCAAGTGCGGCCCCATGCCCAGCCGAACCATCTCTTTGACGGTGGGCTGTGAACCGGGATTGACCATCACGCCCAGTGCCAGGTTGACATTATTTTGTTTCAGCCACATAAGCTGGGTGGTCGGTGGAGAAGTGGGGACCAGAGGCACATACTGGATACCCACAAATTCAAACCCGGCCTTCTCCAGATAGGCTTTTAACTCGGGGATCTCAATCGATTTACCCATGGCATTATCAGCGGTGAGATAGGCCACCCTGGGCTTGCCGGGGCCTTTCCAGTTTTCCTTAAACCAATCGGCGATGGCCGCCAGGGCATCGGTATAAATCGGGTAATAGGTGAAAACGGTTTGGGGGGGCTTGAGGAGATAGGGGCCGGAGGCCATGCTCGTGGCACCCATGTTGTCCTGGTTCAGCTTGTCTTTCAGGGCCAGGGCGATGGGGGAACCGGATATTCTATAGACCAGCATTCCCTTGGCCTTGAGTTCCTCGTAGATCGAGAGGGCCTTGGCCGGTTTGAGCTCATCATCCCGCCAGAGCAGCTCGATATTTATATCGGCCGGCCATTTTTCCTTTCGCCAGGGGGCCAATTGCTTGGTCTCGTTGACATATTTGACATAATCTTCAAAGGCGGCCAGAATCGAGGCCGAGTCCTCAGCGTAGGGTCCGGTCAGTGACATGGTGCCGCCGATATAGACGGTTTTCCCGGCAGCGTCGGCATTGGGTGAAAAAAACAACATTACTGCTACCAACACAATCATAAATGGGCTTACTCGTGAAATAATTGGTGCCATGGTTTCCTCCTGTCTTGGCATGAAAATATCATTCGGCGTTATTAGTTCGGCGTTCGGCGAAAGATATTTTCGTGGTTTGTTTATGCCCCAGCAGGGCATGAAGGCTTAGTACGTAAATAGAATCTGGGGTCCACCGGTCCTCGGTCCTATTTTCATGATTCGGTGGTGTCACGCCACTAGCGTGGCATGACGGATTAATACGCAAATACAGCTTCGCAGTTCAAATTGCATGTTGCAAACAAGAAAAACCTGGAAAGGTGGTATGGTCTTTCCTCATACCTTGCACCTTGTACTGTTTTTTGATTGGATCACCTCCTTTACTCTGATTCCTGATGGGAAAACGGCCATAACCTGAAATAGGCCTTAATCATCTCCCACCGGTGATCGAGTCCTCTGGGTTCAAAAATTAGAAAAAGCATAATAACCAATCCCCGGCTGACGAGAGCCAATGAGGCGGCGGCCTGGGCGGCGATAGCGGCCGATAAAATGGGACCGACTATGGTGACCAATTCATCCAGCAGCTTGAGGGCCAGGGCGCCCAGAATGGCCCCCGGGATGCTGCCCATACCGCCGACGATCAGCATGCCCAGGTACCAGACCGATTCGATAAAGGGGAACTGGTCCACACTGGCGAACCCATAGTAATGAACCATAAGGACCCCGGCCACTCCGGCATAGACACAACCGATAAAAAAGGCCTGGAGTTTGTAACTGAAGAGATTTATCCCCATGACTTCAGCCGCCAGGTCATTATCTCTGATGGCCACGAAGGCCCGGCCGGCCCTGGTCCGGACTATGTTGACGGCCAGGGCCGTCGCCAGGCAGGCCATGACCATAACCAGGTAATAGTAACTGGTTTTCGAATCGAAGACGAAATTTCCCAGTCGGGGTTTGGGCACCGGCATGCCGTCGGCACCACCAGTGAGATCGCGGAGTTGGAGGATGAGCCAGATGATAATGAAATGGGCGGCGATGGTCGCCATTATCAGGTAAAAGCCCCTGATCTTTAACGAGGGCAGACCGAAGATCAAACCGACCACTCCCGCGGCCATGGCCGCACAGGGCATGGCCGCCCAGAATGACCAGCCTAATTTGGCTGTCAGGATGGCCGATACATAGGCCCCGACAGCCATAAAACCTACATGTCCCATGGAGATCTGGCCGCAGTAACCGGTGAGGATATTCAGCCCGTGGACACTGATAATGGCAATGCCGATCATCGTTATGATTGTCAGTTGCCGGTCACTTGAAACCAGCGGGTAAGTCAAAAGGATAAGAAAAAAGGCCAGGAGCAGTCCCCACTGCCGCCTGGTGCGGATAATCGCCATGTCCTGCCCGTAGTTTTCTTGAAAGGTCCCGCGACCCAAACCCATTGATTAAATCCTTTCTATCCTGACCAGACCAAAAAGACCATGAGGTTTGAAGATGAGCACAATGAGCATTACGATGAAGGGGAATATCTGGGCCAAGCCCCCACCCGGCAACAAAGGATCCAGGTATCCGGCAGCCACATTCTCCAGCACGCCCAATATGATCCCGGCGACAATGGCCCCCCCGATGGAGTTAACCCCGCCCAGGAGGACCACGGCGAAGGCCTTGAGACCGATCTCGGCCAGAGGGATCATCACCCCGGAGACCCCCCCTAAGAGAATGCCGCCGATCACCCCGACGACACTGGCAATCACCCAGGAAACGGCATAGATTGTGGTGGCCCGGATACCCACACTCTGGACCACCTGTAAATCCTCGGCCGTAGCCCTCATGGCCAGTCCGGTTTTAGTATAGCGGAAAAGAAGGAGGAGCAGCGTTACCGCCACCACCGAGACCATAAGTCCGATGAGCGATTCCGGGGGTACGGATATCTGGCCCACTTTAAGGGTGATGGTCGGCAGTAATCCGTGGTAGGTTTTATATTCCCCGCCCCAGATCAGAGTGGCTAGCCCTTCCAAAACCGTGGATAAGGCGATGGTCATCATGATAATGGCCAATTCCGATTGTCCCACCAGCGGACGCAAGGCCAGTCGTTCAATGATCAGCCCCATGATGATGGCCGAAATCATCGCCAGGATCAGGGTGACCCAGATGGGCAGGCCGAACACGACCAGGAAGGTATAGCCCAAATAACCGCCGATCATAACGAAATGGCCCTGGGCGATGTTAAAGGCATTGGAGCATTTAAGGATGATCACAAATCCGATAGCGATCAGGGCATAGACCATGCCGAGGGAAAAACCGGTTACCACTAATTGAATAAAATAAGTCATGCAGCAACTCCTTCAACCCTCTGGATGCTTAGAATAATCTTTTTGGTTCCTATCCCCCCATCCCGGTATTTGACGCCGGCTTCTATAGGCGCCTCCGTCAGGTCCCCATAAATCGCCTCGACCAGTTGGCGGTAATGCTCTTTCAAAACAGTCCGTCTCAGGTTCCTGGTTCTGGTCATCTCGCCCTCGTCAGGGTCAAATTCCTTATGGAGATGGACATATCTCCTTATCCTGGAACCTGAGGACAGGGTTTGGTTCACCCGGTCGATATCTTGCCTCACCAAGGCATAAACCTCCGGTTTCTGGGAAAGTTCAGCCAGGGTGTTAAAAGCAATTTTTCGTTGCCCGGCCCAGCGGCTGACAGCCCTGTAATTGATTACGATGATCGCCGAGACGTAGGCCCTATCGGGCCCTGCCAGAACCCAGGATTCCTGGATGAAAGGGCTGAAATTCAATCGGCTCTCAATCCATTGGGGGGCCAGTTTTTCCCCTTCGGTCAGAATAACAAGATCCTGAGCCCGATCATCAAAGACCAGATGTCCATCCTCCCGGAGGAAACCGCTGTCTCCACTATAGAACCATCCGTCCCTGAGCACCTCGGCTGTCTTCTCCGGATCTTGGTAATAACCGATAAACATCCCGGGGTGCTTATAGGCTATTTCACCCCGCTCGGTTATTTTTACCTCCGCTCCCTGGAGAACCGGGCCCACCGTCTCGGGATGGATGTCATCATTGCCAGCGCCGGTGAGGATTCCTCCCTCGGTGGTCCCATAAAGGCTTTTCAGGGGAAGATTCAAGGCCTGGTAGAACCGCAGGGCCTCCGGACTGATTAGGGCCTCGGTGCTATAGCAGATTCTGACATTTGAAAAACCCAAACTGCTTCTGATGGGTTTAAATAAAAAGATATCCGCCAGGGCAGAAAGGATTCTGAGCAGCCAGCCGGGCTTTTTCTTTTGAAACCTTAGATCGGCCACCTTGGTGCCGATGGGCATCAAGGAAGAGAAAGCCAACTTCTTGAGGGCATCCGCCTCATGCATCCGGGCCTGAACCTTGGCCGCCTGACTCTCCCACCTTCGAGCGCTGTAGAAGACAATGCTTGGTTTGGTTTCCTGGATGTCCCGCTGGAAGGTCTCCGGCTCTTCCGCAAAATTCAGGATACTCCCTGAAAGCAGATGACAACCGATGTCACACCATTGTTCAGTCATCCAGGCTGGTGGCCGGTAGGGGACCACATTATCCTTTTCATCCCAAGGGTCCAGATGCAGGATACACTCCGCACCCCTTCTCATGGTCTCAAAGGTGTGGACAGCCGCCTTGGGGTCCGTCCCGGTAGTTCCGGAGGTATAGACCAAGGCGCAGACGTCCTCTGCCCGGCCCGTCTCCACGTTGTGTTCAAACAGTCCGGGGTGGTCCTTCTCATATTTTTCCCCTAATTGAAGAACCTGCCGAAAGCCCATCAAAAGAGGGTCATGGTAGTGAGAAAGCCCCTTATAGCCCCAATGAATAATCCGTTGAAGTAAGGGAAGCCGGTCTTTGATTTGGAGCAACTTGTCCACTTGCTCCTGGTCTTCAACAACGGTAAAGCGCGCCTCGGAACGTTCGGCAATGGTCTTTATCTCCCGGGGAATTAAATCCGAATAGCCGCCCACTGAGACCCCATGGTTGGCCTGGGCCGCCAGTTGGGCATAATACCATTGGGGAGCGTTATCCCCGATAATAAGGACCTTGTCTCCCGATTCAAAGCCCAGGGAAAGTAATCCCAGGGCGAAGTATTTAACATTGAGATAGTAGTCCTTCCAGGTGCAGGGCTGCCAGATACCATAGTGTTTATAACGCATGGCTTTGTGGTTGTCGCCATACCGTTCATAATTATATCGGAGGTTCTTGGGCCAGGTATCTCCCTTTTCCGAAGAGAGGCGCTCTTTGCCGGATGTCATTTCGTCAGTCCTTTTAAACCAGCCACCTTTTTTTACGCCGGTAGTGCTTCACGTCACGATAGCTCTTTCGGGAACCGACCGTCGATAGCCCCAAATAAAATTCCCGAATATCCTCGTTATCCTTTAAACTCTCGGCCGGGGCGCTCAGAACGACCCGGCCGTTCTCCATGACATACCCATAATCAGCAATATCCAGGGCCGCCCTGACATTTTGCTCCACCAGGAGTATGGCCATCTTTTGGTCGGCCCGAATTCTCCGGATGATCTCATAGATCTCTTCAACCATCAGGGGAGCCAGACCGAGTGAAGGCTCATCCAGGAGCATGAGCCGGGGACGTGCCATGAGGGCCCGCCCAATGACCAGCATCTGCTGTTCACCGCCGGACAGATACCCGCTCATCTGGCGTCTTAGACGCTTTATGTTAGGGAAATAGTCAAAGACCATTTCCATGTCTCTCTTGACCCCGGGTCGGTCCTTGCGGCAGTAAGCGCCAACCAATAAATTTTCCTCGACGCTCAGGTGTTCCAGCACCCTCCGCCCTTCCATGGCCTGGCTGATGCCCATGGCGGCTATATCCTCCGGACCATACTTTTCCAGCCTCTGGCCGTCAAAATCAATGCTGCCCTCGGTTACCTGGCCTTCTTCTGTCTTCAGCATCCCGGAGATCGCTTTTAGGGTAGTCGTCTTCCCGGCCCCATTAGCCCCCAGCAGGGCCACGATTTGACCATCCCCGACCTCCAGTGAAACGCCCCGCAGCACTTGAATGACATTCAAGTAAACCACATCGATATTTTTTACCAGCAGCATGTTTCCAGCCTATTTCTCTTTCCCCAGATAGGCGGTTATCACCTTGGGGTTGGTCATGATTTCCGCCGGAGTCCCCTCGGCGATCTTGCGTCCGAAATCCAGAACCGTAATGCGGTCGGCAATGTCCATGACGACGCCCATATCGTGTTCGACCATGATGATGCAACCGATTCCGTCCCGTAGAATCGGTGTGTCCGGATAGGTGGCGCCCTGTCCTTCAAAGACATCAATGATGAATCGGGCGATATCCTCCTTTTCCTCCAGGTTCATACCGGCCATGGGCTCATCCAGAATCAGGACTTTTGGTTCCAGGGCTAAGGCCCTGGCCAGTTCGACCCTTTTTCGCATCCCGTAAGGCAACAGGCCTACTATCTTCTTTCTGATAGGCGCTATTTCCAGGAAGTCGATAATCTCTTCCACAATCTGCCGGTTCTTGATCTCCTCCTTAAGCGCCCAGCCAAAATACAGCGCCCCGGTGATGAAGGTTTGTTTCATAAGGGCATGTCGGGCAGCCATAATGTTATCCTGCGTGCTTAACCCGGTGTAGAGTTCGATATTCTGAAAGGTTCTGGCAATGCCAAGCCTGGCCAGTTTGTCCGGGCGCATCCGGGTGATCGGTTGCCCATCATAGGTGATCCGGCCCTTCTGGGGTTTGTAGAAGCCGTTGATGCAGTTGAGCAGGGCGGTCTTGCCGGCGCCATTCGGTCCGATGATGGCCATAATCTGTTTGTCCCTGATATCCAGGCTGACGTCCACCAGGGCGTTGGCCCCGCCAAAACTAAGAGAGAGATTTTCAATCCGTAATTTAATCTGATCCGTTTCCACCGATTAGTGACTCCTAAATAGTGCCCACCCGAAAACATCGAATTTCCGGATGGAGCGGACAGCTAAGTTTAAACCTTTTTACCGATTTTCTCTTGAATCCTCGACCCCGTGACCGCTGGCATCCGGAGGATGCCTCTTCTTTAGCTCGGCGAAGCCGAGCGGCTTGAATCCTGTCATCGCCAACTCTTTTGGAGAGGACCTTTATTATTTGGTGCCTTCCCGGGGTCACTCAGGAACTGGTCTCTTAGTTGCCTTTTCAGGGTTTTCCCCGTGGGGGTCTTGGGAAGTTCGCTCACCTCAACATAATCCTTGGGTACCTTAAAAGGGGACAAACGGTTTTTTAAAAAGGGCTTTAGCTCTTCAGAGACAACGGAGTGGCCCGGTTTTGGGACAATAAAGGCCGTCACCCGTTCGCCCCACTCCGGGTCGGGAAGTCCGACAACGGCGCATTCCCCCACCTCAGGCCGCAAATAGAGGACCTCCTCCACCTCGCGGGGATAGACGTTCTCGCCCCCGGTGATGATCAGGTCTTTGAGACGATCTACCAGGAAAAGGTAACCCTGGGGATCGAACACACCGATATCCCCGGAGCGGTACCAGCCGTCTTCCCAGAAGACGGCCCGGGTCCCCTCGGGGTTGTTCAGGTAGCCCTTCATGACATAGCATCCCCGGACACAGATTTCACCCTCCTGACCTGTCCCCAGAGGATTTCCCGCCATATCCCGGACCTGGATTTCCGCCCCGTGGATCGGCTGCCCCACAGACCCGACCACGTGCCGGTAATAATGATTATAAGTGACCGGCATGGCCTCCGTCATCCCATAGGACTCTGCGATCGTCAGGCCGGTGCGTTCTTTCCATTGTTTAACCACCTCCCCGGCCAGACTGGCAGCGGCTGAAAAACTATAGCGCAACTTCCCCAATTTTTTCTCCAGGTCTCCAAGGGCCAAAAGTCGGATATACACTGTCGGGACGGCGAAGAACTTGGTAACCCGACCGGTCTCCAGGATTTCTAAGACGGCTTCCAGGTCAAAGGCCGGCAGGACCTCCAGACAACCGGCACTTAAGATCGTGGCATTCATGATATGGATCTGGCCGAAGACATGATTAAAGGGCATAAAACAAAGGGCGTGATCCCTTTCGGTGGATCGTTCGAAGTGGGCCACAATGTGACTGGAGGCCTTGATGTTTTCGTGGCTCAGCATGACCCCCTTGGGGATGCCAGTGGTGCCCCCGGTATAAAGAATAGCAGCCGTCTCGTTGCGGTCCCGGTCCACGGTCTGGAAGGCCCCGCTTCCGCTATTCATCAGGTCCGGGAGGGTCACGTCTCCACCGGGGCAGATAATCTTTTCGATCCCGGCCGAAACCCTTATCGCTTCCAGGTCCCCAAGCTTGGCCTCATTGGTAAACATAAAACGGGGTTTGGAGTGGTTGACCAGGAGGGCCAGCTCATCACCGGTGAGCAGGCCGGAGAGGGTAACGGCCACGGCCCCGGTCTTGAGCACCCCGAAATAAAAGCTGATCCACTCCGCCGAGTTGGGCGAGCACAGGCCGATGAAATCTCCCGGCCTGACTCCCATCCGGCACAGGCCGGCGGCTATTTTGTTGGCTTGATCGTTTAGTTGCTTATAGGTCAGTTCCAGTCCAGCCTGGTGAACGGCGGGACGGTCGGGAAAGAAAAAGGCCGAACGTTCCAGGTTATGTGCAAGATTCATATCAGAACTCCTGAATAGTCCCAATGGGGATAGAGGTTCTTAAAATTCTCATGGATAGTTTCCAGCGATAGCCCGCAGGTCGACCCCAGAATCAGGCCGCCCTTATTAAATTCGGTTTCCGCCCGGTCGATTTCTCTTTGCAGGCGTTCGCTGCTCCAGGTTATCGGGTCTATGTGTCCCATGAAGCAGATCCTTTGGTCGAACTCCTCTTGCAATTGGTACAGATCCTGTCCGGCCTGGGAGTCAACGGGGTGGAGGCAATCAACCCCGGCTTGGATCAAAAGCTCGATGATCTTCCGGATATCCCCGTCGGAATGAAAAAAGACAAACAACCCCTGGTCCTTGATAATTTCGGCCATGGCCTGGTATACCGGCCAGAGGGTTTTCCTGAAATAATCAAAGGAAAAATAAAGGCCTTTGTTTCCGGCAATGTCGTCGGTTATGGCTATGGCTTGGAAGCCGTTAATTCGGGCCGACCGAGCTATTTTTTCCAGATCGATCAACCGTCCCCGGCCTATTTCGGAAAGTGCTGCCGGATTTCTTACGGTAGTGCTCATGGCCTTTAAAAATCCTTGACGGGCTATCAAGCCGGCCATCGGCCCGTCGAGACAGCCGACGGTAAAGTATGGGTCAAGTTCCCGGTAGGCCCCCGCCTCTAAAAGGGACTGGGATTTCTCCGGGGCCAGTTCAACCCCTAAGACCGAAAGCCCCAGAGTTTCGGCCGCCCCTTTCAGTTGCTTCAGATAATGCCCTTGATAGGAGCTGAAAAAATAATCCAGGAAATTTTTATTCATGAACAATTCGCCTCGCGGCAAAAAGTCCACCGGCCGGCGATTCAGGGCCTGGGCGACGTTCTCAATGTGCGGAGGCACTTCTCAACTTTCGACAGTAAGCCGTATAGCGCCTGGCCCGGGGATCGCGACCGAGTAAAAGATCAGCGGCCAGGATGGTCGGTTTCATCCTGGCTGCATCGACAATCGCACAATTCAGACCGGCAGAAACAGCCAGCGAAAGAAAAACCGCATTAATGATGGTTCTTTTGGGCAGGCCGAAAGAGACATTACTGGCCCCCAAGACCAGATTGATCCCCGGTTCGCCTTTTAACCCGGCCATGGTCTCCAGGGTAATACGGACCGCCTGATCACTGACCGCACTGGATTCCGCCACACAGTCAACTAGAATATCTTCCTTGGGAATCCCTATAGATTCAGCCCGTTTCAAAATACCTTTGATAATGTCGATCCTCTTTTGAGGTTCCCTGGGAATACCGGTCTCATCTGAAGCCAGGACGACGACCGCCGTATTATATTGTTTTACCAGAGGCAGGACCTGCTCGAGCACAGGATCTTCCCCGCTGACCGAGCTGATAATCGGCTTGCCGCACCCACATTGCAAGGCCTTCTCCAAGGCTGCGGGGTTGCGGCTCTCTAAGCAAAGCGGCACATCCACCCTTTTGATGACTGCTTCCGTCACCTGAGGCAGCACGGCTTCTTCGTTCAGGCCGAAGGCCGCTACGCTGATCATCAGGATATCGGCTCCGGCCTCCACCTGT
>JAZDOU010000066.1:0-3285 GCA_043798385.1 Pseudomonadota bacterium
CGGAAACCCTGGTCCGGGCGGGTGGGGTGTTATCCTACGTTCTGGGAAATACGAAAAGGAGCTATCCGGATTCAGTCCGGACACCACTAATAACCGCATGGAGCTTCTGGCCGCTATACGGGCCCTGGAAAGCCTAAAAAAGTCGTGCCGGGTTATATTAACCACGGATTCGGCCTACCTGAAAAACGGCATTACCATCTGGATTCATGATTGGAAAAAAAGAGGCTGGCGTAAGAGTAATAAAAAGCCGGTGGAAAATGTGGATCTGTGGCAGCGGCTGGACACTCTGGCATCCCAACACAATATCGAATGGCGCTGGATTCGCGGCCACGACGGTCACCCGGAAAATGAACGCGCCGACCGGCTAGCGGTTTCCGCCGTCAAAAAGGGCCTGGCCGGTGAGATAGATGTGGACAGCCTCCAGCCTTGAGCCTTCAGCCTTCAGCCTTCAGCTTTCAGCCTTTTTCACTTCCTCCTTCCCTTGCTCGCCAATATGTCTTATAACCCGGCCTTCGACCACGAAGATGACCTCTTCAGCAATATTGGGAGCCAGGTCAGCTATGCGCTCCAGGTTAAGGGCAATAATGAGGAGGTGAACCCCCTGAGTAATTGTTGATGGATCATTCATCATGTGTTCCAGTATGTCACAGACTACTTTTAGGTAAAGGTTATCTATAACGTCATCCCGCGCGCAGACAGACGCAGCGATACGGGTATCTTGATTAACAAAAGAGTCTATGGCCTCCCGCAACATCTCCTGGCAATTGCCGGCCATCCTGTTCAACCCCAGAGGTTTAATCATAAAAGGCTCTTCGGCCATAAGGACAACACGTTCGGCGATATTAACGGCCTGGTCGCCCATACGCTCCAGATCAATATTAATGCGCATGGCCGTGGTTATAAATCGCAGGTCTATGGCCATAGGCTGCTGGAGGGCCAGGAGCTTCAGACACTGATGGTCTATCTCGTTTTCCAGCCTATCTATCACCTCATCTTTGTCTATTATACAATGGGCCGCGTATATATTGCGTTTGTTAAATGCAAGGATGGTGTCTTTCAATAATTCCTCAACCAGAGAAGACATCTCCAGGAGCTTGATCTTTAAATTTGCCAGTTCTTGGTGGAAGGTGGTGGGCATAGTCTCTCTCCAGCATCAGCCAAATCGGCCGGTGATATAATCTTCGGTCTGTTTGAGTTTGGGTCTGGTAAATATCGTCTCCGTATCATCAACCTCAATGATCCGCCCCAGGTAAAAAAACGCAGTAATGTCCGATACCCGCGCCGCCTGTTGCATATTATGGGTGACGATAATTATAGTATATTTTTCTTTGAGTTGGTGAATTAATTCTTCAATACGCTGGGTGGCAATCGGATCCAGGGCCGATGCCGGCTCATCCATAAGCAGGACTTCCGGTTCAACCGCCAGGGCCCGGGCGATGCAAAGGCGCTGCTGCTGCCCGCCGGAAAGACCCATGGCGGATTCCTGAAGCCGGTCTTTGACCTCATCCCAAATAGCAGCGTCGATAAGGGCCTTTTCCACAATCTCGGCCAGTTTATTCCTATCCTTTAAGCCGCCAATACGCAGGCCATAGGCCACGTTGTCAAAAATAGACTTTGGGAATGGGTTGGACTTTTGAAAGACCATGCCGACCCGCCGCCGGATATCCACGACATCCACAGAACGATCATATATATCGTGTCCATCGATAAAGACCTTGCCTTCTATGCGCGTGCCGACAATAGTCTCATTCATTCGGTTCAGGCAACGCAAAAAGGTGCTCTTTCCGCACCCCGAAGGCCCGATAAAGGCCGTGACCTTATGGGGCGGTATCCGGATACTTATATCATGAAGGGCCTGGACCGGGCCGTAAAAAAAATTAAGTCCTTCCGTCCATATCTTGGCTTCTTCCGCCATAAGATTTTCTTAACCTCGTTTTTTGCGAAAATGATACCGGATAATTACCGCGACCAGATTAAGGCCGACTACAAGCGCGATCAAAACAAGGGCGGCGCCGTAGGCCAGGGGCATTACCTTTTCCACGTCATGGTGCTGGGTGGCCAGGACATACAGGTGGTAAGGCAGGGCCATGAACTGGCTGAAGGGACTGTCCGGCAGGAACGGGAGAAAAAAGGCCGCGCCGGTAAAGAGTATGGGAGCGGTCTCGCCCGCGGCTCTGGCCAGCCCCAGAATCGTTCCGGTAAGCATCCCGGGTACGGCATAGGGCAAGACATTGGTGCGGATGGCCTGCCATTTGGTAGCCCCCAGGGCCAGTGCCCCATCGCGGTAACTTTTAGGTACGGTTTTGAGGGCCTCTTCGCTGGCTGTAATCGTCCAGGGAAGTGTAAGAAGCCCGAGCGTAAGCCCCGCCGACAACACGGAGGCGCCAAGATGAAGCGTGCGCACAAAGATAGCCACACCGAATAGCCCATAGACAATGGAGGGAACGCCGGAGAGATTGCGAATGGAAAGACGTATGACACGGGTAAACGGGCCATGCGGGGCATACTCGTTAAGATAAATGGCGGCAAACATGCCCAGCGGAACCGCAAACAAGACTGTAATTACGGTAACATAGACCGTACCGACTATCGCTGGAAATATACCGCCCTCGGTCATGCCCATCCGGGGTTCCGCCGTCAAAAATTCCCAGGAGATGACGCCGATCCCCTTATAGAAAATATCAAACAGGATGAATCCCAGAATAAGAACCACAAGAACGCTGCCCAGGCGGAACAAATTAAAGCCAAGCGTCTCCACCGTATCTTTCTTCATTACTGCTCCACCTCCTGGTACTTCTGGAGGATAATATCAGAAACGAGATTAACCAGAAAAGTCATCACAAACAAGACAAAGCCGATAACAAAAAGGGCGTGATAGTGGGCCGAACCAAACGGGACCTCGCCGAGTTCGATGGCAATCGTGGCCGTCATGGTGCGCACGGCGTCCAGAAACGAGTGGGGCATGGCCTGGGCATTGCCCGTGGCCATAAGGACGGTCATGGTCTCCCCGATCGCCCTCCCCATCCCCAGCATAATAGAGGCAATAATGCCCGAGAGGGCAGACGGGATAGTGACGCGTACCAACGTCTGCCAGCGGCTCGCCCCTAATGCTAAGGAGGCATCCTTGTGGGTCTTTGGAACAGCCGCAATGGCATCCTCAGAAAGGCTGATAATAGTCGGCAGACTCATAATGGCCAGGAGGATACATCCATTTAAGGCGTTCAAGCCATTGGGGATGCCAAATGCCCTGGCAATAAGTGGATTGACAACAACTATCCCTAAAAA
>JAZDOU010000080.1:0-3170 GCA_043798385.1 Pseudomonadota bacterium
GTCCCGGATATGATCAAACGCCGGAAGGGCAAAGTCATCAACATGGCCTCTATCTTGGGGTCAGTAGGGCTGGAGAACCAGGCCCCGTATGCCTCCAGCAAGGGCGGCGTCATCCAGTTGACCAAGGTCATGGCCTTGGAATGGGCCAGACACCATATCAATGTCAACGCTATCGGCCCGACCTATTTTGAAACCCCCTTGGTGGCGGCCTTAAGAAATGATCCGGAGCGTTTCCGGTTTATCAATGAACGGACCCCTATGGGCCGCTGGGGCCAGCCTGAAGAATTGGAAGGCACCGTCATTTTCCTGGCCTCTAAGGCCTCCGACTTTATTACCGGGCAAACCATCTTTGTCGATGGAGGCTGGACGATTTGGTGAGTTTTTTCAAATAGGTTTACATCGAGGCAAACGATTAATCCGGAGGTGGTGTTATGCTGGTTTTTGAAATACTCCAAAGCACGGCCCAAAGGCTTCCCGATAAAACCGCCTTAATCTGCGCTGAAGAAGAGTTCAGCTATCAGGCCTTGGTGGATAAGGCCCTTTCCCTGGCCGATCACTTTCAAAGGATGGGGGTCAACAAAGGGGATCGGGTCGCCCTGCTCTTCCCCAATTGCAATGAAATGGCCATGGCTTATTTCGCCTGTGCGGCTATCGGAGCCGTCTCGGTCCCTCTCAATAACAGGCTTACGGCCAAAGACCTGATCTACATGATTAACGACTCGGCCGCCTGTCTTTTTCTGGTCGGGTATCAGTTTTGGGAAATCAGTCAACAGATTAAGACGGAATTGACAACGGTCAAGGCGGTTGTTTATGCCGGCCCGGAAAGAAAAGAAGGGGCCCGTTATTTTGCCGACCTGGTCACCGATAAAGGGTGTCCGGCCTTTCCCGACCTATCGCCGGATGATACGGCCACGATCATGTACACCTCGGGGACAACCGGCCTGCCCAAAGGGGCCATGATGAGCCACCGCAACATCTTTTCCAATGCCCGTAACTGCGGGGCGGTTCTGAATTACAAAGAAGGCGACCGGACCCTGATTGTAGTTCCTTTGTTCCATGTGACCGGATTGAACAGCCAACTGGTGGCCTTTGTTTATGTGGGGGGGACCTGTGTGATTATGAAGGCCTACAAGACGGCCGAGATGATCCAGGCCATAAAACACCATAAGATAACGGTTCTTTTTAACGTACCCACCATGTATGTCCTGATGCTGATCAATGAGACCCTCCAGGAAGGGGATATCACTTCCGTGCGTCTGGCTGCTTACGGTGGGGCCCCTATGGATAAAGAAACGGTCCTGCAATTAAAGGAACGATTCGGAATGGATCTCTATAATGCCTATGGGCTGACGGAAACGTCCTCCCTTACAACGGTCCTGCCGGCCTGTGACGCCGTCCGCAAGGCCCCCTCGGTGGGCCTGCCGGTCTCCGGGGTTCAAGTTAAGGCCGTAGATAGCCAGGGCCGGGAGGTCAGTCCGGGAGAACCGGGTGAGCTGTTAATCAAAGGCCCCAATGTCGTTAAGGGATACTTTAACAAACCGGAAGTGACCCAAAAATCGATTGTCGATGGCTGGCTTCATACCGGGGATGTGGCCCGCATCGATGAGGAGGGCTATGTTTTTATTGTCGATCGCCTGAAGGATATGATCGTTCGGGGAGGAGAAAATATCTACTCCCTTGAGGTGGAATCCGCCCTGTGTGCCCATCCCAAGGTCCTGGAGTCGGCTGTGGTCCCGGAACCCCACACTATCTTTGGAGAAGTCGTCAAGGCTTTTGTCGTCTTAAGGCCCGGAGAGGAGGCCTCTCCGGAAGAGATTATTGATTTTTGCCGGCAGACTATCGCCGATTATAAGGTCCCGGCCCGGGTCGTTTTTTTGAATGAATTACCCCGAAACCCCGGTGGCAAGGTGATCAAAAATCGTTTAAAGGAAATGTCCTGATTTGTAACCAAAGAGCTTTAAAATTTTTCTCTCAAGCTTGGGAATATGGTCATGGGGGGTATTGCTTTTGAAGTTGTCCAAAGGTAATTATGAGGTTTCAACCCGGCCCAAAAGCAAAGTTGGATTCAAGGGTGAGACCGCACCAACGCCTGTTTCCAGCACTGGCGAAGGCCTGCTTTTGATAAAAGGATCATGTTTTGACCCGGGAAAGATGATTATGGCTTGCGGATGGACAACTCCAAAAGCAATACCCCCCATGACCCTTGAATAGAAAGTTAGAGATAAATCCTTTGATGATTCTTTTTAAGAAGTAAACATCATTCTAATTCATAATGGAAAAATCTCATGGCCGTGGAAAAAAATAAGAAAGACGGCTGGGCGGACTATTTGAAACAATTACGCCCTCTTTTTGATATGGCCTATAACGGGATTGTCATTGTGGACCAGAAGGGGATCATTCAAATATACAACGAAGCGGCCAGAAAGGTCTTGGGGATTCAGGAAAAGAATTTGGCCGGCCGACCGATAGAGACCGTTAATCCCGGTCCCTGGCGGGACATGGTGGAAATCATTAAAACCGGGATTCCTCAACTGGCTAAAAAGATAGCCATCGGGGATTCAACCATAATCGCCAACCGCACGCCGATTATTTTTAAGGGCCGGGTTAGGGGCGTGATGAGCATCTTTCAGGATATTTCCGAATATGAAAGGGTCAGTTCGGAATTAGAGTCCTTTAAGAGACTCAACAAGGAACTCGACGCCATTATCGAATCGTCTTATGATGGTCTGTATATCACCGATGGTCAATCCAAAACCTTGCGGGTCAACCAGGCTTATGAGCGGATCACCGGCCTGCAACGAGAAGAATTAATCGGCAAAAGGACCGATGAATTAGTGGCTAAAGGGTTTTTTGATCCTTCGGTCACCCTGGAGGTCATTAAGGGCCATCGTCCCAAGACGATCATGCAACAGATTAAAGGCGGGAAAACGGTAATGGTTACCGGAAATCCCATCTTTGATACCAATGATCAGGTCATCCGAGTGGTAACCAATGTCCGGGATCTAACCGAATTAAACCAGCTCAAAAAGGAGTTAGAGGAGAGCAAACAACTGACCAAAAGATACCAGGATCAACTGATCGAACAGGGATACCTGATCCAGGCGGAACAGGAACTGGTCATTAAAAGTCCGGCCATGCGGCTGGTTTTACAAAAAGCCTTAAAAATGGCC
>JAZDOU010000087.1:0-3143 GCA_043798385.1 Pseudomonadota bacterium
ACATCAAAGAGATCCTTGACTGCATAAGGAATTCCCAGAAGAAATTCCCCGGATTGGCCAGACTTGATCATGTGCTCAGCGTTTATAGCCTCTTTCAAGGCACGCTCTTTGGTTATGATCTGAAAAGCTTTCAACCGTCCATTCAATCGTTCAATACGGGAAAACAATAGTTCAACCAGGCTCCTGGGAGTCAAGGTATTGGTCCGGAACAGATTAACTAACTCAGAAATGGTCGAAAATGAAAAATCAGACATGATGGTCCCGTAAAAAGTCAAAGGATTAACTCGGGCGTTTCAGGGTCTGGACCGGCAAAGAAACCTAAGGGTCTATAGCGGGCAACTGTTCAAATCTCGACCCCGAAACGTCTTGTCGCCACATCACCTTTTTATTCAAAAAGGGCAGGGGTGTCAAGATGTTTTGCCAGTATAGCGGTTGGTAATCGGCAGGCGCCAGTCCTTGCCGAAGGCCCGGGGGGTGATCTTGATCCCCGGGGGGCTTTGACGGCGTTTGTATTCATTGCGATCCACCATTCGGATAATTTTTTCAACCGTTCCCTGATCAAATCCCCTCTGAACGATTTCGTCGACCGAACAGCTTTCCTCCACATAGGCCCTCAGGATGGGGTCCAGCAGGTCATAAGGCGGTAAGGAATCGGAATCTTTTTGGTCGGGACGCAGTTCGGCTGAAGGGGGCTTGGTGAGCACCCTTGGGGAATGACGTCCCGACCCTGGAGTTGGTTTAAGTAAAGGCTTAACGAATAGACCAGGGTTTTGGGGACATCCTTTAAAACAGAAAATCCGCCGGCGGTATCTCCATAAAGGGTGGAATAGCCGACCCCGGTTTCGCTTTTATTGCCGGTGGTCAGGACCAGCCAGCCGAATTTGTTGGACAGGGCCATGAGTAAGGTCCCACGGATTCGGGGCTGGAGGTTTTCTTCGGTTAGATCTTCCGGCAGATCCTGAAAATGGGGTTTCAGGATATCCAAATAGGCTTGAAAAACGGGTTCAATCGGAATAGACAAGAAGTGGATCCCTAGATTGCCAGCCAGTTGTTCGGCATCTTCCAGGCTGTGATCGGAAGAATAGCGGGTCGGCATGGCAATACCGTAGACCCGGACCGGTCCCAGGGCCTGGGCGGCAATAGCCGCCGTCAGGGAGCTGTCTATGCCGCCGGAAAGGCCGACGACTACCTGACTGAAATTGTTTTTTCGAACATAGTCCCCGGTCCCCAGTACCAGGGCTTGATAGACCTCGGCCTCTGGAGAGAGGGGGGACGCCTTTTTAGAAGAAAAGGGTTTTGATTTCTTAAGATCCTTTTTTGGAGAGAGCTTAATTTCTGGAATGTCCAGCCCGGCGTCCACGGCCTGTTTACGCCTCCGGGGGTCAAAAAGGCGCCAGCGCATAACTTCTTTCAGGTCCAGATCGGCGATCAGGAGATCCTCACCAAACTGATCGGCCCGGGCGATCATCTCCCCCTGGGGATCAAAGACCATGCTCTGGCCGTCAAAGATCAATTCATCCTGCCCCCCGACCAGATTGCAGTAGGCCAGATAAGCACGATTGTCCGCCGCCCGGGTGGCCAGCATCCGCTCCCGGTCCCGGCCCTTTTCCAGATAATAGGGGGAAGAGGAGATATTGATCAATAATTGTGCCCCGCCGAGATCGGCCTGGATCTGAGGAGGTCCATTGGGATACCAGATGTCTTCGCAGATGCTTACCCCGAACAGAGTTTCTTCAAGGCGAAAAACCATATTTTTAGTGCCGACTTGAAAATAGCGGTTTTCATCAAAGACCCCGTAGTTGGGCAGAAAATGTTTGCTATAGACTCCGGCTAACTTCCCGTCAGAAAAGACAGCCGCCCCATTGGTGAGATCCTCCTCCACCCACAGACACCCGATGACGGCCACCAGCCCTTCGGTGGCCGGGGCCAGTTCGGTTAACATTCGTTGGGCGGATTCCACAAAATCCGGTTTGAGCAGGAGGTCTTCCGGCGGGTATCCGGTGACAGCCATTTCCGGAAAGGCCACCAAACGTGCCCCGGCCTTCCGGGCCTTTTCCAGACTTTCTATTATTTTGTCGCGGTTTCCGGATAAATCGCCAACCGTCGTATTGATTTGAGCCAGGGCGATGCGTAAGGACATAGTTGTTTATTCCTTATAAAAGTTCATTAAATTGTTCAAGGCTAAGTCCGGAATCTTTAACAATCCCTGCCATTGTAAAAGCATTAATAGGATTTGCCTTGGGAATAGTGATAATCCGTTCTCCATTGGTCATGGTTATATGTTTTCCCTTTCTTGCAATCCAGAAGCCGACTTTTTCAAAAGCCTTTACGGCCCGCTGATGATTGCTGCCTGAAAGTTTAGGCATAACTTTCAACTTCGACAAAACGATATTCTTTGTTTTTGGTTAATGCTTCAACTGTTTCTAAGTATCCCTGAATAGCATCTTTGATATTTTCTAAGGCTTCTTCTTCTGTTTTTCCTTGAGACCAACAACCCGGCAATCCCGGAACCCAGACAGCATAACCTTCATCAGTCTTTTTAAGGTTAACTTTGTATCTCATAAAAAACCTCCAATCTGTTAAAGGGTTGCCGAAACAGAGCACTACCCTGCAGGAGTGAGAGTAAGCCACGGTGTTGGGCGAACAAAAAGGCCCTTCTGCATTATGTTAGTTAGTTCTCATCCGGAAAAGGTCTTCCCGGATGAGAACATACAACTGCCGGCAATCCTCTATGGCCAGAAATCCTTTAAAAAGGATTACTGGCGAGAGCTTCATGCCGGTCCCCGAATGGGGACCTTAGTATAGGTCGATAAAATCGACCGGCCGGTCCCTGAATGGGGACCTTAGCATAGGTCGATAAAATCGACCGGCCGAAATCGAGGTGTTTCCATCCGGAAATTCGAATTTCCGGATGGAAACGACTTAAGAATAAAATTCTATGCAAAATGGAAAGAATTTATTAAAGAACAAGCCGTTGACCCGGACCAACCAAGGGTTTTAACACATTTCGTATATCCAATTTTGGTTCCGGCTGGTCCGGGTTGGGGGTATTAGCGCACTTTACCAAATCCGAATCTGGAGTTATCTGATTCGAAATATAGCAAAAAAGGAATTAAAAATCGAATGGTTAAGTTCCGGTTGTC
>JAZDOU010000098.1:0-4490 GCA_043798385.1 Pseudomonadota bacterium
GTTCTGGATACCGGCTTTCGCCCTCCGGGATGTAGACCCCTATTCCTTGCAGGGAAGATTCCCCGCACCACGGCGCGGGAGCAATCCCGCGCATTTGGTGCGGGGAGCTTCAATCTAATCACCGGTAAGAAAGGAAAGTAAATTGCAAAAACATATATTGATCACTGGCGGGGCCGGCTTTATCGGCTCACATCTGGCTGAGACTTTACTAAAACAAGGGCATCATGTTACGGTTATTGACAACCTCTCTACAGGGCGTTTTGAAAATATTAAGCCTCTTGTGGAAAGGTGGGGGCCTCCCGGAGGGGCAGCCCTTTTTCGCTTTGCAATTGACAACATCACTAATCAAATCGTTCTTGACCGCCTTATCAGTGAATGCGATCTCATTTTCCATCTGGCTGCTGCCGTTGGGGTGAAACTGATTGTAGAAAATCCGGTCCACACCATAGAAACCAATGTGATGGGAACCGAGGCTATTCTCAAGACCGCACTCCGTTATCAGGTAAAGGTTCTTATCACTTCCACCTCTGAAGTATATGGGAAAGGAAACCATATCCCTTTCGGTGAAGATGATGATGTGGTCTTAGGCCCAACCTGCCGCAGTCGTTGGTCTTATGCGGCCTCAAAGATGGTTGATGAATTCCTGGCCCTGGCGTACTTTCGGGAAAAAGGGCTGCCGGTTATTATCGTTCGTCTTTTCAATACGGTAGGGCCTCGTCAAACCGGTCAATATGGAATGGTCGTTCCCCGTTTTGTCCAACAAGCCTTAAAAGGGGAACCACTCAGTATTTATGGGGATGGGAAGCAATCCCGTTGTTTTCTGCATGTTAAAGATGCCGTGACCGCCCTAATAGGTCTGATGATGAGTCCCAAGGCTGTCGGAGGGGTATTTAATGTAGGTTCCACTGAAGAGGTGTCGATAGAGGCTTTGGCACGAAGCGTTTTATCTCTGGTTCGAAAAAAGAAAACGAATCTCTCGGAAGATTTAACAAGTTTACTTGAATTTATTCCATACGAAAAGGCCTATGCCGAAGGATTTGAAGATATGTTCCAAAGGGTTCCGGATATATCCAAAATTGCGCGGCTTATTGGTTGGAAACCGATTTATTCCTTACAAAATATTCTAAAAGATGTAATTAGTTTCCATCCGGAAATTTGAATTTCCGGATGGAAACACCTCGATTTCGGCCGGTCGATTTTATCGACCTATGCTAAGGTCCCCATTCGGGGACCGGCATGAAGCTCTCGCCAGAAACCCCTTTTAAAGGGTTTCTGGCCAAAGAGGATAGCCGGCAGCTGTATGTTCTCATCCGGAAAGGTCGTTTCCGGATGAGAACGAGTTAAGACTCTTCTCTTCTCTCGTCACGCCTTACGCATTGACAATAGCCCGGTTTTCCATTAAAATAATAAAAAAAAAGTGTTCAACCACAAAAATGGAGGAAAGATGGCTATAATAAAACGGCCTTTCCTGATTTTAGGGCTTTTCCTGTTCGTGATCTTTGTAGTCGGTTCCAGTCTCCTGGGGTTTTACACCGAATGGCTCTGGTTCAAATCCCTGGGATACACTTCAGTCTTCCTGCGCCTCATTAATTATAAATTTCTTTTAGGGATCTCTATCGGTTGTGTTTCCGCCCTGCTTTTTTATTTAAACGGCCGGCTGGTCTTCCGGCTGGCCCATACCCCCTACCCTCTTAATATCGAAAACTTCCCCATAAACCTGCCGGTCTGGTTGGAAGGTCGCCTGATGGTTTTCTTAAAACCAGTCGCACTCCTGGTGGGAATTTTCATTGGATTAGGGGCCAGTGCCCAATGGGAAAACTTCCAACTCTTCCTCTATAGCAGGCCTATCGGTCAAACTGATCCTGTTTTTAACCAGGATCTTTCTTTTTTTCTCTTTCGGCTTCCATTTTTTGACTATTTAAGCAGTTGGTTCGGAGGTCTCTGGTTCCTGTCACTGCTATCGGCTTTAGCCATTATTGTTTTCCGATTCCAATTTCAACTCAATCCCCGGGGAGTTACCCTGAAGCCCTGGGTTAAAAGTTATCTCTTTGCTTTTTTTGGGATTCTCTTTCTCTTTTGGGCGCTTATTTCTTTCTTTCCCGATTTGATCTCCTCTTTTCCGGCCGGGGGGTGGTATTTGGTCCCGGGTATGTGGATCAAAACTATCTCATCCCGATCTTGGGCCTTATGGTCTTCGTTTCCCTTTTGACTGGTCTGCTATTCATTGTCCAGGCCTTCAAACCCGGGGGGCGCTGGATTTACGGCGTTTTGGCAGGATTTATCGCCATCTATTTCGGCGGGGTCCATCTCCTGCCGGGATTTATTCAGCGCTTTAGCGTCACCCCCAACGAGATACAAGCGGAAACCCCCTACCTGTCCCGCTATATAAAAGGGACCCTGCAGGGATATGGTCTCAGCCAGGTGGAAGAGCGTCAGTTGCCGGCTGAAACCACCCTAACCCCGGCCCAGATCAATGCCAACGGTCCGACCACAAAAAACATCCGCCTTTGGGATCACCATCCCTTGTTAGAAACCTTCAGCCAGATCCAGGAGATCAGGACCTACTATAAGTTTCAGGCCGTCGACAATGACCGCTATTGGATCAACAACGAATATCGCCAAGTCCTCCTCTCCCCTCGGGAACTCTCCTATGCCGATCTGCCGAGTAAAGGCTGGATCAATGAACACTTGATCTATACCCATGGCTATGGCCTGACCCTGGGTGTGGTCAACCAGGTAACCCCGGAAGGGCTTCCGGCCTTGCTCATTCAGGATATCCCTCCGGTCTCAAAAAGTAATTTAAAAGTCACCCAGCCGGAAATCTATTTCGGAGAGATTGAAAACGATTATATCATCGTCAATACCAGGCAGAAAGAATTTAATTATCCCTCGGGGGAACAAAATGTCTTTGCCAGTTATCAGGGCAAAGGCGGTATCCCTATCGGTGGAGCCATCAGCAAGGCCATGTGGTCCCTTCGATTCGGGGCCATGAAAATCTTACTTTCGTCGGATATCACCCCTCAAAGCCGTATCCTGTTTGATCGTTCCATTCGAACCCGGGTTCAAAAACTGGTCCCATTTCTTAAAGTAGACCAGGATCCCTATATGGTGGTTTCCAATGGCCGGCTTTACTGGATCCTGGATGCCTATACCCAGTCCTCCTATTATCCTTATTCCCGGCCCATAAAAAAAGTCGGGAATTATATCCGCAATTCAGTCGTGGCGGTGGTCGATGCCTATGAGGGTTCTGTCCAACTTTATATCAAAGATGCCCAAGATCCCCTGGCCCTGGCTTATGGCCGCATCTTTCCCAACCTCTTAAAACCGCTGACCGCCATGGATCCGGATTTAAAAACCCATTTGCGCTATCCCTACTTTCTATTCAACATCCAGGCCCGCATCTATGCCACCTATCACATGATGAACCCCCAAACGTTTTATAATCGGGAGGATCTCTGGGAAATTCCAGGCAACCTGCAATCAGCCAAAAAGGATATGGAACCTTACTATACCATCATGCGGCTTCCCGGAGAGCAGAAAGAAGAATTTCTCTTAATGATTCCCTTCACGCCTCAGAAAAAAGACAACCTGGCGGCCTGGATGGCCGTCCGATGCGATAGGTCCAATTATGGGAAATTTATCGTCTACCGTTTTCCCAAACAGCGACTGGTTTACGGGCCCAAACAGATCGAGTCCCGCATCAATCAGGATCCGGAAATTTCCCGGCAGCTCTCCTTGTGGGATCAGCGGGGTTCCAAGGTAACCCTGGGGACCCTCCTGACCATCCCGATTGAAGGTTCCCTGATATATGTTCAGCCCTTATACATCAAGGCCGAAAGCGGACAGATCCCGGAACTAAAACGGGTCATCGTGGCCTATGAGAACCAGATCGCCATGGAGGAAACCCTGGAAAGATCCCTGGACCGGATCTTTGGACCGGAGAGCAAAAAGGCCCGGGAAGGGACACCTTCCTTGCCCGCACCGGAAGGAAAACTGCAACCCTCCCAATCTTTAGGCGACCTGGCCTGGCAGCATTATCAAAAGGCTCGAAACGCCTTGAAGCAGGAAAATTGGGCCGCCTACGGACAGGCCTTAAAGGATTTGGAGCAAGTCCTCAAACAGATCAAAGACTCCAGGAAATAAGCTTATAAGGAGAAAAAAAATATAATGGCTTACCAACTTCCATTGAGAAGACTTTTTTCACCAATTGTCATCAACCGGACGGAAATCCGTAACCGCCTGGTCCTGCCGGCCATGCACCTGGGCTATACACCGGGGGGATTTATATCGGAAAAACTGACTGATTTTTATTTAGAAAGGGCCCAAGGCGGTCTCGGGATGATCATTATCGGGGGCTGTACCATTGATGAGTACAGCGGCATGTCCGAGATGATCGCCCTGCACGATGACCGTTTTATTGAGGGCCTTTCCAAACTGGCCCAAGCCGTCCAAAACCAAGGGGCCCGCCTGTTTGCCCAGTTGTATCAGGC
>JAZDOU010000181.1:0-9319 GCA_043798385.1 Pseudomonadota bacterium
ATTTAAGAGATGTCCCACCAGAATCAGATGGCCGGTGGAGGAGACGGGGATAAATTCGGTCAGGCCTTCCACGATGCCCAGTATGATTGCACCCAGCATGTCCATGTGAGATTTCCTTTATGACGGACTCGCAAAAAATCAGAGTTCATTCAAAAGACGTTCCGGGGGGTGAATTTCAATGGTTGTCCAAAAGGCAACTTATCGCCCTATCCCGGCCCAATGGCTAACTTGACTCCAGCAGGGCATTCACCTCTCGGCTTCCGAATGGAAGCCTCGTTTTAGGTCGGCAAAGCCGACCGGCCTGTTTCGGGCTTGTTTATCGGCCTGCTATAGACTAAAATTAAAAATTTGGCCCGGCAAAGAACCTCAGAGTTGAAGATGGACAATCATTGAAATTCTCCCCCCGGAACGTCTGGGCCGGCAAAATTACTTTTTGCGAGATCATCTTTATGTTACCAATAATATGATTTGTACTTCCTGTAAAACTCCACCGTTTTGTTGAGCCCTGCGGTCAGATTGGTGGTCGGCTTCCAGCCGGTATGGGCGGTCAGTTTGGAAAAATCGGTGACCACATCGCCCACTTCAATGGTCTTTCGGTCCTCCGGCCAGGGGACGTGGCCATAGCGGCCCGAACCGCAGGCCAGGATGATTTCCTGAACCAACTGCTGGAAGGTGATGGATTCGAGACTCCCGATACAATAGACCTGATCAATACAAGAGGGGTTTTTCCCCAATAAAAGCAGACAGGACACCACATCGTCAATATAGATCATTTCCCGTTTCTGGCTGCCGTCCCCAAAGACTTTAATTTCCTGATCCTCCAGGGCCAGCCGGATCAGAAAATTTTGAACCCCGTACTGGGCGTGGCGCATCTGATGACGCGGGCCGTAGGTATTACCCAGCCGCAAAGAGGTGACTCGAAGTCCGCAAATCTTTTGATACAGAAGGTGATACCACTCCACGGCCTGTTTGCTGGCGGCATAAATGTCTTTTGGATTCGGCGGGGTGTCTTCGGTAATAGGGATGGTCAGGGCCTGCCCGAACTGGGCCCGGTGCCGATATAAATCACCCGGGTTTGGGGATTGTTGACCCGCAAGGACTCTAAGAAATTGATCTGGGGGAGGACATTGGTCTCCAGGTCGAAAAGGGGATTGCTCATGGAGGCCAGATGACAGGAGTGCATGCCGATATTGAAGACCAGGTCTTTGGCTTTCACCTGATCATCGACCAGGGAACGATCCCCCAGGTTGGCCTCGACCACTTCCACCTGACTTTTGATCGGTTCAATATTGAAGCGGTTGGCCCCTAAATCGGGTATCAAGCCATCCAAAAGGGTGACCTGGGCCCCCAATTCTATCAGGCGAATAGCCAGAGTACTGCCTATAAATCCCAGACCGCCGGTTATCAAAATTTTCTTGCCGGTATAGAAATTTTTAGAAGACATTTTCCCGCCTTTTAATAAAGGTTTTCTTGGGTTGATTTCAATTATCGAATCGTCCTATAATCATTCCCCGGATCACCGGCCCCTTTGTAACACATCTATTCCCCTCAGACAACTTCTTTTGGAGGATAAAAGAGCCCTTATGACGAAAATGATTGACTCCACTTCTTTATAAGAGCCGATTAAAAGGATGTACCTGACGTTCTTAAATCTTCATTTTTTAAAAAGGACAAGACTTCAAAAGCAGGTCAGCTAAAAATCGTTTCAAAATTATTGACATTATGGTAAAAGATGAATCGGGGATTCATAAATAGTTTCCATCCGGAAATTCGAATTTCCGGATGGAAACACCTCGATTTCGGCCGGTCGATTTTATCGACCTACGCTAAGGTCCCCATTCGGGGACCGGCATGAAGCTCTTGCCAGAAATCCTTTTTAAAGGATTTCTGGCCAAAGAGGATAGCCGGCAGCTGTATGTTCTCTTCCGGAAAGATCGTTTCCGGATGAGAACTAAATAGATTGGTTGAGTTTTCTTATAGATGTATCGTTTCCTGATCGTAATTGAGAAGGCCGAAGGGAACTATTCTGCTTATTCACCCGATTTGCCGGGTTGTGTAGCTACCGGTGCGACTCGGGAGGAAACAGAGAGGAATATGTGTGAAGCCATAGAATTACATGTTCGGGGATTATTGGAAGATAAGTTGCCTGTCCCGGAGTCCGACTCCTTTGCAGAATATGTTGCTGTCCAATAAAATAATTTAGAACACTCTGGCCAAAACAGCACAAGATGAAAGACGGAAAAAAGACCAAAAAAGAACTGTTAGAGGAATTAGAAATCCTGAGCCGAAGGGTTGTTGAGCTGGAAAAGACAGAAATCGAGCGCCGGCAAGCGGAAGAGGCGCTTAAAGAAAATGAAGAGCTGTTTTCACAATTCATGAAATATTTCCCTGGCAGTGCCTATATAAAGGATTCGGAAAGGCGGATTATTCAACTAACGGAAAACATTGAGGCCTATTTTGGGATAAAACCTGGAGAATGGCTTGGCAAAACCAGCGAAGAAATCTGGCCCCCGGAAATTGCAGCCAAGGTGCGAGAAGACGATGAGGCGGTATTAAAAGGAAAAATTGTAAAATCGATTACAGAAAGACCACAAAAAGGGTCCTTACACACCTGGATAACCCAACGATTCCCCATCCATAGGAAAAACAAGCCGCCTTTGATCGGCTGTATTTCAATAGATATCAGCGACCGGATAAAAGCAGAAAAAGCCCTCCGGGAAAGTGAGGAACGGTATCGGACGGTTTTTGATCAATCCAATGACGGCATTGCCTTGGTTAAGGGTGACCAGCATATCCTTGTCAATCAAAAGATGGTAGAAATTTTTGGCTATGATCGATTGGAGGAAATCATCGGGTCACCGATTACCTTCCTGGTCCATCCCGATGATCAGGAGCGGGTAAAAGATATTAACCGTCGAAGGCAAAAAGGTGAAGCGGTTCCCAATAAATATGAATTTAAAGGCCGCCGCAAAAACGGTGACCCTATTTATATCGAAGTCTCGGCGACCAAGACGACTTTTCAGGGAGAAACGGTTGCCTTGGTTTTTTTAAGGAATATCACCGATCGTAAACAGGCCGAGGAGGCTCTCCAGACCTTATCTCTTAAAGATGACCTGACCGGCTTATATAACCGCCGGGGGTTTTTTGCCCTGGCCGAACAGGGGTTAAAAACGGCCCAACGCAATGGAACAGAGTTGTTACTTATTTTTGGGGACCTGGATAATTTAAAGAGAGTCAATGATACCTTGGGCCATAAGGAAGGGGACCGGGCCTTGATCGATATGTCCCATATCCTTAAAGAAACTTTCCGGGAATCGGATATCATCGCTCGAATCGGGGGCGATGAATTTGTCATTCTGGCCATGAATAGCTTTGAGACCTCGGCCGAAAAATTGATTAACCGCTTCGAGAAGGTTTTGAATGATCATCATTTCCAGAGGGACTGCCCTTATTCACTCTCCATGAGCCTGGGGATGGCCTGTTTTGATCCCAAAAACCCCTGTTCCATAGACGTCCTGCTGGCCCAGGCCGACAGGATGATGTATGAGAACAAGCAACTAAAAAGAAAATTGGTTTAAAAATTTCTTTGCAGATTTAATAAAAGTCTGCTAAAAATTATCTCAAATAAAGATCCGGGTGCCCTCAAAAAGGGCTTTAAAGGGAAGCCGGTGCAAGACCGGCGCGGACCCGCCACTGTAAGTGGGTACAATCCCTGCGTAACCACTGTTCTGCATGAAGGGAACGGGAAGGGCAGGGGGAGGATAATCCACAAGCCAGGAGACCTGCCTGGATCTCCTCACAACATCGTCTTCGAGGACAAGACCGGTGAGGGGGCTCAAGAATTGTTCCCCGACCGGCAGATAACCGGCCGGGGATTTTTTTTGGACTTCCTCTCCAAAAAGGAGGGGGCATGAATAACAAAGAGGATATTATTCTGGAGTGTTTTGTACTTAAAGGGAAAGGGATGGATTGGTTGGCTTTCATCTATCTGGAAGAGGGAACCCGATTGAAGGCCTTTTTGAGGTTTAAATTGACGGAAAAGCTTTTTCAGGTCACTCATTTGGTTGGCCCAAGTCAAAAGGATCTATCGGAAGAATTACATGTCCGGTTCAATGAGGTTTCCAAGCCTTGGGGTTTATCAACTGTTCACCTGGAATATCCGGAAGGGGTAAAGGAAAAGGCCTTTATACAAGGTTTGAGGGAAGCGAAACTGGAAAGGAGAATGACACTGGAAGGACAAAAAAATTAAGAGGGAAGATGAATGAATAAAAAATTTGAAAATTATTGACTTATTCCTATTTAAAGATAAAATAATTATCAGTAATTTAAAGAAGCTTTCTTGTTAGCAACCTTCTATCAAGGAAGTTCTAATGAAAGGCCCTATTTCTCAAGGGAGAGGTGGGGTTTTTTTATTATGAAATCGACCAACTGGAGACTTACAGAATGAACGATAAAAGGAAGACTAAAGGGCAACTGATCCAGGAGTTGGAAGATCTTCGCCGGAGGGTGTCTGAACTGGAAAAATCAGACACCGAAGGAAAGCAGTCGGAGGAAGAGATCAAAATGCTTTCATCCGTGGTCGAGCAGTCAACAGAAGGTATGGCTATTGCCGGCTTGGATGGGCATCTCATTTTTGTCAACGAAGCCTGGTGTAGAATGCACGGTTACAACAATTCCCAGGAGCTTCTTGGCAAGAGTCTGGCCATTTTCCACAATCCAGAACAGATGGAGACTGAGGTCAAGACATTTAACGAGAAAGTCATTGAGCTCGGTGCTTACAGCGGGGAAGTCGGGCATATAACCAGGGACGGGAAACCATTTCCGACATTAATGTCAACGATCTTATTGAAAGACAAGCAGGGTAAGCCCTATGCTTTTGCCGGAGTTGCCAAGGACATCACCGAGCGCAGGCGTGCCAAAGAAGTTATCCAAAAGAACTTAGCGTTCCGGCAGTTGCTGATGGATGCGATCCCCTCTCCCATCTTTTACAAAGATGCCGAAGGCATCTATCTTGGAGGCAATAAGGCCTTCGAGCGATTCGTTGGGCGGTCGCTGGATCAAATCATTGGAAAGACCGTGTATGACCTTTCCCCTCCGGACTTGGCTGAGATATACGAAAAGGCCGACCAAGAGTTGTTTAACAACCCCGGCCTGCAAATCTACGAAACTTCAGTCGCCTCTTCAGATGGAATACGCCGCAACGTTATCTTTAACAAGGCCACTTTTACCAACACGGAAGGCAAAGTGGCCGGGCTGATCGGCGTGATAGTCGACATCACCGAGCGCAAGCAGGCCGAGGAGGCGCTGCACCAGGCACACGATGAACTGGAACGGCGTGTGGCTGTTCGGACGGAGGAGTTGCGGTCGGAAATCACCGAGCGCAAGCGGGTGGAGGAGGCGCTCCTGGAATCCGAAAACCATCTTCGGTGGTTGAACGAACATATCCTGAATATGGTCAAGGTCCTGTCTCATGATGTCCGGGGGCCATTGATCTCCATCGTCACCATTTTGAAACTCCTGCTTCGAGGCTCCTATGGAAAGCTGGATCAAAATCTGGCCAACACCGTCAAGGACCTTTTGTCCCGTTGCCTTCGCCTGCTGGGGACTGCGGAAGATTACATAGGGAAAGCCTCCATCGTCGACGGCTCAGTGAAAATGGAACGGGAGGTGTTGGACCTGCGACAGGACATCATCGATACCGTTCTGGACGAACTGGCTGATGATATCACTAAGCATGAAATTGTGATCGACAATCGTTTAGGGACCATTCCCGCCGGATCCATTTCCATAAGCGCCAACAAGACCTGGCTCAAAGCCGTCTATCGGAACCTGTTTGCCAATGCCGTCAAGTACGGAGGCAAAGGGTGCACGATCTCTTTTGGATTTGAACCCCAGGAATCGCACTACCGTCTGAACGTCTACAATAGCGGAAACCCGGTTCCTGAACCGGATCGCGGGAAACTATTCGGCCGGTTTGAACGAATCGAAACCGAGGGAAGACCCTCTCGTGAGGGTGTCGGTCTTGGGTTGAGCCTCTGTCGGGAAATCATCCTCGATCATGGCGGAGAGATATGGTACGAGGCCCTGCCGGACGGTTCGAACTTCGTTTTCACCATATCCAGGGAGGAGATGGTTAAGAGATAATTAGGAACTATCTGATTAAATTTACAAAGTGTTTAGTCAGGCCTTACCGCCCGGCCTGGCCGGAAGAGAAAGCCCGTGAATACAACAAGGAGCAGAGCGGTAAGCATTTCGATCCGAAGGTGGGGAGTCGTTCCTGGAGGTTCTGAATGAATAAAGACGGGGTTGCCTGTCACCGATAAGTGTTTTACCTGTTGAGTTATAGTTCTGCCGGGTTTTAAGTCCTTGTACCCGTAATCTTCAGTCCTTATATCATGGCGGATCTGAGGACTTGTGAACAGGAGAATTTTGGGAATTAAGGGATAAGGGACCAGAGACGAGGAAAAGATGAAAAACTTGAAAGGCCCTTCCGACAATCAGGCCCTCTTAAAAGAACTGGGAACGCTTCGGGAAAAGGTGGAGAAATATGAATCCATCCTGGCCAACATTGAAGACGGTTACTTTGAGTGTGATCTTAACGGGGATATTACTTTTTTTAACCCGGCCATCGAGAATTTTTTTGGCTATTCGAACGGGAAATTACGGGGAATGAATTATAAACAGATTATCGGAGAAGAGAATGCCGATAAAGTCTATGAACAGTTTAATCGGGTCTATACCACGGGCCAGGCCTCCCGATTTGATTTTCAGATCAAGAGAAAAAACGGCAGTAAAAGTCAAATCGAGGCCGCTGTTTCCCTGATTAGAGACCAGGAGGGGAAAAAGATCGGTTTCCGTGCCATTGCCCGGGACATTACCATACAGAAAGAGGCCCAGGAAAGCCTCAAGGAAAGCGAAGCCAGATGGCGCACGGTCCTGGAAGCGGTCCAAGAGGGGATAACTTTCAGTACCCGGAAGGGGTATTTTGAGGTCTACAATTCAGCCATGGAAAGGCTTACCGGTTATACCCTGGAAGAGGCCAATGCCTGTGCTGATTTTACCAAGCTCCTTTACCCTGATCCAAAAAATCGGCAACGAGCCCTGGAAGGGATTTCGGAGCTATTGGTTAAGGAAACTCACCGTGAGACTGAAAGCGCTATTTTAACTAAAAGCGGAGAGCAAAAGCAGGTCTTAATCAGTTCTTCTCTGGTCCTTTATAAGAACCAAGAGATGTTTTTAAGCACCTATCGAGACATCACTGAGGCCAATAAGAAAGAGGAAGAGCTTCGTCAGAGTTTTGTGAAGCTCCGTCAGGCCATGGGCGGGACGATTCAGGCCCTGGCCGGGATGGTGGAATCGAGAGATCCCTATACTGCCGGTCATCAACGCAAGGTTGCTCACCTGGGTCGAGCCATCGCCAAGGAAATGGGCCTTTCAGAGGAAGAAGTTGAAGGGATTCGAATGGCCGGCGCGATCCATGATTTGGGAAAAATTTACGTACCGGCCGAAATTCTGAGTAAACCCGGAAAATTGGAGGAAATGGAATTTACCCTGATCAAGATTCACCCCCAGGTCGGTTATAACATTTTAAAGGACGTAGAATTTCCTTGGCCCCTGGCCAAGATTATCTTACAGCACCATGAAAGGATCAATGGTACCGGATATCCTCAGGGGCTTAAAGGCGAAGAGATCCTCCTGGAAGCCCGAATATTAGCCGTGGCCGATGTGGTCGAGGCCATTGCCTCCCATCGGCCCTATCGACCTGCTCGTGGAATAGAGGTTGCGCTGCAGGAAGTCTCAATAAATAAAGGGACTCTCTATGATCCCGATGTAGTGGAGGTCTGTTTGCGGTTATTTAATGAAAAGGGATTCAAGTGGGAATGAGATACGATTTTGGATTGCGGATTACGGGAGACTGTCACGTTCGGATCCGTGGGAACGTGGAGGTAAAATTCCCCCGGGCTACTCGACTCGTTTTAAAATAATTCAAATTAACTGATTTTTATTCTTTTAATACCCCGCTGTCTTTGCGGCGGTTCCTTATAATTCCCCCCTTTGGAAAAGGGGGGTGGGGGAGGATTTTATAAATAATTCCTTGCCTGATGATACCCCGTCCGCTTGCGGCGGGGAGTCTTCATTGGGATTTAACCCCCATGGCCCTGTTTTGATTACGGATGGAGGTTTTTACGAAAAAGGATTGAAATTATTTGACTTTTTGATAATTAAAAGGTAAAAAAGGTTAATTAAGTTTTCTTGTTGGCAACCCTTTAAAAGGAGTTCCAATGGAAGAATAATGGACCCCATTTCTCAGATGAGAGGTGGGGTTTTTTATTGTGAAAGCCTTACCAGGAGATTTCAAGAATGGACGATAACAGGAAGACTAAAGGACAACTGATCCAGGAGTTGGAAGATCTTCGCCGGAGGATTGCTGAATTCGAAAAATCAGAAACCGAGCGCAAGCTGGCCGAAGATGCACTGATCCAGAGTGAGGAGAGATACCGGACTATTCTTGATAACACCCAGGAAGGCTATTATGAGGTTGACCTTGCCGGTAATTTTACCTTTGTTAATGATGCCGAGTGCAATGATCTCGGATATACACGGGAAGAATTGATTGGGATGAACTTCAAACAGTATACTACTGAAACAACCGCTAAAAAAGAGTATGAGCTCTTCAATAGAGTATACAGAACAGGGGAACAGATTAAGGGGTTTGAGGGGGAATTTATTAAAAAAAACGGGACTAAGGGGTTTAACGAAATTTCGATATCTGTGATAAGGAACAAAGAAGGCAAGCCGGTCGGATTCCGGGGTCTTTCCAGAGATATTACCGAGCGTAAGCGGGCGGAGGAGGATCTAAGTAACTCAGAAGAAAAGTACCGGGTGCTGTTCGAGGGAAGCAGACATGGCATCCTGACAGCCGATATTGAAACGGGGCGGTTTATTGATGCCAATCCATCTATCTGCCGGATGTTCGGATACTCAAATACAGAATGGCTCCAATTAAATATGGCGAGCCTTCACCCCAAGGACTTCCTGGACCAGGCGATATATGAGTTTAAATCTCAAATACGAGGGGAGAAGACGCTGACTTTTGCCCTCCCTTGCCAGCGGAAAGACGGCTCGGTTTTCTATGCTGATATCTCCACTGCTTTCCACATCATTAAGGGGCGAAAATACGTTGTGGGTATCTTCGCAGACGTGACCGATCGTAAGCTGGCGGAGGTGGCGCTGCAACAGGCGTACGATGGTTTGGAACAACGTGTGACTGCACGGACGGAGGAGTTGCAGCAGGCCAATGAGGAGTTACAGTCGGAAA
>JAZDOU010000183.1:0-10210 GCA_043798385.1 Pseudomonadota bacterium
TTGCCCTGGGGGTGAGACCCCATGATCGAGTCGGCATCAAACTGGTCAATCAACCGGAAGCCCTGATCTCGATATTTGCCGTTCAAAAAATCGGAGCGGTACCGGTATTATTTTCCCGGCTATGGTCAAAAAAAGAAGATAATCATGCTTTCAATTCCGCAAAGATAAAGCTTTATGTCGTCAGCCAGTCGTTATTTACTGAGAACAATGAAAGCGCCCTGGGACAGAAATACCCCGAACTCATTGTTGTTGTCGAGGAAGAAGAGAAGGCCTTCACAGGAAAAGAAAAGAACATCTATTCCTACCTTCAATTGGTTCAACAAGGAGAAAAAAGCTTCAAAGCGATTAAGGTAAGAAGAGATTCGATAGGGTTGATCATGTTTACCTCCGGGACTACCGGATTGCCTAAAGGGTGCCTTCATTCGGTAGGAGGAATATTGGCTCAGGGCTATTTGTCCAACAAATACGTTTATACTATTGGGGAACATGATATTGTAACCGGGGCGTCATCGGTCGCCTTCGCTGCCGGTTATTGTATTTTTGCCGTTCTTCCTTTTTGCGGTCAAGGGGCGGTCTCTCTTATCCCCACTTTCCAATCGGATGTCGTTTTGCAAACCATCCAAGACCACCGTGCCACAATTTTAACGGGCGTACCATCCGCATACAGAAGACTGTTACAATTTCCTGATTTTAATAACTATGATCTAAGTTCGCTTCGGCTCTGCACCACCAGTGCCGATGCCATTAAAGAAACCGGTTTGGACTGGAAAAACAAAACCGGCCTGGATATCTGGGAGGGGTACGGGGCCTCTGAATTACTTTTCTTGGTGGCCCATAACAAAATGGCGAGCCAACCTAAACCGGGGTCTTGCGGGGCGGCGTTGCCGGGATGGATTATAAAGTGTATAGATGATCAAGGGAGGTCATTGCCACCCGGAGAGGTGGGACAACTGATAGCTAAAGGTCCTACCGGAGGCATGTACCTCTTCAGCTCCGCCGAACACGAGCGTCTATTGAAAGCCCAGAAAGAGAAGGTCAGAGACGGCTGGACCTATACCGGAGACATGGCTCATTTGGACGAAGAGGGGTTCATCTTTTTTGCCTCCCGTGAGGACGACATGATTAAGAGCGGCGGATTCCGGATTTATCCGGGAGAAATCGAGGATATTCTGCTGAAACATGCAGAGGTTAAAGAAGTGTGCGTGCTTGGGGTTCCTGATCCGGTTAGGGGAAATAATGTTATCGCTTGTGTCGTGTTCGAGAAAGAAGTCAGTAATTATATTAAAACAGAGGAAGAACTTATCTCCCTTTGTCGGGATAATCTGGCGGTTTACAAAATCCCAAGATCTTTTAAATTTATTAACGAATTACCCCGGACGGCTACCGGAAAACTAATGCGGAATAGAGTTCGGGATATAATTGTTAGCGACTAAGACGCTTAAAATGAAAAAGGAGGAAGAAATATGAAGAATGGAAACGATAGTTTCCGGGGTGCTTTAGAGTTATTGAAGCAGGAAGGACAATTATTGACCATCGACAAGGAAGTAAACCCTGTCCTGGAAATAGCCGGTATTGAAAAAGCCCTGGACGGGGGACCGGCGATCTTATTCAACAAGGTCAAAGGCTATCCCGATATGAGGGTGGCGGGGAATATTACAGCCACCAGGGAAAATGTTTCCAAATTATACGGCCTAAAAGATTCACGTAAGGAAATGCTCATTTGGGGCCGCAAGGCTTTGTTACATCCCCTGCCGCCGGTTAAGGTCGATAAGGCCCCCTGCCAGGAGGTGGTGATTACCAAGGACATTGATATTCTGAAGACGCTGCCGGTGATTACGCACAGCAATGAAGACCCCGGTCCCATTTTCGGTTCCAATATTTACCTTTTTACCGACCAATACTTTAACGGCGGGACAGAGATCTCATACAAGCGTACCCGGCCGATAGGCAAAGACTGGTGCACTCTTTTCGCCACCCCGGGAAGCCATATCCGAACTATTCTCGAGCGACACAAGGGAGAGAGGATCCCGGTAACGGCCAGTATCGGGATACCGCCGTCCGCCATTTTAGTTGCCGGAACGGGGATTATGCCTCAGCGAATGGGGTTCGGGAGTGATGAATTGGGCATTGCCGGGGCCTTGCAGGGCAAGCCGATTGAAATCGTTAAAGCTAAAACGGTGGATGCCTATGCCATCGCTCAATCGGAGATCATTATAGAAGGGTACATTCATGCCTCCCGGGATTACTGGGAAACCGAAGAAGCCGAAAAAATGGAAAAAGGGCGGGAAGCCCTATTTTTCCCAGAGTGGCCTAAATACTTCGGGAGGGCCCGTAAAGTCTATAAGTTTGAGGTGACGGCCATAACCCATCGCGCCGACAGTCCCATTTTTTACACTCCCCTGGCCGATTCTTTTGAGGCGGATGTGCAATATGCTTTGCTTCGCGAAGCCTATTTATTCGACATGATTGAAAATGTTATTCCGGGTTTGGTCCAGGATATCTATCAATCTTACCCAGCCTATATCACCGATAGAATACAGGTCAAGAAAAGGGGTAAGTTCGATGACGGCTGGGAGCGGAACATCATTGAGATGACTTTCGCGGCTTTTCCAGGAACCAGACTCGTTGTTGTAACGGATGAGGATATTGATATTCGCAACGCCGATGAGGTCATCTGGGCTATCAGCACTCGAGCTGTTATGGAAACGGATATACTGTTAGGCGCTGGAGGAAAAGGCGTTGGAATGATGCCCATTGAAATTACCGATAAAAAACAGGGTAAGATCGTGCCGCTGTTAAATAATACCCGCGGGTTAGGAATCAATGCCACCATTCCTTATGAATTACGCTCAGCCTTTAAGCGTTCCAGTTATCCTTCCTTTCAAATCGATTTAAAGAAATGGCTGTCGGGTGAAGAGATTGCCAGGATCCGCTCGGTTCAGTCCGATTACGCCAAGGTATTGGCCAAGATCGGTGGGTAGAAAAGACATGGTTTAGACAGGAGGTGGTTTATATCCGGATCAACTTAAACCCTTATTTCCGTAGCAGGTTCCTGAAAGTGTTATTCTAATAATCCAACAGGCAACCTTTTGACTTCCCGGGGAACATTTAGTTAACACATTAAGAAAATTAATTAGTTGAGGAGGATAAAAATGAAAAAAAGTATCGTACAATTTGGTTTTTGTCTTGTAATTCTGATTTCAGTGATAGCTTTCTTCGGCGGAAATGCCTGGAGTAAAGAAGCCCTACCTCAATCTATCTACATAGCCACCGGACCGCCGGGCGGCTATCAATACCTGACTATTACCTATTTAGGCAATCTGACCAAAAGTAAATATGGTATGGGCATGACCCCCGTTGGAGGCGGTTCGGATCTAAACATCGCGAAAATCATAAAAGGGGAGGTGCTCATTGGAAACGTGGTCAGTGAGCCTGGTTTTAGCGCTTATCGCGGTAAATCTACAGCGGCTACCCGCGAGCAGGCGCAAAATAATTTACGGTTAATTGCCTCGACGGACGAGGCCCCCTTTCTTTTCACTGTCAAAAAGGACTCGGGTATTAACAGTCCGGCAGATCTGAAGGGGAAAGGTCTTATGGCCCGATACACTACTTTTCTATATTCCGCTGACGTAATTAAATATGTTCTGGAAGGATATGGTGTTGATCCGGGGAGCGTAAGAATGGTTAAGGGTACGACCGGTACCGACGGTTATACCAGTTTTAAGGACCGGCTGATAGATTCTTTTTTCGCTCCACTTCCAACTCCCCATCACTTTTGGGAGGAACTTTGCAAGGATTATAATGCCAAAGTTTTTGGAGTGGAAAAGAAAGAAGCCAGAGCAAGAGTGATTGATAATATGCCGGCCGTCACTGAATCTATCGTTCCTAAAGGGACCTATCCGGGTCAGGCCGAGGATATACATACCGTCGCCGTTACCAATAACTGGCTTGGCAACAAAAACACACCGGATCGTGTCGTAGAAATATTCCTGGATGAGTTATATAATCCCAAAAACCGAGAACAACTTATAAAGCTTCATACCATATTAAAACAATATAGTTTAGAAAGGGCTGTTAAGAATCCTCAACTTCCCTTTCATGAGGCCGCTGTAAAGTACTATAAGAAGGTCGGTGTTTGGACACCGGAATTAGAGAAGAAACAGCAAAGTTTATTGAAGCTGGGGGGCCAGGTGAAGTGATTAGACCGTTGGGCCGATTCAGACGGACCTTCATGAGTTCTTAGCAACGGTGTTCAAATTCAAAAATCTGCCGGCAAGGGGGAGAAATGGAGTCCTGGGATGCGATTGTCATTGGAGGCGGAGTTTCCGGCCTATGTGCTGCTACTATTCTCGCGGCCGCTAAAAAAAGAGTTTTAGTATTAGAAAGGCTGGGGCAAATCGGCGGGAGAGCGACGACTCACCACCAGCAGATCGAGGGCGAAGAATACCGGATGGATTACGGTAGTTTCCACGCCATAACCATGGCCGATCAAGGGGCTTTGGGCGTCGTTTATGAACAAGGACCGGGCCTGGATAAGTTAAGGCTCGGTTCTCTGCAGGAAGGGATGACCCTTTTCCGCGCCGGACGCTGGTTGCCCATGAAGGAGCTGATTCAGGGGGCGGACCGGGACGATTTCAAGCGTATTGTGAATTCCATGGCTGCTATGAGTTATCAGGAAGCCGAACAATGGGACAATTTTTCTTTCGATTATTGGATAAGAACCTTGACCAACCGCCAAAACGTTTATGACTTCTTCCGTGCGGTCGTTTGGGTCCTGGCCACGATTCCTTACCCGGAAGAGATTTCGGCCGGTGAGATGATCATTACCATGAAGATGAGCATGGATTGCCTGCATCGCTTATCATCCGGGACCTTCGGGGTTGGAGGGTCCATTAACCTGGTCGGTCCTTTGGCCGAGTACGTCAAGGCAAACGGGGGAGAGATCCGCACAGGAAAAAAGATAGGAAAAATCCTGAGCAAGGCCGGTGAGATAACCGGTGTAGCGATTGAACAGTCCGTTGCAGGCATGGATTATCACTATCCCGATACAGAGGTGATCAAAGCACCGATCGTTGTCTGCAGCCTACCAATCTGGGACCTCTTCGAATATATCTCGGAAGAGGTTTTCCCAGAGTGGTTCGTGAATATCGTTCGGAGCTACAAATCACCGTTGCCATTCTCCGATAGTACCATTGGAACCAATTTCATAATGGCCGAACCGGTCCTTAAGGATACTTACCACCGGGTGGCTTTTGAACTGCCAATCTCCAAGCTCTCCCACCAGTGTTCGGTTGTGTCGGCTTCAGACCCTACCGTGGCCCCTCCTGGCCGTGAGTGGATCAGCGCGGCCGGCGGGTACCTGCGGGAGAGTGTTCGCAGGGATCGATCCAAAATCGAAGCGGCCTTTGAAGCCATGGAGGAAGACTTCAAACTGATATATCCTGAAATTTATCAGGGAAGAATTTTGGCCAAAAGACGTCGTTTCATCTTAGTCACGGATGGGCTCAGACGCAGCCCACTCTATACCGGCCGACATCGCCTGCCCCATAGGGCCCCCGGTGTGGGCGGATTGTTTTTCACCGGAGACACGGTTCAGAGCCGAGGCGTTGGTATCGATATGGCGGCACGTTCAGGTATCCTTTGTGCGGGTGCCGTGCTGGAAAGAGAAATCCCGACATTTCGACCCAACAAATAAACGTTCCTGTTTGATCCGAGAGATTATAAAGGGAGGTCTTAAGTGGACACAAAGCCGCAAGCAACCATCGGGCTATTAAAACAGATCGTATGTTATACTTTTTTTGTCTACCATTTCCTGTTTGTCGGGGGTATTTTCCAATATTTTGGATTCTATTTATCGACCACAATCTATCGCGCCGGATCATTGCTGTTTTTTCTGCTCTTATCCTTTGTGTTTGCTAAAAAAAATCGCTGGTATAGTGTCCTTCTTATTACTCCAGGTATCCTGGCGTTGGGATTTTTTCTGTTGTTTGGGGACCATATTTTTGATCTTTATGGGATCGGTAAATTCCCAATCTATGGGCAGGTGCTTTTTATCGCCATTATCGTTTCTTTATTTGAGGCCGCTCGTCGTTTACTGGGTCTGGTGATACCGATTATAGCGGTTATCTTCATGTGTTTGCCGGTATTTCAAGACAAACTGCCCGGTATTTTGCATGGGGGAAAATTAGACCCTTTATCCATTTCAGCTACCTTGTTCTTGGATAACTATGGAATCATGGGGGATATTTTAGGGGTAGCTTCCACCATCATTGTCGCCTTTGTCATTTTCGGGGGTTTTATTGCTGTTTCCGGAACAGGTGAGTTTTTTACCAAAGTTGCGCTGGCTCTCTTCGGGAGGTATCGCGGCGGGCCGGCTAAGGCAACCATCGTATCGAGTAGTCTTTTTGGAATGGTTAGTGGTTCCCCAACCGCAAACATTGGTTCGGTGGGCTCGTTCACCATTCCAATGATGAAACGCCTGGGTTTTTCGCCAGAATTTGCGGCTGCTATCGAAGCAGTCGCGGCAAATGGGGGACAGATAATGCCCCCGGTGATGGGGATGGTCGCCTTCATCATGTCCCAGGTAACCGATATTCCGTACGGTACTATTGCTTTAGCCGCCTTTCTCCCCGCTATCCTTTATTATGCTGCCGTCTACTCCCAACTTCACTTTGAAGCGCTGAAATTAGGGCTCACGGGGATGCCAAAAGAACAAAGGACCTCGGTTCTCCCCGCCCTGAAAGAAGCTTGGTTTTTGTTAATACCGCTTTTAATTTTGATCTATTCACTGTTTGTTAGTAAATATTCCGCTGAACGAAGTGCTTTCTATGCAACCTTATCTCTGATCTTCATCATGTTAATCCAGCCGTTGGTGACGAAGGAAAAGTTTTCTCTGGGGAAATTTCTGAAGGCCATTGAGTCCGGGGCTTCGACCATGGTTATGCCCGGCTTGATGTGCGCTATTGCCGGGGTCCTGGTTTCCTCCATGAATTTAAGTGGTTTTGCCATACGGCTTTGTGGGGGATTGATTGAGCTTTCACACGGATCGACCTTCTTCTTGTTGGTGCTGGCAGCCGTCATGTGTTACATCATGGGCATGGGGGTTACCTCTATCGTTTCCTATATCGTTGTAGCGGCCACGATTGCCCCGGCCCTGGTAAATTTTGGCTTACCCAAATTAGCGGTCCATTTTTTTGTTTTCTACTATGCCATCTCCTCATTTATAACGCCACCGGTGGCCGTTAACGTTTACGTGGCAGCCGGGATAGCTCAAGCCAAGCCCATGTTAACGGGTTATAAAGCAATGAAATTGGCCATTGTGGCCTATCTTGTCCCTTTTACTTTTGTTTACTCCCCGTCACTCTTATTGTTGGAAGGGATGAGTTTCTATACGTTGGTTGTATTTATCTTTGCCTTACTGGGGACCATTTCCCTTTCCGCAGGAATAGAAAAATATTGTTTTGCTGAATTGAGCTATTTCGAGTGTGTCCTTTTTCTTATCGGAGGTATTCTAATGTTTTGGCCCGATCTACTTACCACTTTTATAGGGATACCCATTGCCGGAGGAGGGCTGATTCTTAATTGGCGCCGATTTAAAAGAATCGCAAAAACCCCAAACATGATGTCACCAGTTTAAACTATTTTTTGAGTTTAACCTTAAAGAACCATTCAAATCTATGAAGTGGAGGTTAAAATGGAAGCAGATGTTGTGATTGTGAGTGCGGTGAGAACCCCTTTTGGAAGATTCGGCGGACCGATGAAAGATATTCCTATCGAGGCCTTGGGAGCCCTGGTCATGAAGGAGGCTATGCGGCGGGTGGACCTCTCAGCGGATATAGTTGAGGAGATCTATCTGGGCAATGCGATGAGTCTTGAATCCTCGGTACCATCGGTGGTCGGGAGACAGATGGCGCTTAAAGCCGGCTTCCCCAATCATATTTTTACCGTAACCTTGGATGCCGCCTGCACCTCAAGTTTAGTGGCTGCTCGCCTGGCCTATCGAGCCATCAGACTGGGAGAGTGCCAGGCTGTCTTGGCGGTAGGAGCGGAAAGTATGAGTCGGACCGGGCTGTATATTTCCCATGAGGTACGCTGGGGGACACGGATCGGAAATCTTGTAGCCTCAGACTGGTATTTTGGATTGGTCTATCCCGGGTTCAAGGCCGCCTCGGCCGATACGGGGGACGTTGCCTTGGAATACGGGGAAGGTCGTGAAGCGCAGGATAGTTGGGGCTACCTGAGTCAGATGCGTTATGCCCAGGCCCTGAAAGAAGGAAAATTTCAAGTAGGGGACGAACTGATGGCCGTTGAGGTCCCGGTGAAAAAGGGTCCGGCAATCTTAGTGGATAAAGATGAACAACCCAGACCGGATACCAATCTGGAAAAATTGGCCAAATTGAATACGGTCTACGGAAGCCTCACTGTGACGGCGGGAAATGCCCCGGGTCTGAATGATGGGGCCTCGGCAGTTTTGCTTATGTCCAGAAAGAAAGCGGAAGAGCTGGGATTGGAGATTTTAGGGAAAATCGTAGCCTGCGGAGGCTATTCGAGTGAGCCGAGATATATGGCGGCGGCCCCCGGCTTTAATATCCAGTGGCTTTTAAAGAAAGCGGGACTGACCATCGACGACATGGATCTCATTGAGATTAACGAAGCCTTTGCGGCAATGCCCTTAATCGGTACACGGATTCTGGCGGACGGGGATGAAAAGAAATTGAATTCCCTTCGTGAAAAAACGAATGTGAACGGCGGTGCGGTAGCTATCGGCCATCCTGTCGGGGCTTCAGGATTAAGGCTCTTGATGACGATCCTTAAGGAATTGAAACGGAGGGGTGGCGGAAGAGGCGTGGTCTCTCTTTGCGGTGGGTTGGCTTTGTCGGAAGCCATGATTGTGGAGGTTTAAGGATCACGGAAAACAATCCCACGGGAAATTTGATTAGGCTGGTTAAGGAAGATTTCATTGGAATCATCACCATTGATCATCCCCCTGCGAATTCGCTTTCCAGTAAAGTGCTTTCAGAACTTGGGGGTGCTTTGGGTGAGGCTTTATCGGACCCGTCCCTCAGGGCGCTCATCATTACGGGGGGCGGAGAAAAGATTTTTGCTTCCGGTGCCGACATCAATGAATTAGGACACCTGGACAAGGCAGGCGGTAGTCAGATTGTCTCTCGAGTAAAAGAGGTTTTTTCCAAGATCTGGTTAGGACCGAAGCCTGTTTTTTGTGCCCTAAACGGACATGCGCTTGGGGGGGGATTGGAATTGGCCCTCCATTGTGATTTCCGAATTGCCACCGAGAAAACCAGATTAGGCCAGCCCGAGATCAATTTGGGCGTATTGCCTGGTGCCGGAGGGACGCAGCTTCTTCCCCGCTTAGTGGGGTTATCCAAAGCCAGGTGGCTTCTTTTCAGCGGCGAGACCCTGTCGGCTCAGGAAGCCCTGGAATGCGGTCTGGTCGATCGTGTTGTCAAGGCCGAATTCCTCCTGGAGAGTACTAAAGAGATGGCTCTTCAAATTGCCGAAAAACCTCCCTTAGCCATAAAAGCCGTTAAAAAAATGCTGAGGTTTGTACAGAGTCCTGGCCTGGAAGAGGCCCTGGAAAATGAAACCGAATTATTCGGAGAACTTTGCGCCACAGAAGACAAGAGGGAGGGTGTCCTGGCTTTTTTGGAAAAGAGAAAAGCAAATTTTCAAGGAAAGTAAAAGGGAAGCCTCTTAATAAAGTTATAAACGATCTTGAATCATGATTCTCCCTGGGCGCGGACAACTGAGATTAGATTCAATTCAAACCTGCTCCGGCGCGGCTGATCACCGGTGTTGTATTTTTCACCGTCCCAATAGTCTCGGTGTGATGGTCGAGCCGGGATCCGGAATTATACCGGTTTTCCTCTCTGTATAGAGGAATTATGAAAAGCATTGCGGCCAATCTCCAACATGGAGGCTTCAGGGGACCGGCCAAAAGCACCAGGAAACAGGAACGAGAACCATGCCTTCCCTTCATCCCGCCCTGGAAACCCATCTCGGGGTACCCGGTTTTATTTTGACCTGGGCCGTTCTGGTTTTGGCCTTGGCCCTATTCTCTTATACCCTTTATCAAAGGGTGCACCTCCTTCGTTCCGGCCAGCCGGATGCCCGCTTTTCCCAAATCGGCCGGCGGCTTTTGGGATTAATCACCTATGGCCTGATTCAGAAAAGGCAGCCGCGCTATTTTTGG
>JAZDOU010000190.1:0-4159 GCA_043798385.1 Pseudomonadota bacterium
ATTTCCACCCCGGCCAGTAAGGCCCAGGATGCCGCTAACCTGGTCGTAAAGACCCCCATTCGAGGAATCTTAAACTTTGCCCCGGCCCAATTGCATGTTCCGGAAGGGTTTATTGTTCATCATATCGACTTTACAGTAAAACTGGACAGACTGGCCTACCGCATGAGCAATCTTAAGCCTGAATCTTTCTAAGCTTTCATGCCTCCCTGAGGCGGGCACCGACGAAACATGACAATGACCTTCGACGAACGCCGAACGCTTAACGACGAACGGTATTTACGTACTAAGTATCAGCCTCTGATGGATCCTGGTTTTCCCAGCACTTCATTTAAAAAATGACCCGTATAGGATTTGGAATTGTGGGCCATTTCCTCGGGCGTCCCAATTCCAATCACCTGGCCCCCATCATCTCCGCCCTCCGGACCTAAATCGATGATATAATCGGCGGTCTTGATGACATCCAGATTGTGCTCAATAACGACCACGGTATTGCCCATTTCCACCAGCCGATTAAGGACCTCTAATAATTTTTGAATGTCGGAGAAATGCAGGCCGGTAGTGGGTTCATCTAAGATATAAAGGGTCTTTCCCGTCGATCTCTTGCTTAGTTCCCGGGACAATTTGATCCGTTGAGCCTCTCCCCCGGAAAGGGTTGTGGCCGGTTGTCCCAGTCTGATATATCCCAGGCCCACTTGACTTAAGGTCTCTAACTTGTCTCGAATGGCCGGGATGGCTTCAAATACCGGCAAGCCTTGATCAACGGTCAGGTCGAGAACTTGGGCGATGTTCATCCCTTTATAAAGGATTTCCAGGGTGTCCCGGTTATAGCGGCTTCCTTGACAGACATCACAGGTCACATAGACATCGGGCAGGAAATGCATTTCTATCTTCATCAGGCCGTCTCCGTTGCAGACCGGGCAGCGTCCTCCACGGACATTGAAACTGAATCGCCCCGGTTTATAGCCTCGAGAGCGAGCCTCCGGTGTTCTGGCAAAGAGGTCCCGGATGGTGGTAAAGAGCCCGGTGTAAGTGGCTGGATTGGATCTGGGGGTCCGACCGATGGGAGATTGATCGATGTTGATGACCTTGTCAATCAACCTGACCCCTTTCATCTCTTGGACCCGGCCGGCCCGTTCTTTAGAACGGTAGAGCCGCTGGGCCAGGGTCTTATAGAGGGTGTCGATAACCAGGGTGCTTTTCCCGGAACCGGAGACACCGGTGACACAGGTAAAGACCCCCAAGGGGATAGAGACATCGATCTGTTTGAGATTATTTTCTGAAGCCCCTTTGATCTGGATATTCCCTTTCTTTTGAGGACGGCGTTTGGACGGAAGGGGTATGGTCCGCCTTCCCGAGAGATATTGTCCGGTCAGGGAGTGTTGATCCTGAAGCAATTCCTGGGGAGTTCCGCTGAAGACGACTTCCCCCCCATGTTCTCCGGCACCCGGTCCCATATCGATGACGTAATCGGATGAAAGAATGGTGTTGGCATCGTGTTCCACGATTAAGACCGTGTTCCCGATATCCCGAAGGGTCTTCAAGGTCTGTAAAAGCCTGAGATTGTCTCGCGGATGAAGTCCGATACTGGGTTCATCTAAGACATAAAGGACCCCCATTAACTGGGAGCCTATTTGGGTGGCCAATCGAATTCGCTGTCCTTCGCCACCGGAAAGGGTGGCCGAAGTTCGATTGATAGTCAGGTAATCCAGCCCGACGTTGACCAGGAATTCCAGGCGGTCGTTGATCTCTTTAACTATTCGCCGGGCGATCTGGGTCTGTCGGGGGGTAAGGTGCAAGGAATCGAACCAGACCCGGGCTTCTTTTACAGAAAAGGCCGTGACCTGATGGATGGAAAGACCTTGGAGTTTGACAGCCAGACTCTCTTTTTTTAACCGGGTCCCTTTACAGGTGGGACAGGGCCGGACATTCATAAATCGCTCTAATTCTTCCCGGATCATGGTTGAATCGGTTTCCCGGTAACGCCGGTCCAGATTGGGAATGACCCCTTCAAAAGGGCGCTCGTAAAAATGCCTCCGGCCTTCTTTCTCAAAATAAAAACGGATCGATTCTTTTCCTGAACCGAACAACAGGACTTCCCGGACCCGGGCCGGAAGGTCTTTAAAAGGGGTATAGAGATCAAAATGGTAATGACCGATCAGGGCCTCAAGCATTTGCTGAAAATAGACCGAGGACCGGTTTTCCCAGGGAACAACCGCCCCTTCCCGCAGGTTGAGACCTGGATTGGGGACTATCAAGTCGGGATCGAAGTACATCTTGGTCCCCAATCCGTCGCAGGTGGGACAGGCCCCTTGGGGATTATTAAAGGAAAAAAGCTGCGGGGTCAGCTCCGGAAGGCTGATCTCGCAACGGTCGCAGGAAAACCGTTCACTGAAAAGGATCTCTTCACCGCCCGCCAAGAGGACCCGCAGGAACCCTTGGGAGAGTTTCAGGGCCAGCTCCACCGAATCGGTCAGTCGGCGTTGCAGCCCATCCTTGACCACTAACCGGTCCACAACGACCTCAAGGGTGTGTTTCTTTTTTTTGTCTAAGACCAGGTCTTCTTCTAATTCCCTGAACTCGCCGTTGACACGTGCCCGGACAAAACCCTCCCTTTTTAATTGTTCCAGTAGCTTATGATGTTCCCCTTTGCGACCGGTGAGTAGAGGAGACAGGAGCTGAAACTTGGTCCCGGCCGGGAAGGTCAGGAGCTGGTCAACGATTTCCTGGACCGACTGGGAGGATATCTTTTGTCCGCACTGGGTGCAATAGGGTTCTCCGACCCGGGCAAAGAGGACCCGCAGGAAATCATATATTTCCGTTACGGTACCCACCGTAGAACGGGGATTTCGGCTGGTAGTCTTTTGTTCTATGGAGATGGCCGGAGAGAGCCCTTCAATATAATCCACGTCGGGCTTATCCATCTGTTCCAAAAACTGGCGGGCATAGGCGGAGAGAGATTCCACATAACGCCGCTGCCCTTCAGCATAGATGGTGTCAAAAGCCAAGGTGGATTTGCCGGACCCGGAAAGACCGGTGATGCTCACCAATTTTTCCCGGGGGATGGCAACATCTATATTTTTCAGGTTATGTTCCCTGGCCCCTTTGACCAGGATTTTATCTAAGGCCATGTTTTATGCCCGAGGGGATCGGTCTTTTCTTTCCGGGAGAATTGGGCGGCTAAACAGACGGCGGCAATCAGGCTGTCGGGTTTGGCCAAGCCTTTCCCGGCAATGTCAAAGGCCGTGCCGTGGTCCACCGAGGTGCGAATAAAGGGCAAACCCATGGTGATATTAACGGCATTTTCAAAATGAAGGAGCTTCAGGGGGATCAGTCCCTGATCGTGATATAAAGACACCACGGCATCAAAATGGCCCTGGGCGGCCCGGTAGAAAAGGGTATCCGGCGGATAAGGGCCGGAGACCAGCTTCCCCTGATCCTGTCCTGTTTTGACGGCCGGCAGGATAATGGTCTCTTCTTCCGAGCCAAAGGCCCCCTGTTCCCCGGCGTGGGGATTAAGCCCGGCAACGGCTATCCGTGGCCCTTTCACTCCAAACCAGCGGGTCATGGTTTGATGGGTCAGTTCAATGGTCTGGAGGATCTTTGGGGTATTCAGAACCCGAAGGGCTTTTTTGAGAGAAAGATGGATGGTTACCAGGGAAACCCTTAACCGGTCTCCGGCCAACATCATACCAAAGGATTTGGTTTGGGATAGCCGGGCCAGAAATTCCGTATGTCCGGTAAAGGAGGGGCGAATGTGCCGAATGACTTCTTTGCTGACAGGGCCGGTCACCATGGCCTCCACCTGGCCCTTCAAGGCCCAGCCGGCTGCAAGGCGGACATACTTCAAGGCCGGGTCCCCCCAGAGGGGGTTCGGTTGGCCGGGGATGACGTCATCCGCCGGTAATTCAGAGGCCTCAAATAAATAAGCCGGCTCTTTAATCCCTTCAGCCTGGTCTAATCGTCGAATCGATTTTAAGAAAAAGGATTTCCCTAATCTCCGGGCGGTGGTCAAAAGGATCTGCCGATCGCCTACAATCAAAGGCCGACAGGCCCGAAGGATCTGAGGCTGGTCCAGGGCCTTGATGATAATCTCCGGCCCAACCCCGGCCGGGTCTCCCATAGTGATGGCAATAAGCGGTTTTTTCATGTCAGCTTTTTT
>JAZDOU010000105.1:0-2161 GCA_043798385.1 Pseudomonadota bacterium
TCATATTCTTCTTCCGGACTCAACTGGCCGGCCTCGGCCCTTTTCATGAAAGCCGTGGCCCATTCCATCTGGGATGCAAGGACCGATCCTCCCAGAACGGCCGAACACTTTAAAAAATCCCTGCGGTTGAAACCGTTGCCGTTATTTTTATGATCTCGATCTTCCATTGTGTAAGCCCCTTTCAAGGAAGGATGTAGTAAACTCGTGGTTTGGTCTTGGAGGAGTCGGCAAAAAGGGGAGCTTTCCCGGGATAACCAACCATTTTCGCAATCTCTTCAGGGGGTCTTCCTTTTCAGTGCCTTAACCTCAATCTTTTTTTCGGCGATCGGCTTGACGCCGGTGAGTACCTTCACTTTATTTGCTTTCATCATCTTGTAGAGGAGGCTCTCCGTGTCCTCCAGATCGCCAAAAAAATTGGCCCGGCAGATGCAGGTGCTCACGCACATGGGAACCATCCCATATTTCAACCGGTGCAAGCAAAAATGGCATTTACGTGCCGTTCCGTAGGGAATGTTGGACTTGATCCGGGGCCATTTCCGGTTATATTCCCAGGTAGGGGCTTTTTCGTATTCTTCAACCTGAGGAGTCCCCTCCGTATAAAACGCTCCCGCGTCCAGATTCCTGGCTTTGTAAGGACAAGCGATCACACACCGGCCACATCCGATACACTGCTCATAGTTGATCATGACGATACCGGTACTCAGCCCGCGGGTGCTCTTCCAGGTTGCCTTGCCTTCCCCCTTGTTGGGGCAGGCTTCCACGCATGGCGGTTCATCGCACTGGAGACAAGGCCTCGGGGTGAACCTCCTTTTTACCGCGGGGAACTTGCCCATTTCCTCTTCATAAACGGGGCGGTAGATGATACCGGGAGGGCTTTTTTGTTCCACAAAGCAGCCTGCCGTGCAGGATTTACAAGAGGTACAGCGCCGAAGGTCGATGAGCATCGCCCAGTTGGGTGCCGGCTTTTTCATCACCCTTTGGATATCTCCCTGGATGACGGTTAATTCATCTTTTCCATCAAACATTTATTTTACCTCCCGCTGGTGGCAAATATAGCAGTTCGACCGTAAATCAAAGGCTTGTTTCCCATTGTGGCACGCGCCGCAGGATTGTGACTGGCGCCGGTGGATCATTTTGACGGTCTTGTGCTGGTCTTTGGTGACAAAAGTCAGGGGATGGCATTCCGTGCAATTGAACCCCATGGCCTCGACATGCGTATCGTGACTAAACACGACGCTCCCCACACGCTTGACCTCGTACTTGATATCCCCTCCGCCAATCTTGGCCCAAGTCAGGGACGACAGGAGGAATACCGTCAGAATCCCAAGTCCCAACCATTTCATGTCCTTCTTCCCCCCTTCATTCAGCGTATTGTCAAAATCTTTCACCGCAGTTGCCATAAACCATGAAAAGGTCATCTAACGATGAGAAAACAGCCAAAATATATTCACCGCAGAGCTCGCAGAGAATGATGGAGAAAGAATCAAATAAGAAAAAAGAAATATTTAAAGGTTTTTCCCCAGAGAATTCTCCGCGCTCTCTGCGCTCTCGGCGGTTAAGGATTTTGATTTCTTTTCGGAGCAGAGAACGCGGAGAACGCAGAGTTATTCTTGAATTACAGTGAGTTCTATTTTCACTCTGCGACCTCTGTGGTTTCATGTTTTGCCTCTTTTTTTTCATGAAACTTTTGACACTACCCTATTCAGCAATCTGGAAGAAATTTTGATCCAAAGCCTCAAAAACACTAGGAGACGGCTTGCAGGCCTTTTTTTATAGAAATTTTTAATTTATGGGCACCCGGATGGAGGCCTTACTGCCAAAAAACCATCACCCCTGATAGTTTGGGCTTTTTACCGTAATCCCCAATCTTGTGTCAATGATTCTTATTTATTCAGTCAAGTATCCTCGAATCGGTCAAAGGGGACCTCTTTGGGGACTTGCACCATTCCCCGGGACGGGAACCAAGGCTTCAAGGATTCTTCTATAGACATTTTAAAGAAATTTTGCTAATCTTACCTAAAAAAGAGAAAGGTTCCGCTTATTGCCGATCTTTTTCTCCGCATTCCAGACTCCATCCTGGTGATCTCTGGATTTTGGTTCATCCTAAGTTTATAAGGAATGAGGGAAGCAGCCGATAGGTCCAAGAGAGGGTTGGGGAAGA
>JAZDOU010000244.1:0-3247 GCA_043798385.1 Pseudomonadota bacterium
TTACAATCGCTTCGATATATTCAAGTTGAAGGTGAATCGTTCGGCAAATCGACCGATCACTTTCGAGATGGATGATCCCACCATGGTAAAATTTGGTGCAGATCCGGTATCCGATCAGGATGACGTGCCGTCCCTATCTTCCCTGCCAGCAGAGGAGTCATAGTACTCGCCTCTGGCAATGAGACAGGGAAGGTTTTCCAAAAATCAAGATTAGTTAGATGAAGCAACGAATCTTTTTGCGACTACTTACCAATCTATCATCCAGGTCTGGATTACATGGACCGCCTATGGCATACGATGAGATATGGGGAAACCAACAAGGTCCATTTCGAAACGATATCCGATCTGGATACTGCCTTCCCCACATCTCAACACTGGAAACCAAAAATAGAAAAGCTTTATTAACTTAATTAGTTTCCATCCGGAAATTCGAATTTCCGGATGGAAACTAATTAGGTCGCAGGTTAGCAGAAAAAGCGATTTTATCGGAAAGTGGCACAACCGAACAGTATTTACATTTAGACGGCCCGCATGAAATATGCATAATCACAGGTTGCATAGACTGGGTAGGGAGGCATTTTATGTCTGATGTTGTGATTCTTGTTATCAACGGTTTTGTTTGGGGGCTTATCGTGGCCTTGATCGCCTTAGGGCTGTCGATTATCTTCGGACTCCTCGACGTCATCAATGTTGCCCATGGTGACTTCTTCATGCTCGGCACGGTATTCGCCTGGACCACCATAACGTTAACCGGTAATTTCTGGTTGGCCTTTATCCTGGTTCCGGTGATAGGTTTCGGCATCGGCGCCATTGTGGAGCGTTTGGTGATGCGACCGATACTGGATATTGCCGCCCTCTCCCTCGTGGCTACCTTCGGTATGTCGCTCATTATCCAGGAAATGGTCCGTGCCACCTTCGGCGCCACGCCCAAGCGCATCCTTGATCCCATTGGTGTCACCTTCCCTCTTCTTGGCTTTGATTACCAAGTTTACCGCATATTTGCGGCGGTTGTTGCGGTAGTTGCCATTGGCGCCTTTTTCATGTACTTATATAAGACCAAGTTTGGGACTTGGATGCGTGCTGTTCGGCAAGACCGGATGACCGCTATTTCGATGGGGGTACCTGCAAACAAAGTATACATTATGACCTTTGCTATTGGCACAGCGCTGGCGATGTTAGGCGGGGTAGTCGCTGCTCCCATAACCACTGTGGAGTTTCGACTCGGGCTCGATGTTCTGCCCTTGTGCTTTATGGCCGTTATAATCGGAGGAATGGGAAACTTGCCTGGTACAGCGGCAGCCGCCGTCATTTTAGCTGTGATGGAGGCTTTCATTATCAGTTTCGCAGAACCCACTACGGCACGAATCGCTTCGCTCATGATCATGTGTGTGGTCTTATTGTTGCGCCCTCAGGGGATTTTTGCGCGGAAAACCGGGTAACTTATTGCAGCCTTTGACCCTTTTTAAGCGAGAAACCTTAGATCATAAAATTTCAAAGTGTATGCCCGTTGTCTGACTCAGGGATAGTTAACTATTAGTCACTCGATACTTTCTTTACGTATAACAGTCCTTTTGGATTCCAGGGGGGACCTGGCCGGACAATACGGGGTCTATGCCATCCCGACCAATTTTCTGATCAATCGGCAGGGCAGTATTCGAGAGATCCTGATCGGTGAGGTCTTCCGGGAAGAAAAACCCTTACAGGATTTACTGCAAAAATATCTTCCGGAGAAACAGGCCCCACACTAACCCAATAACCCCAAGCCGTCGGAAAAAAGAAGGGAGGTGGTCTTCAATTATTCTCAACCTGCTGTTGACCTCACTCCGAAATATTTGGGCCAATCCCTTCCGTAGTCTGGTGGTCCTTTTATCTTTAAGCGCCATCCTGACGCCCTTTCTGACCGCCATGTCTATTTCCGAAGGGCTGAAAAAGGAAAGCCGGGCGGTATTGGAATCAGGAGCGGACCTCTATATCACGCAGGATCAATTCGGCTCCAATGCCCCCATACCCCTGTCCACTATTCAGGGATTAGCTACCCTACCGGGAGTCAAAGAAGTCATTCCCAGGGTCATCGGGCGCACCTACCTGGACAACACTTTTCTGGCCGTTTTGGGAATTTCCCCTGATCATCTCCCCCCGGCCCTCTCGATCTCCCAAGGACGCGGCTACCGGCAGCCGGGGGAGGTCCTGATTGGTGAAGGGTTGGCTGTCCAGGCCCGGATCAAACCGGGTCAGAAATTTTTCCTGTCTCGCCACCCGGCCCAGATATTTGAAGTGGTCGGCCTGTTCCGGTCCACCTATACGATCTGGAATTCCGACCTCCTGATCATGTCCCTGGATGATGCCGCCCAACTCTTCCAGTTGCCCGGGAAGGCAACGGACCTGGTGCTTAAAACCCTTCCCGGCTATGAAGATCCCCTGGCCGAAAAAATTCTTCTTATGAGTGAGGCCCAGCCCGGATGGTCAGCTCCTTTAAGGGTCCAAACCAAAACCCTTGTAAAAAGCTATATTTTAAGAGGTTTTGACATCAAAGCCGGAGTTTTTTCCGGCATCTATAGCCTGGCCTTCCTCCTGGCCATCCCCATACTCCTGGTGTCGACCGGCTTAGGGTTGGCAGCAAGAAAACGGGAGATCGGGATCATCAAGGCCTTGGGCTGGCAGACCCAGGAAGTCTTGATCCTGATGGGACTGGAAAATGCTTTCCTGGCTTTTTTAAGTATCCCCTTCATCCTGCTGTTGTCTCAACTCTGGCTCAAGATCTTCAACGGTTATTTCATTAATCGTTTTTTTGTAGCCAACTGGGAGATTCTGCCTCCCTTTTCTATCCCGGCCGAGAGCTTCCCCATCCCTTTCCTCCTGACTTTTTTTCTGGTCTTAATCCTGACCCTGGTGGGAAGTCTTTATTCAACCTGGCGGATGGCCATTGCCCCCCCTCATGAGGCTATGCATGGATAAAGGAACTATTCTATATTTATTTAAAGAAAGGAGTCATCCCATGAAAAAAACCCTACTGCTTCTTATTGGTTTGTTTAGTCTTGTTTTTATGGTAACACCTGGTCAAGCCGAGGACCCCAGGTGGTGTCCTTTGTGCTCTATGAATCTGAAAATGTACCATCAAACCAGCAACCGTCTTACCTTAAGCGACGGTTCCAAGGTGCAGACCTGCAGTATTTTTTGTGCCGCCCAGATTTACGAAAAAAAGGCGGCTGAAATTGAAAAGTGGGAAGTGGTCGATTATGCCACCCAG
>JAZDOU010000111.1:0-4573 GCA_043798385.1 Pseudomonadota bacterium
ATCTTTTTTGCAAAATGAAAAGATAAAATCTTCCAGCAGAAAGGCCGGCGTGGCGCCACTGGTTTTGAGCAGCCGGTCGGTTTCATGAAGCCTTTCCAGGGCCGAGATCAGTTGGCGTCTGGAAAAGTTTCCGGCTGTCTTCAGGGTATTAAAAAGGACAAACGGATGGACTTTGGAGAGGAGTTCCGGAAGGGGGTTCTTCTTCAATTGGGGCAGGATCCTGGCAGAAAAAGCCCCAAAGTCCTTCCAGGCCCTGCTGGTTGGGGCTTCGGATAACGTTTCCTGGAGTTCCTGGGCCACTAACAGACGGCGGAGGGCATTGGTGATGCCGGCCAGGATCTGTAAGGGATTATAGCCTTGTTCCCAGAGTTGTTTGAGTTTTCGAAGCCCTTCTTCGAAGTTCCGTTCCCCTAAAACGGTCGTCAATTCATATAAGGGTTCCTCTCGATTTATTCCTACCAATTCGGTAATATCTTTAGGAAGGATCTGTTTTCTGTCCCCAAGGTAGGAGAGTATTTTTTGGATTTCCATTTCTAAAAGAAAAACCTCCGGGTCGATCCGTTCCATTAATAGGGCCTCGGCTTGGGGAAGAATGGATTTCCCTTCTTTGGAAAGCCGTGACCTTAAGTAGGCCTTTAAGGTAGCCGTTTGTTCCCCTTTTTTGCCCTGTTTCACTGATAAATTAAGGACCACGCCGTGCTCGGCAATGGTCTTGACAATCTTTTTGGCACCGGGAGGCCCTTCAATGAGAAGGATCAATAGGTGATCTTTCGGGAATCCCTGTTGGATGGCGGATTCGAGCAATTGATCGGGATTCAGGACTTCAGATTCCTCCGGGGTGTGGTCCCTTATATGGATCAGGGCCTCTTTGAACCAGGTGGGCATGATCTTATTGGGGAAAAGTTTTTCCGTTAAGATCTCTTCATTTCCTGTCAAGCCCCCTTCCAGCAACTTTAAGGAAAGCCCGGTCTGCTGTAAAAGGGTCCGGATTAGCCGGGCAGAGCGCTCCGGTTGCCCTTTTTGCCAAGCCTCTTCGGCCTTTTTCCAAAGACGATCTTCGCTGCCGGGGGAGAAAATCTGGACCGGGTTTTTGACCGAGACCACTTTCCGACCAGGGAAAAAAGGAAAGGTATGAAGCCGTTCCAGGATGGAATGGAGGTCTTCTTTTTCTCCATCAACGGTTTCCAGGTTAAAGGAACGCCTTTCTTCCGGGAGCAACCGACTGATCAGTTGCTGATGCACATCCTGGGAGAGATAGGAGTCACCGGCGATAAGATAGATAGGTGCAGGCCGGCCCTTTTCTGCCTGGGCCAGGATCTGGGATACATCCTTATAGGTGTAAATGGGCATAGGAACCAAGGAGATAATAAAAGCGTAAATAGTTCTCATCCGGAAATGATCTTTCCGGATGAGAACATACCGTGGTCGATTTGTCTCCATGGCCAGAAACCCTGTGAAAAAGGGGTTTCTGGCCAGAGCTTCGAGTCAGAATCCAGGTGTGTCCATCCGGAAATTTGAATTTCCGGATGGAAACTAAATAGAAAAAAGAAATAATAAAAAAAGGCCCCTTCCGGGGCCTTTTTTAGTTTTAATGCCAACCGTTATGACTCTAAAACAAAAATGACTTCCAACCGGACTCGGTATTCGATGATCTTATTGCTTTCTACAGCGAGTCTTTGCTCGATGACCTTAATGCCGGTAATTCCCCTCAAGGTCTTGGTAGCCCTCTTGAAGCCGGCTGTAATGGCATCTTCAAAACTTTTTGGTGAAGCAGCAATAATCTCTGTTACTCTGGCAACTCGGGCGGACATATAACCACCTCCTTTCTACGTAAAAAAATCTTTTAGGGAAATCCGAACTTCAGATGAAGCCGTCAACGTTGCTATAGTCTTTTCCAAAAATAACCTGGAATGCCGGATTGGAAAGGAAGATTATTTATTATAATTTTTATTTTATCATGACCAGGAAGGGTTAGCAAGGAGAAAAAACCCCTGCCCCCCTTCCTGATTAGTTTCCATCCGGAAATTCGAATTTCCGGATGGAAACTGATTAGGATCACTCGTTGTCAAGAAGAAAGGGGTCAGGGGAAAAATAGGGGAAGAATTAATAGCAGGTTGAAATTTCAAGACAATCAATTACTCCTTGACTTTTCACTTTGATCCAAGATATTATTTTTCAAAATTAATTATCGTTAAGGAACCCTATGGAGTGGAAAGTGTTTGAAATTTTAGAAGAAAAAATTGACCAGCTCGTAAAAAAACTGGAGACCTTGTCTCGAGAAAATCGTGAATTTAACCAAAAAATTAAGGAAAAAGAGGCGGTTATCCAAGAGGCCCAAGAGCGGATAGATGCCCTGGAGGAAGAAAAAGAGCTCGTTAAGGGCAAGGTCGATGGGGTTTTAAAAAAAATAAATCAGGTGTTGGGGTAATTTCATAACCCGTGTCCCAATTATTTAAAGTTGACATATTAGGGAATGAGTATACTCTAAAAGGGGATCTAGATCCGGAACTTTTGGAAAAGGTATCTGTCCTGTTAAATCAAAGGATTAAAGAAGTTGAATCCTCTATGCCATCAGCCAATAAAGTCCATCTGGTCATATTAACGGCCTTGAATATCGCCTATGAATATCTTCAGACCAAGGAAGAATTGGAGCAGATGGAAAAGATGCTGGAAACCAAAAGTCAACAATGGGTAACTAAGTTAGATTCCTGCAACCCATAGAAAATACCCTCTTCATACGAGGGATTATTATATATAATGCAGAAGGAATAAAGGGCAGGCTATTCTCAAGAAGGTTTGGGTCAAAGATATAAGTGTGATTATGTTAAATTATAATATTTCTATTAATAAACCGTAAAAACCCATCCCATAGCCTTGCCCTCCTTTCCAGGGGAAGTCCCTCTGGTATTCTTTTGTCCGTTTGTTCGCAGGCGAACTTCCGAAGAAGGTTCTATAAACCTCGAAGAATAATGAATAATGGTTTAATTTAAGGAAGTCATGGATATTTCATTACAATTGATTAGTATGATCAGTGGAATTCTCTTGGCCCTCTTCTGTGGAATCCTGATCGGCTTTTTCATCCGGAAAAAATTTACCGAGAGCCGGGTCGAATCGATTGAGGCCCTTTCCAAAAAGATTGTCGAAGAGGCCAAAAAAGAGGCTGCGACGGTGAAAAAAGAGGCCATGTTACAGGCCAAAGACAGCCTTTATCAGATGAAAATGGAATTTGAAAAGGAAACCAAGGAGCGGAGACAGGAGATCCTGGATCAGGAAAAACGAATCCTGACAAAAGAACAGAACTTGGACCGGAAGATTGAAGGTATTGAAAAAAGGGAGTCCGAGTTTGAGAAAAAAGAACGATCTCTGGCCCAGAAAGAGATGGAGACCTCCGACCTGAAATTGAAATGCGAACAATTGATCAGCGAAAAGAAACGGCAGTTAGAATATCTGGCAGGGATATCTTCCCAGGAAGCCAAAGAAATGTTGCTCCAGACCATGGAAAATGAAGCTAAATACGAGGGAGCCAAGACCATTCGTCGTCTTGAAAACGAGGCCAAGGAAATTGCGGATAAAAAGGCCAAGGAAATTATTTCCTTGGCCATAAAACGCTATGCCGGGGATTATGTGGCCGAAAAGGTCGTTTCCTATGTAAACCTTCCCAACGAAGAAATGAAAGGGAGAATTATCGGTCGGGAAGGGAGGAATATTCGAGCTATCGAGGCGGCTACGGGCATTGATTTGATCATTGACGATACCCCGGAGGCGGTTATCCTGTCCGGATTTAATCCGGTTCGGAGGGAAGTGGCGAGGCTTTCTCTGGAGAGACTCATCAGTGACGGGCAGATTCATCCGGCCCGAATTGAAGAAGTAGTCAAAAAGGTTTCCCAGGAAATGGACGTGGCCATCAGAGAGGCTGGTGAAGCAGCCACCTTTGATGTGGGAGTCCATGGAATCCATCCGGAAATAGTCAAGTTGATCGGACGATTGAAGTATCGATCCAGTTATGGCCAAAATGTGCTTCAACATTCCCTGGAGGTGGCTTTCCTTTGCGGGGTCATGGCCTCTGAGTTGGGAATAAATATTAAACAGGCCAAACGGGCCGGTTTGCTTCATGACATCGGCAAGGCCGTGGACCATGAAGTCGAAGGATCTCATGCCATCATCGGAGCGGATTTGGCCAAAAGATATGCCGAATCCAATCGGGTCATTCATTCCATCGCTGCCCATCATGAAGATATTCCCTTGGAATCAATATTAGATGTCTTGGTTCAAGCCGCCGATACCCTTTCAGGGGCTCGGCCTGGTGCCAGAAAAGAGATGTTGGAAACGTATGTCAAACGTCTGGAAGATTTGGAGAAGATTGCTAAGTCGTTTGACGGAATTGGAAAGACCTATGCCCTTCAGGCGGGGCGGGAAATCAGGATTATTGTGGAAAGCGAAAAGGTTTCCGATAACGATATTTATATCCTATCCAGGGATATTGCCAAAAAGATAGAAGAGAGCTTAACCTATCCTGGTCAAATCAAAGTTACAGTAATCAGAGAAATCCGGGCAGTAGAATACGCCAAATAAA
>JAZDOU010000310.1:0-2079 GCA_043798385.1 Pseudomonadota bacterium
GACGCTTCCGGCCTCGATCAGAACGGACGGTTTCACCTTGTGTTCTTCCAGGAGGGAAAGCACGGCATACCGGGACCCGGAGCCGCTCTCGCGGATAATGATCGGCTCGGTTTGCAACTCCCGCAGCGACACCTGCTTGCGTCGGGCCAATCGATGGCCAGGTGAAAGCACCAGGCAAAACTCCTCTCTGGTGTAGGGGATGACTTTCAGCCGGTTGCATTCCGGGATCCGGCCGATGACCCCCAGGTCGTATTTGAACTTTTCAAGGCCTTCGGCTATTTCCTGCGAACTGCCTTCTTTTAAAATCACTTTCACCTTGGGGCAGCGTTCTTGAAAAAGAGCCAGCAATCCGGGCATCAGGTGGCGCGCAAAACTGCGTGTTGTGCCAATGGTCAGAGATCCCCGACTCAGGTCTGCATAGCCTTCAAGCACATATTCCATTTCTTCCACCACGGGGAATATCCGGGCGGCGTAATTCAAAAGCACTTCACCGGCGTCGGTCAACTCGGGTGTTTTGCCGCCTTTCCTGAAAAGGGCAACGTCCAGGGAATGCTCCAGAGTCTTGATCTGCATGGTCACGGCCGGCTGCGTAATGCAGGATAATTTCGCAACTTTGGTGAAGCTTTTTTCCCGGGCGACCAGAAAGAAGGTCCTGAGTTGATTGAGGTTTATTTGCATAGGGTCGGATGTATAAAAAAATTATTTACGATCATTAAATATCCTAATCTAAAAAGAATGAAAATTCAAGCGAGTAAGTTTCACTGAACCCGGATGAGCCGAAAACCTTTCAGGGCCATTGACAAAAGGGTAGAATTTTCTGACAGTATAACCAGGATTTAAATAATGAATAATATAATGTTGTTATTCTGTTAACCCTGTCTCAAATCCTATCAGGTTTAGGTTGATTTGCGTATGTAATTATAAGCAAGGCTTATATGTATATAAAATCAATTGTCTTGACAAGCCCACGAAAAAACCAGAAGCTTGATCGGAGATTTAGAATCAAATAAGGTAGAATTCTTGCACAACTGCAACATCTTTTGATGAGCAAAGTAAGGCCAAAAGGATTTTCATGATGCCGGAGAGGCCCATCTATTGGAAGATCGGGGAGGTTTGGGTCTTTTATGTCCTGGCGGCCCTGGCTGCCGGCCTGCTTTTGATCGGAGTGGCCGCTCACCTCCGGGTGTGGTTGAAAAGCGCCCCCGGGAGCCGGATGGCTTTTTCGAGACAAGCTCTGCAACAAGCCCTTTTGGATACCTTCCTGGGCCGGACCGTGTTCAAGGGGGACCGCCCGGCCGGCCTTATGCATTTATTGATATTCTGGGGATTTGTCATTCTGTTTATCGGCACCACGTTGCTGGCCGTACACGAGTATTGGTCTTCCTTTCTGGTGGGTAAGGGCCATCTTCTTTTTGAGTTATCCATGGAAGTCGGGGGGCTCCTCCTGGTGGCCGGTATCATCTGGGCCCTGGTTCGACGGTATATTCAACGGGTCCCGAGGCTGGAGCGCCAGTTGGAAGACGCGGTAGTGCCTGTCGGGTTGCTGATAGTGGCATTTTCGGGATTCCTGCTGGAAGGGATACGTCTGGCCGCTCAAAAGCCGCCCTGGGCGCATTGGTCCTTTGTCGGGTCTTGGATCGCCGGGTTGGTCCCGGATGGGGCGGCGGTCCCGGCCTACCCCTATCTCTGGTGGGGTCACGCCCTGGTGAGTCTGGGTTTCATCGCCCTGATCCCTTTCACTAAACTCTTCCATATGGTAGGAGGACCGGCGGCTTTTTACCTTCATCAGGCAGCTAAAGATACCGGAGGGACAGCATCTTCTTCCCCGGAAGAAGGGGAAGCCTTAAAACTGGAAGAAGTCGTGTTCTACGATGCCTGTATGCGCTGCGGACGTTGCGCCCAGGCCTGCCCTTCGACCGGTGCGGGGGAGCCTTTTGCACCCCGCGATTTTATCCAGGCTACACGGCAGATCCTGTGGGGGGAACATTCCCCGGTCGGCGATATCCGATTTCTAAACCCAAAGCAATCGCTCGACAGTAAAACAGCCTGGTACTGCACGACCTGCGCCGCCTGCCTGGA
>JAZDOU010000128.1:0-5507 GCA_043798385.1 Pseudomonadota bacterium
CAAAGATTGGATATTTCTCTTTCGGTGGGCAATTCCATAACGATCAACCTCCTAACCCAAACAGGTGGGAATAATATTAGCAAACAATGGTTTATTAATCAATTCTGACGGCTTCGCAAAAAATCAGAGTCCATATCAAGAGACGGCCATGACAATGGATACTCATTTAATACGAAAATAGAGCTCGAGGCTAAATGTTCGATCAGCCCTATTTTCATAATTCGTGGCGCCACGCCCCCAAAGGCGGGGCATGGCGGTTAGTTCGAAAATAGGATTTGAGTCTTGATCAACCTGTACCTATTTTCATGTCCCGGCTTCCAAAGGGAAGCCTCCTTTTAGGTCGGCATAGCCGACCGTATGGTGGTGTCACGCCACTAGCGTGGCATGACGGCTTAGTTCGAAAATAAGGAGGGACTTATGCCTGTCTTGCAATTTAATGAATCTGTTTGTGCCACCTGTCCGACAGCGGACTGCCTGGTCAAATGCCAATACCTGAAGCTGGATAAGGATGGGGCGCACCAGGAGATGATGAAGATCGTCAGGGGAGAAGACTCTCTGGTTTTGTACGATTGTATGACCTGTTACGGCTGTGAGGAATATTGCCCGAGGGGCAATCATCCTTTCTACCTCATCTGCGAACGGCGGGAAGAAAAGGGGATCTACACCGCCTCCCGGCCGATTACCAACCAATGGATCAATATGACCCAGATGCAGGGTAAGCCCATGGTCGGGAAAGTTAAGGATAAGGCCCTCTCTTCCTGTTTTATCCCTGCCCTGGGAGAAATGGGCTCCGGAGAAATTTTCACAGAGGTCGCTTCGGCCATTGTTTTCGGGGCGGAGTTCATGTGTCCGGCCGTCCACACCCATTTTGCCAAAATGTCGGTCCTGAAAGAGCGGCTTCCCCTGGTTATCGATAACTTCGTTAAATTGGGGGTCAAAGAAGTAATCTGTCTCCATGATGAATGTTACGCCACCTATACGTCCATCGCCCCGGCCTATGGCCTGGCCGTACCCTTTACGCCCGTCCATTATATGGACTTTTTATTGGACAGGCTGGAGGCCTTAAAGGACCGGATAAAACCTCTCAATATCAAAGCCGCCTACCAGCGTCCCTGCTCGAACCGGCTGATCCCGGACAAGCACCCTCTGGTGAAAAAAATATTCGATTTTATCGGTGTTGAGCTGGCGGAAAGGGAGTATCAAGGGGAAAACAGCCTTTGTTGCGGAGAAATACTTCGATCGGTCTCCGGTTATCAATTGGCCAATGACGTTCAACACAGGAACATAGAAGACATGGTGCAAAGCGGCGCCGGGTATTGTGTCTTTAACTGCCCGGCTTGCCAGTCAACCTTATCCGGAAAAGTCGCCAAAAGGGGATTGAAGCCGATTCATATTATCGATCTGTGCAAGATGGCCATCGGTGAAAAGAAAAGGGAGGTTAAGTCCAATGGATGAAATACTTAAGTCTCTCATTGAGATCGTCGGCGATAAAGGTGTTTCCAACAGCCCGGAAGAACTGTGGTTTTATTCCCGAGACCCCGGAGTCCTTTCACCGCATAGTCCGGACTATGTGGTGGCCCCGAAAACCACCGAGCAGGTGCAACGGGTCGTCCGGTTGGCCAACAGGGAAAGGATTCCAGTCGTTCCCATGGGCAACGGCATGGCCCTGACCGGCCTGGTTATCCCTTTAAGGGGGGGCATCGTCATGGACATGAAACGGATGAATAAAATTGTGGAGGTCAACGAAAAAGCCCGTTATGCGGTGGTGGAAGGGGGGACCTCTCAAGGCGTACTGAAGGCCTATTTGCAGGATCATCACCCTCATCTGCGGCACAGTCTCCCGGATGCCCCCCCCACCACGACCATCGCCGCCAATGTGGCCCTCCATGGCCAGGGTCGGCTGACCCAGCAATACGGCTTTAATTCCGACATGGTCTCCGGCCTGGAGGTGGTCCTGCCCACCGGAGAGCTCTGCAAGATCGGCTCCCCTTGCCTCGGGCCTTACTGGTTTTCCAAAGGGCCCACCCTGCCTGACCTGTCGGGACTTTTTTTGGGCTGGCTGGGCACCACCGGCATCCTCACCAAGGTGGGGCTGAAGCTCTATCCCAATAAAAAGATGCGGGAAGTGGAATTATTCGTCACCGACCGGGTGGAATTGGTTTCGGAAATCCTCTACCGGCTGACCCACCTGGAGATGCTGGAAGATATCAATGTCTGGTTCCAGCCCAGGCCGCTGCTGTTTAAAGATAATTATCATATCACCATCTATTTTACCGGTGATACGGAAGAAGAGGTCGAGTTCAAAAGAAAGATGGTCTGGGATGCCCTCAAGGAATATATGGACAGCAAAGACGGCGGGTTTATGGGGCTGGAGTTTATGAAAGAAATGCTTCTGGAAATGCCCCAGCGGGGTATCGCCGGCTTTGCCGATGTGCCCAAGGGCGGCGGTTTTGAATATTCGGGGCCCATAACCCTGATCGAGCACTTTCCCCAATATGCCGCCAAGGTTCTGGAACTGGCGGCTAAGTACGAGGTCCTCTATGCCAGCTCGGCCCGGGTCATCTCCGGGGGCCACTCCATGATGTTCAGCATCTCCTTTGCCTTTAATCGGGCTGATCCGGCCATGATGGATCGGGTCAAAGAGGCCCTGGACGAGGCTACGGCCTTTGCCCTGGAGATGGGCGGAATCCCCTGGAAGCCTAATTTCAGAGAACAAAAAATGACCCTGGAAAAGATGGACCCGAATACCCGCCGGTTGCTCCTGATGATCAAGAAAAATCTCGACCCCCAGGGGATCATGAATCCGGGAAACTGGGAACCCGCCCCGTAGGGGTGGTATGAGGAATCGGGGAACTTCCCTGGAAGGGAAAGGCTGAGTACCGCGGCTGCGGTAGGAAGAAACTGGGAGGAGAATCATTATGGAATATGCCCATGATATCGAACATGCCGAGATTGTCCATCGTTGTTTTCGGTGCGGATATTGTAAATTCCCGGGAGATTATGTCGATTTCAACTGTCCCTCTTATAAGGCCTTCGGCTGGGATACCTATTCACCGGGGGGCCGGATGTGGCTCATCAGGGGCTGGCTGAGCGATGAAATAAAAACAAGCCCCCATTTTGCCGAGATCCTGTATTCCTGTCTGGCCTGCGATAACTGCAAGGAGCAGTGTGTCTTTCCCCGGTTCAAGGATTATCTGCCGGACATCTTTCGAGAAACCAAGGCGGAATTAGTCAATGAGGGCAAGATTCCACCCAAGGTCCGGGATTATTTCAAGGCCATTCTGGTCCATGGCAACCCTTATAAGCTTCCTCAGGAGGAAAGGGGGAATTGGGCCGGGGGATTGGGGCTCCAGGAATTTTCAGGCCAGGAGTATCTCTTCTATGTGGGCTGTGTCGGCTCTTTTGATGAGGTCGGACAGAAGATGGCCTGTAATGTGGGAAGGCTGCTGTCCGAGGCGGGGGTGTCGCTGGGAATACTCGGCAGCCTGGAGACCTGTGACGGGAACGAGGTCCGAGTCCTGGGCGAGGCCGGGCTTTTTACCAAGTTGGCTGAAGAAAATATCTTGAAATTTAAAAAAATGGATATTAAAAAAATCATCACCCTTGACCCTCATGCCCTGAATACCTTCAAAAGGGATTATCCCAGGCTGGGGGGAAATTTCGAGGTCTTTCACTTTACTGAAATCGTCTCTCAATTGATCAAAGAAAAAAGGATCGCCCTGACCCGATACCCGGCCAGGGTTACTTTTCATGATCCCTGTTATTTGGGCAGGCATAATCAGATCTATAGGCCACCGCGGGAGATATTGAAGTCTATCCCCGGACTGGAAATGGTGGAAATGCGCCGGAACAGGGTGAACGCCTTTTGCTGTGGCGGCGGCGGCGGGAATTTTTTCACCGATATCATCGGACCGGGGGAAGACAGCCCGGCCAGGGTCCGCATCCGGGAGGCCCTGGATACGGGGGCTGAGATCCTGGCAGTGGCCTGTCCCCAATGTGCCAAGATGTTGGCCGATGCAACCAAGGGAGAGGGGCAGGAAGAAAATCTGGAAATTTTGGACCTGGCGGAAATTGTCCAACGAGCCCGGGCAAAATAATAAGGCGACCTTTTTTCAAACCTTCTCCGGTTTGGGGGGCGGGGGAGCGGCCGACCCAACCCCTTCACCCTCATAAGCCTGACGTTAACCCTGTAATGGCACATTTTTAATACGAAAATAACGTTCGTCGTTAAGCGTTCGTCGTTCGGCGAAAGTCATTTCCATGCTTCGTCGGTGCCCGCATTAGGCGGGCATGATGGCTTAGTTTTCGGTTGACAAGTGAATATCCCAGTAATATTATTTACATAGGTGATCGAAAATTCGAGATCTAAAAGCTATCGGATAGGGATCCTGGTGAAAAAACCCCCCAAAACAAAGCAGCAACTTCTAATGGACTCTGAAACCCGTTACCGGCGTCTCTTTGAGACGGCCCAAGATGGCATTTTAATCCTCGACGCCGAGACAGGGCAAATATCGGATGTTAATCCATTCCTGGTAGAGATGTTAGGTCATTCCTATGAAGATTTTTTAGGGAAAAAACTCTGGGAAATCGGTCCTTTTAAAAATATTGAGGCCTCGAAAACCACCTTTTCGGAGTTGCAGAGCAAAGGATATATTCGTTTTGAGGACCTACCCCTTGAGACGAAAGATGGACGGCTCATTGCCGTAGAATTTGTCAGCAATGTCTATCTGGTTAATCATCATAAAGTGATTCAGTGTAATATCCGTGATATCACCGAACAGAAACGTCTGGCCGGGGCCTTGCAAAAAGCCCACAGCGAACTGGAACAACGGGTCGAGGAACGGACCATCGAACTCCGGACAGCCAACGAGCAACTGGGGAAGGAGATAGAAGAGCGTCGACAGGCCGAGGAATCCCTCCGTAAAGCCTTTTCTGAGATCAAAACCTTGAAAGACCAATTCGAGGCCGAGAATATCTATTTCCGTCAAGAGAACAAAAGGAGACACCGATTCGATCATATTCTCGGGCAAAGCGATGGTCTCAAATATATTCTTTACCGAGCGGAGCAGGTCGCCCCGACAAGCACAACGGTCCTCATCCTCGGTGAGACCGGTACGGGAAAAGAGTTGATCGCCGCCCTAATCCACAACCTGAGTCCCCGCCAGAGTCGGCCGATGATCACCGTCAACTGTGCCGCCCTGCCGGCCAATTTAATAGAGAGTGAATTGTTCGGCCGGGAGAAGGGGGCCTTTACCGGGGCCGATACCCGGCAGATCGGCCGGTTCGAGATCGCCCATGGCTCCACCCTTTGCCTGGACGAGATCGGGGAACTGCCGCTGGAGCTGCAGGCCAAGCTGCTCCGGGTGATTGGCATAACGAGTTTGAGCGCCTGGGCTCGTCCCAAACCATCAAAGTCGACGCACGGATCGTGGCAACGACCAATCGAAACCTTGAGGAAGAGGTCCGCAAGGGCCGGTTTCGGCAGGACCTTTACTATCGGCTTAACG
>JAZDOU010000362.1:0-11578 GCA_043798385.1 Pseudomonadota bacterium
CGTTGGTCTGAAAGCCGGGGATGAATTGAAGAAGGTCCTGGAGGCCTTGGAGATTCCGCACACCGTCATCGGCGACGCCCGCCGCCCCCGGCGGATCTTCGAGGCCGTCGAAGAGGGGGCCCGGGCCGCCTGGGAATTATAAATAGTTCTCATCCGGAAACGACCTTTCCGGATGAGAATATACATCTGCCGGCTATCCTCTTTGGCCAGAAACCCTTTTAAAAGGGTTTCTGGCGAGAGCTCCATGCCGGTCCCCGAATGGGGACCTTAGCGTAGGTCGATAAAATCGACCGGCCGAAATCGAGGTGTTTCCATCCGGAAATTCGAATTTCCGGATGGAAACTAAATAAGAATTTGGGCCGCCTTAGTCAGTCCCATCCCCGGGTTGATCGAGGGTCAAATTTTCCTTATGCTTCCGGATAAGGGGGACGACCTGCCTGGCCATGGTTCGCACGTCAATCCCGGCAGTCCCCATGCCCAATATGGCCGCCACCAGTTCTTCATCAATCAGGCCAGAGGCCCCCTTCTCCAGTAGCTTTTCCCTTGGGTGGATATGCTTAAACAGGTCTTAAAAAAAGTTTGTTTCGTTTGAACGGTAAAGAATAGAGCTCTTCAAACAATAAATTATTTTTTTAATCTTAGTTATTAAGGGTCTCAAAATAATATTGACCAACAGGGACCGGGGGGTCTTCTTTTCTGGGATTGTCCAAAGGGCACCTCGTCGCCCTATCCCGGCCCAACGGCTAAGTTGATTAGAGGCAGGGCATTCAGCCCTCGGCTTCCGGCCGATCGGCTATGCCGATCTCTTGGGGAGACTCCTGGGGGAGTCGGACAGGAAGCCTTCTTCTTAGGTCGGCTAAGCCGACCGGCCTATTTCGGGCTTATTTATCGGCCTGCTATAGACTAAAATTAAAAATTTGGCCCGGCAAAGAAACTGGAGAGTCGAAGATGGACAACCCCAGAAAAGAAGACCCCCCGGTCCCGACTAATACGAGTTCTTCAGCTTCATGTCAAGACTACTATGAGACCCTTAATAGCTACAGAGCTCATCGGCCATCTTGAGAAAAAGCAGATAGGTCAACTGCTCGACGTAATCCCCATAGGACAACCCGTCATCCCGGAGGATGTTGCAGTAGCCCCATAGTTTTTGAACGATGGAGGCCGAGCCGTTAACCATGACAGCACCACGTTGCCGGCATTTCAGCTTGCATATACAACCTCGCCTTCGTGAGCATATTCTGCCATGAGAGTCGTTTTGTTTTCATATTCTTCCGGGGTCATGGTGATAATATCGAGGGGAACCATGAATTTTCTGATGGTCCTGACTTCAGCATCCTTCGTCATATCTGCGCGTTTGAAAATATTCTTCCTTTTAAAATCCTCCGAGACAATGACGATGTCAATATCGCTTTCTTCGGTTGCAGTACCCTTTGCCTGAGAACCGAAGACAATGATCTTGGAGATCTTCAACTCATTTTCTTTGAGGCAATCAAAGAAAAACTGAATTATTTTTTTAGCTCTTTTTTGAGCCATTTCAATACCTCCTTGCTTTGGATAAGCAATTTTTCAGTCTTTCGCTTGGGGTAATCCTTTTGCATCTGTTCAAGATTTTCCGGATACCGAGTCGGAATGCTCGCCCGATTGAGGGCAAAGACCACATCGTATAAGGCATCGGGTAATGTTATCCCGGCTGCTTCAACGAAATAAAGCAGATTATGGACCTTTGGGGGAATGGTACTAAGCTTTATTTGATATAATCCCTTAAGAGCTTTCTCAATGGACAAATGACACATAAAAACCACACAAATATACCTTCCCGACTGAAATAGACCTTCCGCAGTTTTCATGTCATATTCTGCCTGCTTAAACCATTCTTCCGGACCTTTGGCCATACTCGTTTCTCCTAATAGTTATCTTCATTATTCTTTGCGAAATTGAACCCCCTGCAAAAGTTTTTTGGATGTCATTCCGGTAGAAACCGGAATCCAGAATAAAGGAACTGGTTCCCGGCCTTCGCCCTCCGGGGTGGAGTCCCCTCCAGGACGGAATCCGGGACGATGTCTGGACAAAGGAAAATTTATTGATGAACAATTTAAAGCATAACAAACAGTTAAAGTCAATCCAAAAGGGATAAACCCCTAAAGGAATTGTCTCCTTTTCCCTTTCGAATATTCTTCATTTGGCCCCCTACTCCATTACCCTTACCACATTCCCACCACTTCCCAATCCTGCTCTTGGTCAGACCGACGCGTTTGAAGAGGACCTTCTGCCTGAGTGTCCGTAGGCGCGCCTTTATGAGGTCAATTGTGACTCCCCCGAGATTGAAGAAAAAATTGATCGTCCGTAAAAAAATATTGACCTGGGTTCAACGGTCTGGTATTATGGGAGCCAATAGTTTAGAGGCATCATAAATTATGAACCATACATACATGATATCTACTAATTGGTGGTGGCAGAACTCAAGGGAGGGGTCTATCCACCGCTAAACTGATAAAAGTAACATCAAGCCGTGGAGAGCCGCTCCGGTTCTCCACGGCTTTTTTATTGGTGCACTAAAAAAGGCCGTGAAGCGATCACGGCCTTTTTTATTTTCAAGGGAGGAGTATTTTGGATGGTCACCCCCGATTTTACCGCTTTTGAAAAATTAGCCCGACAGGGAAACCTGATCCCCATCTACCGGGAAGTCTTAGCCGACCTGGAGAGCCCGGTCTCCATCCTGATGAAACTCCGCTCCCGTCCTTATGCCTTTCTCCTGGAAAGTATGGAGGGGGGAGAAAAATGGGGCCGGTATACCTTTTTGGGAGCGGACCCGGCGGTCGTCTTTAAAGTCTTGGGGGAGGATTGCCTGATTTTAAAAAACGGCGATCAAAAGAAAATCAAGCACCAGGGGAATCCATTAAAAATTCTGAAAGAACTTCTTGATCGATACCGCCCGGTTTCGGTAGGAGGACTTCCCCGCTTTTATGGAGGAGCCGTCGGGTTTTTGGGTTATGAGATGGTCCGCTATTTTGAAAAGCTTCCGGCTCATCCTCCTGAAGATTGTCCGGAAGAGGCCGTTTTCATGATTACCGACACCATGATCATCTTTGATAATCTCCGGCACACGTTGAAGATTGCAGCCTGCCTTCATATTCAGGATGGGGACGATCTTTCCTTGATTTACCAGGAAGGTATTCAAAAAATTAATGCCCTCCTGGAACTGCTTAAAACTCCCCTGGTCAAGGAGCCGTCCGAGTCGTCTCAAAAATCGATTCTATCTTTAAAGCCCAACCTGACACCGGCGGCCTTCCGGGAAATGGTTAAAAAGGCCAAATCCTATATCGTCAACGGGGATATCCTCCAGGTCGTCCTTTCCCAGCGTTTTGAAGGGGAAAATGACCATGACCCCATCGCCTTCTATCGTGCCCTACGTTACATCAATCCTTCCCCCTATCTTTTCTTTTTAAAACTTGAAGACCTCTTTCTGGTCGGCTCATCCCCTGAGATTTTGGTGCGTCTGGAGGAAGGACGGGTGGAGGTCAGACCCATTGCCGGGACCCGCAGAAGAGGAAAGGATGAGGAAGAAGAGAAAAGACTGCTGCAGGAACTTCTGGAAGACCCCAAGGAGCGGGCCGAGCATATCATGCTGGTGGATTTGGGCCGGAATGACCTGGGCAGGATCGCCGCCGTCGGCACGGTTCAAGTCCCGGAATTGATGATCGTCGAACGATATTCCCATGTCATGCACCTGGTCTCCCATGTCCAGGCCGAATTGGCCCCGGGCCAGGATTGCTTTAATGTCTTCCGGGCCACTTTCCCTGCCGGCACCCTGACCGGTGCGCCGAAGATCAGGGCCATGGAGATCATCCATGAATTGGAGCCTTCGGCCCGGGGATCTTATGGCGGGGCCGTGGGTTATTTCAGCTTTTCCGGGAACCTGGATTTCTGTATCACCATCCGGACCATCGTGCTCAAAGGCAGGAAGATCTTTGTCCAGGCCGGGGCCGGGATCGTGGCCGATTCCGACCCGGAGTTTGAATATCAGGAGAGCTTAAACAAGGCCAAGGGGATGCTCAAGGCCATCCAATTGGCGGAAAGGGGACTGGAGCTATGATCTTGATGATCGACAACTACGATTCGTTTACCTATAACCTGGTCCAGACCATCGCCCGGCGGGAAAGAGATTTGTTGGTCAGACGCAATGATGAAATCACCATTGCCGAGATCAGGGAATTGGCTCCGGACCTCATTTTCCTCTCCCCCGGTCCTCGCTCCCCCATGGAAGCCGGCGTTACCGTAGAGGTGATCCGGGAATTTTCTCCAACCATTCCCATGCTGGGAGTCTGTCTCGGTCATCAGGCCATCGGGTTTGCCTTCGGGGCCCAGGTGATCCGGGCCGACCGTATCATGCACGGTAAAACCTGCCCGATTTATCATGACGGCCAAACCATTTTTGAAGGGTTGCCTAATCCCTTTGAGGCCACCCGCTATCATTCTCTGATTGTGAAGAAAAGGGATTTACCGGATTGTCTGGAGGTAAGTGCCTGGACCGACCAGGGGGAAATAATGGGACTGCGGCACCGCACAAACCGGGTGGAAGGGGTTCAGTTTCATCCCGAATCCATATTAACCCCTATGGGGGATAGGTTGATCAAGAATTTTTTAGATCCGGTCATTGAGGGGAATGGGCAAAACCAGATACCGGATGATTTTATTTTAATAGACCCAAGAACAAATTTTTCTTAGGAAAGGAGAATCTGATGATTAAAACAGCGATTGCCCGGGTGGTCCGGGGAGAGGATTTGAGCGAAGTGGAAATGGAAATGGTCATGGATGAAATAATGAGCGGCCTGGGGACTGATGCCCAGATAGCGGCCCTTGTTACGGCCCTTCGCATCAAGGGGGAAACCGTCGATGAGCTCACCGGAGCGGCTCGGTCCATGCGGGCCAAGGCCATCCGCCTCAATCTGAAAAACAATCTGGTTAATATTGATCGCGATGAAATCAATATTGAAGAAGAAACCATCCTGGACACCTGCGGCACCGGAGGTGACGGCACCAGGACCTTTAATGTCTCGACCGTCACGGCTTTTGTGGCCGCCGGGGCGGGCGTCAAGGTGGCTAAGCACGGCAACCGGGCGGTTTCCAGTTTGTGTGGCAGTGCCGATGTCCTGGAAAATCTCGGGGTCAATTTACATCTTTCCAGCACCGATGTGGAACGATCCATCCAGGAGATCGGTATTGGATTTCTCTTTGCCCCTCTTTTCCACGGGGCCATGAAATATGCCGCCAAACCTCGCCAGGAGATAGGGATTCGAACCATCTTCAATCTCCTGGGGCCCTTGACCAATCCGGCCGGGGCCTCGGCCCAGGTCCTGGGGGTGTACGCCCCGGAATTAACCGAAAAGATGGCTCGGGTCCTTAAACGTTTGGGCACCAAAGAGGCCTTTGTGGTTTGCGGGCAAGGGACCTTTGATGAAATCAGTATCTGCGGGACGACCCGCATTTCTCACCTTAACCAGGGGCAGGTAAACACCTATGACCTCTCCCCGGAAGAATTGGGTTTTAAAAGGGCCGACCCGGGAACCATTGCCGGTGGAAATGCCCTTGAGAATGCCCGGATTATCCGGACCCTGTTAAACGGCGAACCAGGACCCAAGAGGGACATGGTCCTCCTGAATACCGCTGCGGCCTTTAGGGCGGTCGGTCTGGACAAGGATTTCAAAGAAGGGATAAAAAGAGGCCAAGACTCTATCGATTCCGGCCGGGCCAGGGAGAAGCTTGACCAGTTGATAGCCTTTACCCGGCAATGCCAGCCCTTTGTCCGGAAGAGTTTATAGGGCTAATTCATGCCTGCTTTTTTGGATGCGATTATATCTGAAAAGGAAAGAGAGGTCCAAGGCCTGAAAAAGAGGGCTGACCGCCATTGTAATCATTTTGATCTCTTGCCGGGCCGGGATTTTAAAAAGGCCATCAGTCAATCAAAGCGGATCAGTCTGATCGCGGAGATAAAATTTGTTTCGCCTTCAGCGGGGGTTATTCGTGACCGGATAGATCCTGGACCTATTGGAAGGCTGTATGAAGAGGCCGGGGCCCGGGCCATCTCGCTGATTACGGACAACCCATTTTTTGGAGGAGACCTGCAGCAATTGCCCCTTCTGAAAGAGGCCGTTTCCTTGCCTATCTTGCGCAAGGATTTCATCCTCGATGAAGTTCAGCTATGGGAGTCTCGGCGGTTTGGGGCAGATGCTGTCCTGCTCATTAGCCGTATCTTACCTCAGGAGCAGCTCACGGTCCTGCTTGATCTCTGCCGTCAACTGGGGATGGCGGCCCTGGTTGAAGTCCATAACCGGCCTGATCTGGAAAAAGCACTGGTTTGCGGCGCCGAGATCATTGGAATCAATAATCGGGATTTAGATACCTTTCAAGTCAATCTTCGGACAACCTTTGATCTGGCCCCTCATATTCCTCCGGGAATTATCAAGGTCAGTGAAAGCGGTATTAAAGATAAAGAAGATATTCGTTTGTTGCGAAAAGCAGGTGTTCAGGCCCTTCTGGTGGGAACCACCTTGATGAAAAGCGAAAACCAGTTAGAAAAAACCAGGGAGTTGGTGGAGGCCGGATAACCGTATGAATGGAAAACTTATTGGAACAGACTGCTCAAAAACGTTTAGTTGCAGGGCGTCCGACGTTTCGAGAAAGGAGACGTACCTAATATAGTACCTTGGACTGACGAGGGATGAGGACAACACAGCCAATGAACGTTTTTGAGCAATCTGTTAGAGTGAAGATTTGCGGTATTACCAATTACGAAGACGCGTCTTTAGCCGTGGACTTGGGTGTCCAGGCCCTGGGTTTTGTCTTCTCCTCCAGTCCCCGCCAGATTGCCCCGGAGCAGGTCCGTTCTATTATTGAAGTCCTGCCTCCTTTTGTGACGACCGTAGGGATCTTTGTGGATGAAGACGAAAAATGGATACGAACCATTGCGGATTTTTGCGGTTTCCAGATGATCCAGTTTCACGGAAACGAGTCCCCGACCTTCTGCCGGGGATTCATGCCCGGTGCAATCAAGTCTTTTCGCCTTAAGGACGTCTCAAGTCTGTTACCCATTCGTTCTTATCTGGGGCAGGTGCGGGCTGTACATTTAGATACTTTTCAGGAAGGCATTCCCGGGGGAACCGGCCGGACCTTCCCTTGGGAACTGGCTGTTAAGGCCAAAGCGTTTTCTCTGCCGATTATTTTATCCGGCGGCCTGACCCCTTCGAATATTCAGCAGGCCATTTTACGGGTAAGGCCTTATGCCGTGGATGTCAACAGCGGCATCGAAGAAAGACCCGGGAAAAAGGACCCGGTGTTGATGAAACAGTTGATGAAAAACATCAAAGAATTCTGGATTCCAAATAAAGGAGCACCCATAAATGATTAACCGCGGTTATTACGGAATCTTCGGAGGGGCCTTCATCCCCGAGATCCTGGTTTCCACCTTCGATGAACTGGTGGAAGCCTTTGAAAAGGCCAAAACGGATCCTCTCTTCTGGCAGGAATATGTGGAAATCATGTCCACCTATTCCGGCCGGCCCACCCCTTTGACGTTGGCTGAGAACCTGACCCGTTATTTCGGGGGGGCCCGGATTTATATCAAAAGAGAGGACTTGAATCACACCGGGGCGCATAAGGCCAATAATGTCATCGGGCAGGGGCTTTTGGTTAAAAGGATGAAGAAGACCAGGGTCATTGCCGAAACCGGTGCCGGTCAGCACGGTGTCGCCACGGCCACCATGGCCGCCAAATTCGGATTGGGCTGTACCATTTATATGGGCGAGGTGGATGTTAAAAGGCAAAGGCCCAATGTCTTCTGGATGGAACGTCTGGGGGCGGAAGTCGTTCCGGTCAGGGAAGGGACCGGCCTACTCAAGGATGCTATTAATGCCGCTTTTCGGGATTGGATCACCCACATGGATGACACCCACTATGTGCTGGGTACGGCCTGTGGTCCTCACCCCTTTCCGGAAATGGTTTCTTATTTTCAAGCCATTATCGGGCAGGAGGCCCGGGAACAGATCCTGGAGAGGGAAGGGAAACTCCCTAAGTGCATTTATGCCTGTGTCGGGGGCGGGTCTAATGCCTTAGGGATGTTCAAGGCTTTTCTGAATGATCCGGTCGACCTGGTGGGTGTGGAGGCCGGGGGCCAAGGGCTTGACACCGGAAAGCATGCCTCCAGGCTGGCCTCTAAAGACGGTTCGATCGGGGTGGCTCAGGGCTATAAAACCATTTTTCTACAGGATAGTGACGGGCAGATGAAAGAGACCCACAGCCTGGCCGCGGGCCTGGATTATGTGGGGGTTTCCCCGATTATGGCCGCCCTCTGTCAGGAAGGAAGGGTTCGGGTGGAAGCCGCTGTTGATCAGGAGGTGATAGAGGCCCTTTCTCTTAGCCTCAAAGAAGAAGGTTTGATCCCGGCCCTGGAGTCGGCTCATGCCTTTGCCCAGGCCTTTAAAGAAGCCGGCAGCTTAAACCGGCATGACCTTATCCTGATCAACCAATCGGGGCGCGGGGACAAGGACATCTTCACCATTGCTGAGGCCTTTGCAGATCCGGGCTGGCGGGAATTTATTCGGGAGAAAGCCAATGACTATGCTGCTTGAGACCACTCTTCAAAAAAGACTGGCCGAAAAGGATATCCTGCTCATGACCCATTTGGTCCTCGGGTACCCTTCCTGGGAAACGTGTTTCCAGGTCATCGAGGCCATGGTCATGGCCGGTGTGGATCTGATGGAATTGCAGATCCCTTTCTCGGAACCGATGGCCGATGGGCCGGTGATCCTCCGGGCCAACCAAAAGGCTTTGGAACATGGGGTGACCGTGTCGGCCTGCCTGGATTTTGCACAAGAAGCGGCTCGGCGTTTTGATATCCCTTTTTTTGTGATGAGCTACACCAATATTCTTTTTAAATACGGGTTTGAACGGTTTGCCCAGGCCCTGGCGGAAAGAAATCTCCAAGGTGCCCTTGTCCCTGACCTTCCACCGGAAGAGGGCAGGAGGTTCTCCGGGTTATGAAACAGTATGGGCTCTCACCTATCCTGTTTTTTTCCCCCACCACACCGGACAGCCGCTTGAATACTATTGCCTCCCTGGCCCAGGGGTTTATCTATTGCCTGAGCAGAAAAGGGGTCACCGGTGCCGATACCCATTTTTCCTCAGACCTGGCCGCTTATTTGGACCGCTGCCGCCAAGCCACCTCGCTGCCCTTGGCGTTGGGATTCGGGGTCAAAGACAAAAGGGGCATTGATTTTTTAACAGGCAAGGTGGACATAGCCGTCATCGGATCTCAGACGATCAGGATCGTGGAGAATCAAGGAAGCGGGGCGGTGGGGGATTTTATCCGCAGCTTACGCTGATTCTTTGAAATTCTGGTCGTGATTAAAAAGAGTGGATATCAACAGATTTGTCTTAAACCGGGTAGTCCATGAAATACCAGCCAGACCTCCCCTGGTTCAACTTGGTCGAGTGAATAGTCTATCTAAGACTACTGTTTTATTTCGCTTTAAAAGACTTGCTTTTTTTCGTCCATTTCTATAATGAAAAGACCATGGACGATATCAGGGCCATCGGTTTCGACCTTTTCAATACCTTGATCACGGTGGAACCCGTTGCCATGGGGGAGGCGGTGGGGCGGCTGACCAGTAGTCTAAAGGAAAGTGGCCTTGTGTTTGACCCGGCTGTTTTTCTGACGGCTCATAAGGAGGCGGCCATCCGATTTATCCGGGAAACGAAGCTGGATGGGCGGGAAACCCATAATCGTTTCTGGATCAGCTCTGCCCTGACCTCGCTGGGACTCCCGGTAACCCCTGATGACCCCCTCATCGCCAGGGCCGTGACGGCCTATTTCTCGGCCTTTTTCGATTACTGCCGCCTGATACCCGGGACAATAGAGATGCTTGAAAGACTCCAAGGCGCCTTTCGACTGGGCATACTCTCCAATTTTACCCACGCCCCGGCCGCCAGGGGTCTTATCGAGTCGATGGGGCTGAGGCCTTACTTTGAACCGGTTCTCATCTCGGGAGAAATAGGCTATCGCAAACCCCATCCCATCGTCTTCCAGATGCTGGTGGAAAAGCTCGGAGTTGAAAACCGGAATATCCTCTACGTCGGGGATGATCCTGACCCCGATATCCTCGGCGCCCAACAAGCCGGTCTCAGGCCCGTCTGGATGACCTATGTCAAAGACCACCACCTTCCGGTAGTGCCCGGCTATATCAAGAGACCGGAGGAGATTCCCGACCAACAGGTTCCCAGGGTTTCCCATTGGGAGGAATTCGTCTCCCTCCTCGGCATGACCTGACATCTTACAGCCTGAGTATTTTTTTCAGCGAAAAGAATTTCTGAATTCTGTTAATCCCTCCCAAGTATTTCCCTGGCAATGGTGATTTTTTCTATTTCCTTGGCTCCTTCGTAAATTTCAACGATCTTGGCATCGCGATAAAAACGTTCCACATCGTAATCGGCCAGATAACCGGTTCTGCCATAAATCTCCAGGACCTCAGCGGTGATCCGGACGGCGGTCTCACCGGCGACCAGTTTGGCAATGGAGATCAGCTTGGGATCGATCTGATTGTGATCAATCATCCAGGCAGCCGTATAATATAACCGCCGTGAGGCCTCGATGCCGGCGGCCATTTCGGCAACCTTAAACTGGATGCCCTGAACGCTTGCCAGGGGCTGGCTGGACTGGCCCCGTCCTTTGATGGTGGCCACGGCCCGATCGAAAGCCCCTTGAGCCACCCCCACTCCCTGGGAAGCCGCCACGACCCGGTTAATATTAAAAAGATGCATCACCTGGCGGAAGCCTTGACCTTCCTTGCCTCCGATCAGATTTTCTTCCGGTACCAGGACCTCGTCAAAAAAAAGCTCGGCCGTATCCGAAGCCCGGATACCCATTTTGCCTGTTAACTTGTGGGCCTGGAAACCGAGACGGTCTTTTTCCACCAAAAGAAAACTATAGCGCTCGGTGGGTCTGGGGGCCTCCGGATTGGTAAGGCACATGACCAGCAGGAAGTCGGCGATAGTCCCGTTACTGATAAACTGCTTGCTGCCATTAATCACATAGCCATGGGAAGTCTTCCTGGCCTGGGTCTTCTGATTCAAGATATCGCTGCCGGCATCGGGTTCGGTGATGGCACAGCCGGTAATAGCCTTTCCCGTAGCGATGAGAGGCAGGTATTTCTTTTTTTGCTCCCCGGTTCCCTGGTGGATTAAGATTTCGGCCCCGAAAACAGCCAGGAGGATACCCCCTATCCCCGGATCCACCCGCCAGAATTCTTCCATGACCATAGCGTGTTCAAAAATACCCAAGCCCAGTCCGTTGTATTGCCGGGGTATAAAAATCCCCATAAACCCCAGTTCGCCGGCCTTTTTATAGATCTCCAGGGGATATTTTTCTTCCCGGTCGCATTCCCGGGCTACCTTGGGGAATTCGCTTCGGGCAAATTTCTTGGCTGCCTCGACGATTTTTTTCTGTTCTGCGGTTAAAGTTAAATCCATTCCTTGCGCTCCACTAACCTGTCCGGCTCTTCTCCCGATATATATGTGAAAGGGTTCA
>JAZDOU010000365.1:0-25251 GCA_043798385.1 Pseudomonadota bacterium
ACGTTTCCGGATGAGAACATACAGCTGCCGGTCCTCAACTATGGCCAGAAACCCTTTGAAAAAGGGTTTCTGGCGAGAGCTTAATTCCGACATCCAGGTGTTTCCATCCGGAAATTCGAATTTCCGGATGGAAACTAATTATTTATAATCAACAAACTCCCGATATTGAACAGGGCCTTTTTCCTTGAAAGGATGGCCGTATTCCTTTACCTCGAAGCGGCCCATGAAACGGTTGACCAGCGGATAGCCTTGTTTCATCCAATCCACGACCCCTCCTAAAACGACATTCACATTCTTATAACCGTATTTATTCATCAACCAACCAAAATATACGGCTCGGTTGGAGGTACGACACCAGACCCAATACTCGGCATTTGGATCTTTGAAGTGCCTGGGCATGGTATAAACATGGGTTAAGGTGACCAGATTGGTTCCTTCGATGTGGCCTGTTTCAAATTCAGGCTGTGTCCGGACATCAATCAAGATGGCCTTGCTTTTCCCGCCCTGGACATCCTGCCAAGTCTTATTTAAATCCTGAACGGTTTTTATCTTGTCTACTGGGATTTCTTTCTTGATCCCTTCGTAAAATTCCTTTTCCCCTTTGGCCACGTCCGCCTGGGCGGTTGTGAATCCCAAAAGGGCAATTATAAAAGAAAGGGCTATGACCGAATAAACAACTTTTCTCATTTGAGTTACCTCCTAATCATCAATTAAAGTAAAAAATAAAAATTGGGTTGTTGAATTAAAAAAGTACACAGAAGCGTTAACTGAACGAAAATGGTTAGTCTGATAAAGTTTCCTTTAAACTCACCTCCCTTTTAATAAATTGGTTCAACTACAGAAGTCTATAAATCCCAAGGATGTAATTCCTTCAGCAACCCTCATCGTTCAAAATTTTTGCACCTCCCGGTGGTTTGGTAGGAGAAGGGGCAGGGATGGGAGGTCCTGAAGGTTGCCCTACCGGCGGTCCGGCTTTGGCTGGTTCTACTTTTTTAGTTTCTGAAGGGGCGGGCCCTTTTTCTTTAACCGTCTTTTCCTTCTTGGACGGGATTGTTTTGACCTTTTCCTTAGCCGGAGGAGATGCAGGAGCTACGACCGGCGAGGGTGGCTGGAGCATTCCCGCGGTTTCTTCAGGGGCAGTCGATTGGACGATGCGGCCATGATTCTTGAATTGTTCGGCCACGGAATACATCTGGGCCAGATCATAATTGGACCAGGCCTTTGGTGAATTGGGGTCGGCTTGCACGGCCTTACGGAACAGGTCTTTGGCCTCGGTATATTTCCCCCTTGAAAAGGCTTCTCTCCCTTTGCGAAGCATCAGGGCACAGAGCTCCGGATCGACTGCATAGACCTGGCCTGACTGGGTCTGTTGGGCATAAGACCCATCGATCCCCATTCCGCTTATTAGAATAAGCATCAATCCGATTAGTAAAAAGTTTTTTCTTGGCATAATGAATCACCTCACTGTTAAAGATGCTGTACTGGATGCTGGATGCTTGATACTTGATACTTGATACTTGATACTGGATGCTGGATGGTTTGTTTTATCGAGTATCCAGTATCGGCTTTTTAATCCAGTATCGTTTTTAACCCTTTATCCGGTATCCACATTCATCACCACCAACTCACTACCTTATCGTTGGAAAAAATAACCTCTACCAGTTTGGCATAATCCACCTTTCCATCGTAGAGGGAAAAGCTGCTGGCCTCATTTCCCTCGGAAAGGATCTCCTGCAATTTAAGGACGTCTTCAGTAGGCTGGGAGCGATGAATATGTAATAGTTTCATTTGGTACCTCGTTTAGACTCAAGGGAAATAATTGGTCTGACAGGCTTGACAGGATTAAACCGTTTTAACTCTTAAAAAGGGACGATAAAATCCATTTCTTTGAGCTTTTGGCCTACTTCCTCATAAGTAATGGGCGTAAAGCCATGTTTCTCCACATTGGCCGGAACATTGGAATACAGTTCTCCCTCCATATCCAGGACCCAGTCCAGATTTTCCCGGTAAGGCTCGGTCATCTCGACTTCATGATCCAGGACAAAGAGATAGACGGAGTTGTTCTCCACGGCCAATCCCAGGGTCGAGCGAAGTCCCTCCCAATCTTCTTCCTTTTCTTTGACTAAAAAGGCGACTTTTTTCATGGGCTCCTCTCTTATAGGACGAGATAACGATCCACTTCGTCGATCATCTCACCATGACGGGATTGAGTGCCGAAGTCTTTGTCCGCTATTCCGGGGGCAGGCTTCCCCTGCAGTCCGTTGGCTTCATAGCCCACATTGCACAATGATTTCCGGCCGTGGCCGATCAGTTCCTTAAATTCCGGTTCCTGAGTGAGCAGGACCCCCTTGTGGGAAAAAAAGATCAGCACTTCTTTGCCGGCTGCCTCGGCGGCCTTGGTGATCTCGATCACATGCCTGAGGTTTTTATTGGAGGAGACGAAGAGCCCCAATTTTTCAGCCATGGGTGCCTCCTTACTTTTTCTTTACATAAAAACGGATAAATCCTTGATCTTCTTTTTCCCCCAGATAGGTGTTGCCGGTCCGAGTCGCCCAACCGGGCAGGTCGTTTCGGGTCCCCGGATCGGTCCCCAGGATCTCCAGGATTTGACCGGATGTCAGGGTCTCAATGGCCTTTTTGGTTTTTAGGACCGGCATGGGGCAGCTCAGGCCCCGGGCATCCAAGGTTTGATCGGCTTTAATGTCTTCCATGATAATTCCTCCTTGTTAAGGTATAAGGTTTAAGGGTCAAGGTCTAAGGATTTAGATAGGCAGTAAGGCTTTTTGTTTTTTCTTAACCTTACACCCTATACCGCACACCTTATACCGGTTCTTACAGTCCCACTGTAAACGTATTACTTTCTTCATTCCAGGTAACCAAAAGATACCATAAAAGCAGAATAAAGGCAATGAAGAGGATGCTTCCACCCCACCCGAAGAGGTTGGGCAGGAAGACCGCCCGGCCTAATTTTTGTCTCCAGCCGGTGCTCCTCAGAAGAACATTCATTAAGGAATTGGTGGTGGCAAAGGTAAAGAGGGCCGCCCAGAGTTTGAACTGCCCTTCGGATACCCGCCAGAGGGTACCGCTTCCACACCCGCCGGCAATGACCATGCCGATCCCGAAGATGAGCCCCCCTGCCAGTGATCCCCACCAGAAGGCCGGGATGACGTAGAGGCTTTCCGGTCGGAAGCCCGTCCACTTCAAAACCGTCAGCCCGATGGACCCGATAATGATACTGAGGGCGATAGCCTTGGCGATGGTGGCTTCTCCGGTCATAAAAGGGTCTCGAAAGGCCCGAACAAAACAAAAACGACACCGTTGCAGGATGATCCCGAAAGCAGCCCCAAAAAGCAACAGGCCACCGATTTCGGTATAGGCTTTCCCGGCGTACAGATAGGCCCAAACAATCAATCCGATGAGAACCAGAGAACCCAAATAGGGCTGGATGGCCTTCCAGTCAAATCCTTTATCCCCCAAAGAGGTTGTCGGGGTAAAGGAGGCCTTGGACGGGAATTTTTCCAGTTCCCACAAAAGATATTTTAAGCCGATCAGGGCCCCGATGATCAGCCCGACCATCATAGGGAAACCGCTGGCTGAAAGGTTGATCAGGGGGGTGTAAAAGGCCCCGACATTACAGCCGATGGCCAGGGCTGAGCCGATTCCCATGAAGACCCCTCCCGCCAGACCTTTAACTATTTCCAGGGCCGGGGCCTTCCGAAAGGCAAATTCCTTGGCCAAAAGGGCCGAGCCGAAGGCCCCTAATAAAAAACCGACATCCATGATCGAAGAAGAGTACAGGAAGGGGTTCTCGGGTCGTTCCGGAAAAAATCCCAAACCATAAAAGAGCCAATCGGCCCAGTTACGGATTCCCCCGACGATCCCCCAGGGGCGGGACCAGGCCACGATCAAGATACTTAAAAGTCCTAATAAAATCGCCCCGGTCAGGGCCGGCCATTGTTGATAGAAAAGAGCGGCATACCCTTGACGAAATTTCGTTTTTAAAATGCCTTCCTCGGCCATAACCCCTCCTTTGACTTTTTCTGCCGGTAGGTGGACCCAGAGGTTTGGATTCCGAAAAACCTTACTTCATGCTTATCCGGAAAGAGTTTTTCGGATGAGAGCGGTCAGCGATCAGAAAAAGCCTTGAAAAAATGGCCATGCTGACTGCTGGTTGCTGACGGCTGTTTGCTTCATCCGGGAACAAGAAGTTTCTGAAGGGAAACTATGCAAAAATATATGATTCAAAAGCCTTTTTGTCAAATGGAAATTTTCTGCCCTGTTTCAGGTCCTGGATTTTTCCCGTCCAGAGATTAATGGGAATAACCCGGCCAAGCCATTTCAGGGTTTACAGGCCCCTCTTTTTTTAGTAAGAGGTTAGACACCTTTTGGATTGCGGATTGCGGAATTCGGAATTCGGATTGGAGATTTCGGATTGGCTAAGTAAAGATTAGTTTAGATTTCGGCCTCCGGCCCAGAGGGGCCTCCGACCCGGAGGGATTTCGGATTGCGGAATTCGGAATCCGGATTGGGGATTGAAAGGCAACAGAATAGGACATGGGGAAAATCGATTATCAAAAAAATCTAACCAAAATCCAGCAGGAGGCGGTCTTTTCTCCGGACGGCCCCACCTTGGTCATTGCCGGGGCCGGAAGTGGAAAGACGCGCACCCTGGTCTATCGAGTGGCCTGGTTGGTTGAAAATGGGATCCCGCCGGAGAGGATCCTGTTGTTGACCTTTACCCGGAAGGCCGCCCAGGAGATGCTCCGTCGGGTGGAGGAGATGCTGGAACGATCCTGTCAGGGTGTCGCCGGAGGGACTTTCCATTCCCTGGCCTATAAAATTCTTCGAATTTATGGGGCCTCTATCGACCTCAAAAGTCCTTTAACGGTCTTGGATCGGAAAGACAGCGAGGAGATTATTGCCAAAATCATCAAAAAGAAAGGCTGGGAGAAAAATAAGGGACGGCCTGATAAAAAAGAATTTATAGAACTCCTGAGCCGCCTTGTTAATCGGGGGCAAAGCTTCGAAGAAGGGCTCTCGGCTTTATTTTTTGAGGACGATTCGGTTTTGACCCAACTCAAGGAACTCAATCGAGAGTACGAAGGATTTAAAAAGGACCATGGTCTCTTGGATTATGATGACCTTTTAAGCCATTGTCTGCGCCTCTTCAGGCAGGAAACCAGGGTGGTCCAAAAAATAGCCTCTTTTTATCAGTATGTCCTGGTAGATGAATATCAGGATACCAACCTGCTCCAAGCTGAAATGGTTCGCTACCTGGCCAGGGGAAACCTGATGGTGGTGGGTGATGATTCTCAATCCATCTATGGCTTTCGTGGGGCCCACTTTAAAAATATCCTGGATTTTCCAGGCCAATACCCCGGGACCCATCTTATTAAATTAGAGGAAAATTTCCGGAGTTCCCAGCCGATCCTGAATCTGGCCAACAAGGTCATCAGTTATTCCAAAGAACGGTACAGTAAATGCCTTTTCTCACGGTTTAAAAAGGGAGAGCCCCCTTATTGCATAGAACTGCCTTATGAAGAAGCCCAGTCTCACTATGTGATTGAGCACTTGCAGGAATTTCATGGAAAAGGGATCCCCTGGCAGGAAATGGCGGTTCTCTTTCGGGCCGGCCATCATTCCTTTAATCTGGAGGTGTTTCTTCAAAAGCAGGGCATTCCTTTTAAAAAATATGGGGGACGTCGTTTCGTTGAAGGGGCTCATATTAAAGATCTCCTGTCGTATCTGAAGGCCTTTCATAACCCCAGGGATGTCCTGGCCTGGGAAAGGGTCCTGAAACTTCTGGACGGTTTAGGTCCTAAAAGGGCCCAGGAGATTGTTGGAAAGATGGCGGTCTGTTCGGACTGGAACGCCCGTCTGGAATGCCTTTCCCAATATCCCCGTTTAAGGCCCCAGCTTCAGGATTTTTATGTCCTCTTCCGGGCCCTGGCCGATCAACCTCTTTTGACGCCGACCCAGTCCCTGGAGTTGATCTGGGAGTATTACAAGAATCTCCTGCCCACCCTGTATGAAGATCCGCAGCGCAGGCAGAAAGAAATAGAGGAAATCATCCGGGTCAGTTATAATTACACCGAGACAGAGGCCCTCCTGGGCGATTTGAGCCTGGAGGTCTATGAAGAGCAGGGAGATTTTGTCAGGGACCATCTGGTCCTGTCGACCGTCCATTCGGCCAAGGGCCTGGAGTGGAAGGTGGTCTTCATTATCTGGCTGACCGAAGGCCGGTTTCCATCCACGCATGCCATGATGGATCCCGATGAAATGGAAGAAGAAAGACGGCTCCTTTACGTGGCGATCACCCGGGCCAAAGAAAGACTCTTCCTGACCTGTCCGCTGACCTTATCCCAACGGGAGGGCGGGTGGCAGAAAAACGACCTGTGTCATTTCGTTGCCGATATTCCTGAAGAGATATTGCCCCGCCGGGGCAGACCGGACAGAGACCGATCGGACAGAGACAGACCAGAATTTGATCCCCTTCCCAGAGAGGATGACCAGGGGTTTTCAAAAGGGACCAAGGTCTTTCATTCCCTCTTCGGGACCGGGATAATCCAGGAACCCCCTCGAGAGCGGAAGGTTCGGGTCCTCTTTAAACGGTTTGGCTCCAAGGTCCTGCACCTGGATTATGCCCGTTTGGAAAGGGGGGAGGCTTAGTATGCCGGGCCATCCTTTTGAGCGCTTAAGCTATGACCAAGAATACGATCAGGCCCTGTCCTATTTATATAACCTGCAAAAATTCGGGATCAAGTTCGGCCTGTCCAAAACGGAAAATTTGCTTAAGGCCTTTAAACACCCCCAAAGACATCTTAAGTGTATCCATATCGCCGGCTCCAATGGAAAGGGTTCAGTGGCGGCCATGTTGGCCTCCATCTATGACCGGGCCGGGTATAAGGTCGGGTTGTTTACCTCACCGCACCTGATCGATTTTCGGGAACGGTTTCAGATTAACGGCCGGATGATTTCCAAAGGGGAAACGCTGGCTCTGATCAAAGAGATTCAAGAAAAGACCGATCCTGAGGAGCCGCCGACCTTTTTTGAATTTGTTACCGCCATGGCCCTGCTCTTTTTTTATCGGGAGAAGGTGGACCTGGCGATTATGGAAACAGGTTTGGGGGGAAGACTGGATGCCACCAATATCATCCAGCCCCTGATAACGGTTATCACGACCATTTCCTTGGAACACCAGGAGTACCTGGGCAAGACCCTGAGGAGTATAGCCCTGGAAAAGGGCGGGATTATAAAATATCAGGTCCCTTTAGTCATCGGGGTGAGCCAAAAAAAGGTTCAGGGATCTCTGGAAGGAGTCTGTCGGCGCCGGCAGGCCACCATGTTGTTAGCCGGAAGGGATTTTAAGACCAGAAAGACAGGGCAGGGTGAATTTACTTATTTCGGATTGCGGCCTCCGGTCCAGAGGGGCCTCCGACCCGGAGGCCGCACTCCAAAATTGAAAGTCGGTCTGCTCGGAGATCATCAGATCAAAAACGCTGCCCTTGCTTTGACGGTTGTCCAATGTTTACATGAAAAATATCCCCTGACCGAGGAATCGATTCGTGAGGGACTCCAAAAGGTGAATTGGCCGGGGAGGCTGGAGGTCTTATCCCCAAGGCCCCGGTTGGTCCTGGACGGGGCCCATAATCCCGAGGCCATGAGGACCCTATCCCAAACTATTCCCAGGGTGTTTTCCTATAAAAAATTAACCCTGATCTTCGGCATGATGAAGGATAAGGATATCGGACAAACCTTAAACTATATGATACCCTTGGCCGACAGGGTGTTTTTGACCCGGGCCGAATACGACCGATCAGCCGACCCGGAAGCCTTAAGGCCTTTTATTGAAAAGAAAAATATGCCCTGCACCCTTTTCCCAACCGTCCCCTCGGCCATAAAACAGGCCCTTAAGGTTGCCGGGCCGGAGGATCTGATTTTGATTACCGGTTCACTTTTTATCGTTGGTGAGGCCAGGGCCTGGTGGGAAAGGCACAAGAACTTGTTGAATGGGTGTTGACAAGGGTCTGATGTTGTGTAATTATTCATAATAAATCCATTTAAAGCCAACCAGCCATGAAGAGAGAAAAAAAGAGATTAGGTGATATCTTAATACAGGCCGGCATGATTACTCCGGACCAGGTGGCCGTGGCCGTAGAGGCCCAGAAAAAGACCAAAGAGCGGCTGGGGAAGACGTTAATCCGCCTGGGCTTTATCACCGAAGAGAACCTGATCAAAACACTGGCCCATCAGCTCAAGATCAATTTTGTCAACCTCAAAGAAGAAAAAATAGACCCCTCTCTGGCCAAACTAATCCCCGACAAAATAGCCAGAAGGCATACCGTGGTCCCTTTGGCCAAAATGGGGCAGGTCCTCATGGTAGCCATGTCCGATCCTTTAAATATCTTTGCCCTGGATGACCTGGCCTTTAAGACCGGTTTTGAAATTGAGCCGGTCATCGCCTCTGAAAAAGATATCCTCGAAAGACTGGACAAGCTTTATGAGAGCACCTTTATGGACAAGATTGAATCGGCCCCGGAGGATTTACAGATCTTTGCCGGCGAAGAGGAGGGGCCGGAACCGGAAGGAGGGGCCGTCGAGGTTGACGAAGGTCCTATCAGTCAATTGGTCAATTTAATCATTTCCGAGGCGATTAAAGACCGCTGCAGCGATATTCATATCGAGCCCGAAGAAAAGGCCCTCCGTATTCGATATCGAATTGATGGTATTTTAAAGGAGACCTCCTCGTTAGGCCCCCGATTTATTGCCCCGGTAATTTCCAGAATCAAGATCATGAGCAAGATGGATATTTCCGAAAAGCGTTTTCCCCAGGATGGTCGCTTTAAGTTCGTGGTGGACAATAAAGTAATTGATTCCCGGGTTTCGTCCTTTCCGACTATTTACGGGGAAAATGTGGTCATGCGGATTTTAGACCAGTCCAGTATTATTATCGGTCTGGAAGACCTTGGATTTGTCCCCCGGGACATGGAGAAGATCCGTTATCTGATCCAAAAACCCTATGGGTTCATTTTAGTGACCGGTCCGACCGGAAGCGGCAAGACGACCACCTTGTATGCCATCTTAAACACCATTAACTCCCCGGAAAAACATATCGTCACCTTAGAGGACCCGGTGGAATACCGGCTGGACTTGATCCGCCAATGTCAAATCAATCTCAAGGCCGGGCTGACCTTTGCCGTGGGCCTGCGTTCCATCCTCAGGCAGGATCCGGACGGGATCATGGTGGGGGAGATCCGGGATTTTGAAACCGCGGAAATTGCCGTTCAATCCGCCCTGACCGGCCACCTGGTCCTCTCCACACTTCATACCAACGATGCCCCCAGTTCTCTGGTGCGGTTGGCTGATATGGGGGTGGATGCCTTCCTGATTTCTTCTTCGGTAGAGGGGGTCATTGCCCAACGATTAGTCAGGGTCATCTGTTCCCTCTGTAAAGAACCCTACACCGCTTCCAACGAGGAGCTCCAGGACTTAAGACTTTCACCGGATCAAGAAGTGGTCTTACAGCGGGGGAAGGGCTGTTCCTTTTGTAAAGGGAGCGGTTATAAAGGCCGGCTGGGGATCTTTGAAATTCTAATCATAGACACTGAATTAAAAGAGATGATCCTCCGAAGGGCGCCCGGCAGGGAAATCGAAGACTATGCGCGTTTGAAACAAGGGATGAAGTCCCTGCGGGAAGATGGGATCGCTAAAGTATTAAAAGGGATTACCACGGTGGAGGAACTTAATCGGGTTACCCCCAAAGAAGCGCATTTTGTCTAATGGGTTGATGGGAATTCATTTTCAACAGGCTGATCAAAAATGACCAGATGCCAGGCGCCCTCATTCCGAGGAATGAGGCGTACATTGAAGTACGTCGAAATGACGAGGGATGAGGGGAACACCGCAGATGGTTATTTTTCATCAGCCTGTTAAAGGTTTTTCAGGCAAACCCCTTTTTCTTCCTGGACGTGCTCCAGGACTTTAGTCATATGACTTTCATCCTGAAACTCTTCAAAGTGTTTTAAAAAGAGGGGCTTGACCTTGGGATAGTCGGATTCCTGAAAAAAGCGGGTAACCGGGACCAGGACCCCTTCATTTTTAAGGAAAAAGTACAGGGTTACTTTGTGGACGGGAATCCAATCGATCCGTTCATAACTGTCTTTTTTCCGGTTAAACTCTTTTTGGGGCAGCCAGAGAAAGATTTCTTCGTTGCAAGGGGTATAGCCATATTGGCGGGAGATATAATATTTCCATAATTCATATTCTTGAAAAGGGACGAAGCGGATCTCGGATTTGGTTTTTTTGCCCATTTTTTTTGTCAGGCTACATTTGACTAATTTGATGGCATTTTTCATCATTAGGCTTCCTCCTGATTATGACTTTTTTTACCATATTTCAAAAGGCTATAGCAAGGGTTTATTGGATTAAATAACGCCATGCCCCAATTTATTTATAAGGCCAGGGATCGAGGGGGGAAGCTCATCACCGGCCAGATGGAAGGGCCCAATCGGGGCGAAATCGCCGGCCGAATCGGGGGCATGGGATATGTCCCGGTATTCATACAAGAAAAGGCCGGGAAAGCAGCCCCCGGGACAGGCAGCCCTGGTTCGAGCCAGGAAATTTCCTTGACCTTTTTTGGTAAATTTCGGAGAGTAAAGGCCGATGAACTGTTGTTTTTCACCCAACAGCTAACAACCATAATCAGGGCCGGGATACCCATCACGACCGGGTTATCGATCCTGGCGGAACAGTCTAAGAATCCCATCCTCAGTAATGTAATCCAAGATCTCCTGGATCGGGTCAAGGAAGGGGATCCCTTATCCGACGCCTTGGCCCGTCATCCCAAGATATTTCAAGACATTTATATCCACATGGTGCGGGCCGGGGAGGCCTCCGGTAAACTGGAAGAGGTCCTCAACCAGGTTGGTTTTTTTTTAGAATACGACATAGAAACCAAGGCCCGTTTAAAGTCAGCCACCCGATATCCCAAGATTGTTTCCGGGGCCTTGATCGGGGCCTTTATGTTCGCCATTTATTTTATTCTTCCCAAATTTATGGTTATGTTTAAAAGCTTTAAAACAACCCTGCCTCTTCCCACCCGGATGATGATCGGCTTACATGCTATCTTTTCTACCTATTGGTATCTTATTTTTGGGATTATGGGTGCAGCGATCGGGGCCTTCCAGTGGTATGTTCGAACCGAACAGGGGCGTTATCAATGGGACCTGATCAAAATCCAACTCCCGATTATGGGCCCGGTATTTTTAAAGATTGCCATGTCCCGTTTTACCCGCATGTTTGTAACGCTAAACCGTAGCGGCCTGCCCATGTTGCAGACCCTGGAGATTGCCGCTTCTACGGTTGGGAATGTCTATCTTGCCGGAATTATACTAAATATTCAACAATCAGTCAAGGATGGGGGGACCTTGTCGGAGAAAATGAAAGACAAATCCATCTTTCCTCCCCTGGTCTATCAGATGTTTGCCGTGGGGGAATCTTCCGGGACCCTGGAGGAGATTGTCGCAAAGGTTTCGGAGTTTTATGACAAGGAAGTGGATAAATCGATCAAAAACCTTTCTTCCCTGATCGAGCCGATCATGATCGTTTTTATGGGAGTGATGATGCTCTTTCTGGCCCTGGCCATTTTTATGCCCATGTGGGATATGGCCAAGATGGCCCGGGGAGGGGGATAAAAATAGGATCCTGCCCTGGGTGTAAAAGGATAAAAGGGGCTTAATTTACTAAAAATCGGTGTTTCAGAACAAAAACTAACTAGTGTCCATCCGGAAATTCGAATTTCCGGATGGAAACACCTCGATTTCGGCCGGTCGATTTTATCGACCTATGCTAAGGTCGTTTCCGGATGAGAACTAAACAGGTGATAAAAGATTTAGAATTTTTAATCACAGGGTCCGAGATGAACTATTGTCCCTTATGCAAATCCGATCTGGTCAAAAAAACAATTGACCGCCAAGAGCGGCTGCATTGCAGCAACCCGAATTGTCACTATGTGTTTTGGGATAATCCCACCCCGGTGGTGGCCGCCTTAGTGGAGCATGAAGGCCGAATCATCTTGGCCCACAATGCGGCCTGGCCGAAAGGGATCTACTCCCTGATAACAGGATTTTTAGAGAAGAAAGAGACTCCCCAGGACAGTGTGCTTCGAGAGGTCAAGGAAGAGCTGGGATTGACCGGAGAGGGGGTAGAACTGATAGGGATCTATCCCTTTGCCCAATTGAATCAGGTTATCCTGGCCTATTATGTGCGGGCAGCAGGCGCCATTACCCTGAACGAAGAATTAACGGACATTAAGAAAATAGAGAAACACAAATTAAAGGGCTGGTCTTTTGGGGTGGGGTTGGCGATCAATGACTGGGTGAAGAAACAACGACTGACTACCCGAGAGGTGATTGCTCAATAATAATCCTCAGGACAAAAAATTTGTGAGGACAAGATGATCCGGAATTCCGTTGACAGGCTGATTAGGACCATGCGCAATGAACCCTGGGCACAAAGTTGTCCGGATGACGAATTTTGGGATCATCTATCAGCCACTCTGCAAAAGAATTTCCTGCCCGATTTCCTGTCTGATATATCCAACCAGGTCGATGAAATCATAGAAATCAACCCGGACCTTTCCGAACCCGAGATCCTCACCATGGTGACCCGATATATGGTGGAGTTCCTGGGGGCCCTGTCGGCCTCAGTCCGGATTTTCGATCCCAATACCGGCCAAATGCTTTCTTTCGGGTCTCATCCCTATCAGGAGACTTCGAGGAGAACCCACATCCCCCTTGAGAATACCATCGCCGGGGAGGTCGTTAAAGCCCAAAAAACCTATCTGGTTCCCAGCATCCTCCAGGAAGACCTCTACCGGGATAAAGGGGTTATAGAACGCCGGGGAGTCCGCTCCATGATGGCGGTTCCTTTCGCTATTCCGCGCTTCTTCCCCCATGAGAGAGAGATGGTGGGCGTTATTCAAATCTATTACAGTGAAGAAGATCGCAGCTTCCCGCCTCTGGACATCCAGCAGGCGGAACTGATGGCTCGGCGGCTCAGTTTCATCATGGGCCGGAAAAAGGTCCTCTCTCTATACCGGATCAATGAGAAGAAGGAGGCCATTGTCCAGAAGATATTTCAGAAGCTGGGGACTCGAGGCGGGGTCAAGATGAAGGATGTCTTTACCCGGGTGATTCCGGAGATCGCCGACATCATCAATGTGCAGAGTTGTGCCCTTTTTTCCATCTCGGGGAATCTGGAAGAGGTGGTCCTTGAGGCCGGTTACCCTGACACAACGGGTTATCACGGCATCGGCAAGAGCTTCCAGGTAACGAGTGAGCCGGCCTTTGAAATCATACTGAAACGGGAGAACTATTCCCGGGAATCCCCCTATGAGGTGGTGACACCCTCTTATCTACTGGTCATCGATCCCCAACGAAGTGACATGATCTCCCATAACCTGAAGAAGTTTGCGGCTGCCCACAACATCAACTCCATTCTCTATGTCCCCCTGAAGGCCGGGGAAGAGATTACCCACTTCATTACCTTTGATGCCTTGGACCAAAGAAAAGGCTATAGAGAATGGGAGATCGAGATCTTCCTCTTTTTGGGCCGGGAACTGATGCAGGCCCAGAGGATCGAGCAACTCGATGATACCCTTCATGACTTCAAGAATCCGGCTATCGCCATCGCCGGCTTCGCCCGCAGGCTGAAAACCATCTTGGGCCAGGAAGCTTTGCTGAGCGAAAACCTGACCATAAAAAATTATCTGGATATCCTGATCGACGAGACCATGCGGATTCAGGAGATGGGATTGAGCATCCATCAGGCCGGCAAAGAACAGATCGTCAATATGACCGGGATCCTGAAAAAGCGCTTTGCGATCAACCAAGAGGCCATCAAAGAGATGCTGAAAGCCAACATCGATCTTCAGGAAGGCCCTTTTCAGGATCCTCTTCCCGTGCGCTGCTATCCCATACACCTGGAACGTATCCTGGACAACCTGCTCAATAATGCCACCAAGGCCATTCCCATGAAAGGCGGAGAGCTCTCCGTGCGCACCTATGCCGAAGGCCCATGGGCCTGCACCGAGATTTCCAATACCGGCCAGATTTCCGAGGAGGATCGGCTGAAACTCCTGGAAGGGGAAGGCCGGGGCCGGGGGATCCATATCACCCACCGCCTCATCCGATTGATCAAAGGCCGGCTCGAGGTGAAAGTCGGCCTGAATTCCACCACCATGATCGTCCGTTTCCCTATGAGTTCGGATTCAAATTAGCGGTTTTTTACCTTTTTCTTATGGGAGGTTGATTGGACCCTTTGATTGCCGCTGCTGAACAATTCAATCCGCTCGGACGGATCAGTGACATCCAGGCTTATGGGAATGGCAATGTCCATGATACCTTCCTGGTAACCCTGGATGGCCAAAGAGAGAAACCATTTATTCTTCAAAGGATCAACACCCGGGTTTTTCGTCAACCCCGACTGGTCATGCAGAACATCTGGACCTTCACCGAGTACCTGCGCAGTCGCCTTAAGCAAAACCCCTTAAGCCCCGGCCGCCGCTGGGAGGTGCCGCACCTGCTGTGGACCAAAGAGGCCCTGGACCACTGGATTGACCCTGAAGGGTCATTCTGGCGGGCAATCAGCTTTATTGATAAGGCCCGGTCTTTTGAGACCATCCAGGATACCGGGCATGCCCGGGAAGTCGGCTGGGCCTTGGCCATGTTTCACAGTCTCCTTTGCGAATTACCCCTTGAAAAACTGGCTGACACATTGAAAGGATTTCACATTACGCCGGGCTACCTTCGGCACTATGATGAGGTCCTGGCCCAAAACAGCCCCAGCCGATCCCCTGAGGTGAATTATGGCTTACGGTTTGTAGAGAAGCGAAGGACCTGGGCACCTGTCCTGGAAGAGGCCAAGGCACAGGGCCGGCTGCCTCTTCGGCCGATCCACGGCGATCCCAAGGTCAACAACGTCATGATAGACACGGTATCCGGGCAGGCCATAGGCCTGGTTGACTTAGACACCGTCAAGCCCGGTCTGATCCATTATGATATCGGCGACTGCCTGCGCTCCGGTTGCAATCCCCTGGGAGAAGACACCGGGGACTGGGAAGCGGTTCGTTTCGAACCCGACTATTGCCGGGCCATTCTCCAAGGCTATCTGCCCATAGCCGGCGATTTCTTCCTTGAAAGCGACTATGACTATCTGTTTGAGGCCATCCGTCTAATCGCTTTCGAGCTGGGGCTGAGATTCTTGACCGACTTTCTGGAAGGCAATGTCTACTTCAAGGTCGACCATGAGGAACAAAACCTGACCCGGGCACTGGTTCAGTTTAAACTCACCGAGAGTATCGAATCACAGGAAGCAGTCATTCGGACCGTCATCCGGGAAATGAGATGAACAGCCGGGACTTTAGTCTGACTCTGAACTCCGCACCTTAGTTGCGAATCAAACCCTTAAGCCCGTGTGGGCGCCACGATACGGTCGGCTATGCCGACCTAAAAGGAGGCTTCCCTTCGGAAGCCGGGACATGAAAATAGATTTTTTCGAACATTGAACTTTGAACATTGAACCTTGAACGGTATTTTCGCCCGAAAGGTCCACCTATGGAGGATAAAATGTTGACCGCTAATCAACTTGAAAAATATGCTGAAGTGCTTTTCTGGGGATTAAAGACCGCCCGAAAGGAGCGCTTTAAAAAAAATGATATTATCCTGATCCAGTATGATCCCGGGGCTGTAAAACTGGCGGAAATTCTCTACGCCGGGATACTGGACCGGGGCATGCACCCGGTTCAACGTCAAGGCCTGACCTGTGGTATGGAACATGATTTTTATAAACGATCCCAAGGGGGACAGCTTGTTTTTATAACGCCGGGAGACAAAGAACTGATTAAGAACATCAATGGACGGTTTTTCTTGAGGGCCCCGGAATCGCTTACCCACCTGAAAGACATCGATCCCCTGAAAATAGGCCGGGTCCTGGTTTCCAGAAAACCCTTGAGGAACATCATGGACCGGCGTGAGGAGAAAGGGGCTTATAGCTGGACTCTGTGTTCATTTCCGACCGCTGAACTGGCCGGACAGGCCAAAACCACCCTCAAAAACTACACCGACCAGATTGTCAGGGCCTGTTACCTTGACCGGGATAATCCGGTCAGGGAGTGGGAAGATATCCATAAAAATGCCGGCAGGGTTAAAAAGTGGCTCAATAGCCTGCCAGTAGACTTTTTCCAGCTCGAATCACCCCAGGTGGATTTGAAGATCACCCCGGGCCGGAGAAGGCTCTGGAAAGGCATCTCCGGTCATAACATTCCCAGTTTTGAGGTCTTTTTTTCGCCCGACTGGAGGGGAACCGAGGGGGTCTATTATGCCAATCTGCCTTCTTTTCGAAGTGGAAATTATGTCGAGGAGGTGCGGCTGACTTTTGAAAAAGGATCGGTGATAAAGGCGGAAGCCAAGACAGGAGCGGATTTTATCCGCAAGCAGATCTCGATGGATCCCGGGGCTTCTAAAGTCGGAGAGTTTTCCCTGACGGATAAACGGTTTTCAAGGATCGACCGCTTCATGGCCGATACGCTTTTTGATGAGAATTTCGGCGGAAAACATGGCAACTGCCATATCGCCCTCGGGGCCTCCTATACCGATACCTATGATGGAAATCCGGCTGAGATGACCAGGGGATTAAAAAAGAAGCTGGGGTTTAACGATTCGGCCCTCCATTGGGACTTGGTGAATACCGAAAACAAGACCGTAACGGCCCATCTGAGAACGGGGAAGAAACTGGTCGTCTATGAGAATGGGATGTTTAAAATTTAGGGGGGTTCAGGCCCGGCAACCATTTTGATCCCGGTTTTTCTCCTTGACCCGGTCTTTTTCTTGTCCTATACTCGTCCCAACAAAAAGCCAATTCTTATCAAAGATTTCATCTAAGGGTCCCGTTATGACACGCCAAGAGCTTCAAAATGAAATATTAAAAATCTTATCCAGAGAATTTGAAATCGAAAATCCCGACCTGGATGACGATTTAAGAGAGAAGTATGATTTTGACAGTATCGACGCCATAGAACTTCTGGTAGAGATTGAAAAATTATTGAAAACAGAACTGACTCAGGAAGAAAAGAAACAGGCCATGGATATTCGGACCATTAACCATGTCTTAGATTATGTGGAAGCCCTGGCTAAAACAAGGGCCTGAGATGTGAGTCCATTATGGAAAGAAGAGTCGTCATTACAGCGGGTTCTGCAATTACTCCTATTGGCCATTTAAAAAAAGAAATCGTCAATAGCCTGGTTAATGGCATTTCGGGAGTAAAACCATTACGCCAGGATGATCTTTTGACTAAGTATATCCATTCCGGAGTTTTCGGGACGGTAGATTATCCTGTGGAGTATGATTTCAAACGCCAGTATCGCAAGACCATGGGGCCGGTGGCCTATTATGCCTGTCAGGTGGCCAAGGAAGTTATCGAGGCCTCCGGTTTAGATAATGCCTTTATCACCTCCGGACGATTAGGCGTAGCCTTTGGATCCACTCACGGCAGCCCTACGGTTCAGAGGAATATCTATAAAATCTTTTTCGGGGGTACTCCTTCCGATTATTCCAACATCGGCGCAGTCGAATACCTGAAATCCATGGTTCATACGACCGCCGTGAATATTACCAAGATGTTCGGTATTACGGGACGAGTTATTTCTTCTTCAACGGCCTGCACCACCAGCAGCCAGTCCATCGGTTTTGGATATGAATCGATTAAGTTCGGGATGCAGGATGCCATGCTCTGCGGCGGGGCTGACGAATATGACACCACTACCGTGGCTGTTTTTGACAATTTGTTGGCCTGTTCAACCGCCTTTAATGAAACACCCCATCTCACCCCTCGCCCCTTTGACTCCAGAAGAGACGGTCTGGTCGTGGGAGAAGGCGCCGCGGCCGTCATGCTGGAAGAATACCAACAGGCCAGGCAACGGGGCGCGAATATCCTGGCCGAAGTCATTGGGTTTGCCTGTAACAACAACGGCGGCGATTTGATTTTGCCCAATCTTAACGGCATCACTCAGACGCTTCGGCTTGGACTCGAAAATGCCGGGATTTCTCCGGATCAGATTGATTTTGTCAGCGCTCATGCCACAGGAACCAAGATGGGAGACATTATTGAGGCCCAGGCTATTCATCAAGTCTATGGGAATGCCCCCTGGGTGGCCGGGTTAAAGAGTTATATGGGCCACACCATGGGAAGCTGCGGTGCCATCGAAACGATTCTCTGTCTTTACATGATGGAAGAAAAATTCATTGCTCCGACTTTAAATCTGGATGATGTCGATGACCGCTGCGCCATGATTCGGCATTCCAGAAAACTTCAGGAAGGCAACATTCGAATTGCGGCTGTCAATAATTTTGCTTTTGGGGGAGTCAACACCTGCCTAATTATTAAAAAGTTGGTATCGTTCAAAAGTTGAGGCAAAAATCAAAGGGCTTGCCAGAACCGGGGTTAGGGGGGTCTTATTTTCAGGGTTGTCCACCTAAAAGCCCCAAGCTTCTTTGCCGGGCCAAATAGGAATTGGCTTCAAAAGCAGGCCGTCACCAAGGCTTGAAACTGGCTATGGTGAATGCCCTGCTTCTAATTAACTTAGCCGTCCGGGCCGGCATACGGGCATTGGGTGTCCCTTTGGACAATCCCTGAAAATAAGACCCCCCTAACCCCAGTTATGACCTGGCTCCCATTTCCAATTCGGGCTGATGATTTGCCTCAACTTTTGAACGTTACCAAAAAGTTAGAATAGAATATGGTTATCCCCCATTGGATCAAACGGCCTATTGATCTTTTTGTCACCCTTATTTTATGGATGTATTTTACCCTGGGCTATTTCATTGTATTCTTTCCAGTTTATCTCTTTTCCTTCCTGCTCGCTCATAACCCCGAAGCCTCTTTTCAAAAATTAAATCGACGATTTTTCAAATCATTTTTTCTCGTTTTGCGAATCATCACTCCCCGCTTAACCATCCACATTCACGATGACGTTTATTCCCTCCGTTCTTCCGTTATTGTCTGTAATCATATCTCCTATCTCGATCCGATTCTTCTGGTTTCTCTATTTGAGAAACAAAAGACGATCGTCAAGAAAACCTTTCTCAAGGTACCCATTTTCGGATGGCTGCTGAAAACATCGGGGTATTTGTTTTCAACGACCGATGAGACTTTCACCTCCCTCATGTTGGAGCGGGTTGAGAATATGGAAAATTTCCTGTCATCCGGGGGGAATTTATTCATCTTTCCGGAAGGAACCAGAAGACGGGATGGAAAGATCGGGCGCTTGAAAAAAGGAGCCTTTACGATTGCCAAACGCGTTCAGGCCCCGATTGAGGTGTTGATGATCACCAATACGAATAAGGTGCTTGAACCGGGGAAATTCTTGCTTAATACCTGTGTTCCGAATACCATTGAGATAAAACGGATTCAAAGCCTTCACCCGGAATACACCAGCGAGGCCTTTTCGATTCAATCACTGGTAGAGCAAGTCGAGCATATTTTTGAACACCAGGGTGAGCCATAATTTTTTGCATTTTTGAAATAGAAAGCGATAAATCCAATGCCTGCACCCGAAGGGGTCAAGAAAAAGGTTCTGGTCATCGGCTCCGGTATCGGCGGCCTGAGCATGGGCATCATTTTAGCCAAGCTCGGTTTTGATGTCACCGTCATCGAGAAGAATAGACAACCCGGCGGGTTGATGCGCAGTTACGCCCGCCAAGGGGTGCAATGCAACGTCGGACTACATTACATGGGCGCCCTGGATCAAGGCCAGATCCTGCGCCGCTGTTTTGATTTTCTGGGAATTTCGGATCAGCTTCCACTTATCCGGATGGGGATCGACGCCCCGGTGGATCGCTATCTTTTCATTGACAACCATCTTGGCATCGAGTCTTTCGATGTGCCCAGCGGGTTTGAGGCTTACGAGGCCGGTCTAAAGGCCGCCTTTCCAACCCAAAAAATGCCGGTGGCTGCTTTGATGAACCTGTTACGCCGCAGCGCCGACCAATTGGACCGACTGTCCTTTCTAACCAGCGATCAACCGACCGAATACTGGTTCGATCAAACCGAGCCGCTGGGGGCGATTTTCGACCGGCTCGGTTGTTCTCCCGGGCTGCGGGCGGTCTTCGGGATGCCATCGGTCCTGATCGGTGTGCCTCACACGGTGTGTCCCCAGTTTTATCACACCATGACCCTGGCCGGTTACCTGATGTCTGCCTGGCGACTGGAGGGGCACGGCGCCACCATGGCCGACGTCTGCGCCCACCGCCTGGCATCCCTGGGAGGAGGCTTGCGTACCGGAGAGGCGGTAGCCGGCATTCGGACGGCTGACGGCTGCGTCCGGGGTGTCACCCTGGATTCGGGTGAAACCCTTGATGCCAATATCGTCATCAGCACCATCCACCCCAAGGGGATGATCGGGTTACTGGAACCCGAGGCCGTTAAAGCCTCCTATCGTCGGCGCATCATGGGGTTAAAGGATACCGCCGGCATGATGGCGGTGCACGCCCTGGTGCCGGCCGACCGACACCCCGCAATATCACACAACCTCTACGTGGTGCAGACCGATGCCAATGGCGGCCTCCGGGACTTGATCTACCTGCAATTGCGTTCCAGCGGCCTTCCGGGGCAAAACCTGCTGACACTGATCACCTCCGGCCATAATGAAGTATGGCAGGCCTGGCAGCAGACCCGCTCCGGCCGTCGCGGTCCCGACTACATTAAAAAAAAGACGGATCTGGCACATGGATTCATCAGCCGGATAGAAAAGAGTATGGGCCCCTTCCAGGGGCTGCAGATCCTCGACATCTTTACGCCTTTGACCATCCGGGACTGGGTCAACAGCCCTGAAGGGTCGGCCTACGGCGTGATGCGCTCCAGCGAACAACTGCTCTCGGCCGCGCTGTTGAATCGTACTTCGATACAAGGCCTTTTTTTAGCCGGCCAGAGCGTCTTGGCCCCCGGTATTTTAGGCACAATTTTAGGTTCTTTCACCACCGTGAAGTTTATCATAGGTTCAGAGCGATTTCGGCGGGCGGTGCGGATCTAACGGCCTCCCCCTTTTAATTTTTAACCTCAGGGATATCTGATACGAGGACATCTTCTCCGTGCTTCCTCTTACCAATGCCCATACCCATCTCGAATTATCCGCCCTGGCCAGGCTTTGCCCTTCGGCTCCGGTTTCCTTTGTCCCCTGGATACGGAGCGTGTTCTGGGAGCGACGGTGGCTGTCAAAGGCCCAAATAAGGACCGGAATCGAGAACAGCATCGCCGCCCTGGAAAACTACGGGACGACCCATATAGGAGATATTACGGCGACCGGATTAAGCATCGAGCCCCTCTTTAAGAGCCATCTGAAAGGGATAATTTTTTTAGAGATCCTGGGCCTGAACGGAAAAAAAGCCTTGGATCTTCTGGAACAAAAAAAAGAAGAGATACGAAAAAACCGTCGGCGTCCCGGATACGGAGACCTTCAAATAGGCCTTTCTCTTCATGCGCCCTATTCCTGTCATCCTGATTTACTCAGGGACGGGGCGCAGTGGTGCCGGAAGGAGGAGGTCCCCCTCTGCCTTCATGCTGCCGAGTCACCGGAAGAGACCGAATACCTATTGACAGGGAAAATCCCCAATCTGTCGGGATTGGACCGGTTCGTTGGAAAGCTTTTTGGTTTCCGAACCAGCTCATTCCCTGGTCTGCCCTCCATTCCCTATTTGGCCTCCCTGGGAGTCCTGGCAGCCAAACCCTTTCTGGTCCATTCCGTCCAAGTAATCGATCAGGATATACAGCTTATCGCCGAGAGCGGGTGCGCCGTGATTCACTGCCCCCGATCCAATCATTTGCTTTCCTGTGGCAGGATGCCACTGGAACAGTTTTTGGCGGCTCATGTCCCCGTCTATTTAGGGTCCGATAGCTTAGCCAGTTGTCCCAGTTTGGATATACGGCAAGAATTGGAATTTGCCCGATCTTTCCATGCTGACCGAGTGGAGGGAAAGAGGTTTGAAGAATTAATTCACCAGGCCATATAACCCAATTTTGGTATTTTTAGCAGGTGTGTTTTGTGGAAAACCTAAAAATATAACTTGATTTTTTAAAAAGAGGAAGGATTACAAACCGTAATCAATAAAAGGGGCTTGATATTTTGGAAAATTCAAGGGATAATGCAAATCTTATAGCAATTTTTCCTATTTTATATTTTCAATCCCTACCGATAGGCAGCGGTCAATAAAGAAACGGTAACTCCATTTCCAACGGATATGCGGGAACAGCGGTTCTCAAACCGTAAGAAGCGCATTCATATCCCTTTTTCCCTTTCCGGAGTCTGAAAGGAGTCAATCATGGACCTAATAAAAAGATTTCTCAAGAAGGCCTTTTTACCCATTACTATTCTGCTGGTCCCCCACAATAATGTCAAACAGGTCAGTTTCAGGATCCCTCTTTTGGGGATCCTTATTTCAGTGACCTTTTTTCTAACCGTCTTTGGTTATTTAATATCCGTAGCCATCCATAACGTTGAGTTTCGAAGAGTAGAAGAAAAGTTGTCTTATTATCAGAAACAATTTGAAGAGTTGAACGGCTCAATTCAGGCCATAAAAAAGGCCGAATCTGAATTTAATCGAATCCTTTTTATGAAAAGCAAAGAAAAGATTTTAGAAAATATTGTTGTTCCGAAAAGTGGCTCTATTAATATCGACCTATTGCGGGAGCAGATCGAACCGACTGTTGAAACTGTAAAAAAAATCAGAAAATATTTAGTTCAACAGAAAAACATTTATCAGGCGATACCCAGGGGTCTTCCGGTAAACGGCAAAATATCTTCCCCTTTTGGAATGCGGGAAAATCCCTTTTCCGGCGAAAGAGAATTTCATCCTGCCGTGGACATCCAGGCACAAACCGGGACTCCTGTTAAAACCACTGCCGATGGCGTAGTCAGTTTTGCCGGGTGGGTCAAAGGCAATGGCAATTTGGTGGCTATAGAACATGGCTTTGGCTATGCCACCTACTATGCCCACAACCAAAGTCTGAACGTCAAGGAGGGGCAACGGGTCAGAAGAGGTGATGTGATTGCCTTTTTAGGGGCCACTGGAAACACGACCGGCCCCCATACCCATTATGAGATCAGAGAGAAGGGCAAACCAGTCGATCCCAAAAACTTTTTAGAGACCGGGAGGTAGGAGATGTTTAATTTTAATACCAACAAAGGCATTGATTCAATCTTAGGCGTTCAAACACAGACCAAGGGGGAGATCAAGTCTAAGGGGACTCTCCGGTTAGATGGAATCTATGAAGGGACCCTGGAAGCCGACTGGATTATTTTAGGTGAATCGGCCCATTTTGTAGGGGAAATGTCCGCCCGACGGGTGTTGGTGGGGGGAAAAATTGAAGGGCATATTAAAGCCAAAGAGTGTGTTGAGATTAAATCCAAAGGGCAGATTATCGGGGATATAACAACCGACAAATTGATTGTTTCCGAAGGAGGGATACTGGAAGGTCATTCCACTATGCACAGTGAAGATTCCACTATAATTGAATTCCCCCAGAAGAAAGAGAGTTGATTAATGAATTGAATGGGGACCTTAGCATAGGTCGATAAAATCGACCGGCCGAAATCCAGGTGTTTCCATCCGGAAATTCGAATTTCCGGATGGAAACGAGATAGAAAAAAAATTATATGGGAGGACCTATCATGAAATGCAATGTAGGGAAAACGGATAAAATTATTCGCTGGGTAATTGGTATCGTCATAGCAGCCTTGGGTCTATATTATAAAAGCTGGTGGGGACTGCTGGCGCTCATTCCAATATTGACGGCAATTTTCGGTTTTTGTGCTCTTTATATTCCTTTGAAGATTAATACCTGCAAAACAAAATCATAAAAACCGTGGATTAATGCCGCCCCCATCTGAAGATATTAGGGATAGGCCAGGTGGCCTGGTAAAAAGTTCGTCTAAATTTTAAGAGCCTGATCCTGTTTTTTCATTTTTTGCCCCTTGATCGTTCAAGAGGGTCCTTCTATCTCCCAGCTAATAGGGTTTAAATCTCCCTAACACCTTTATCCACCCCTGTTTTTCTTCATGATTTTCTCCTTGATCCCTAATTCAGCTTATTTTATACTCTTTCCATTTAAAACCAAAGTCTATCAAGTTTCCATCCGGAAATTCGGATTTCCGGATGAGAACTAACTAGAGACCTCTTTTAATAATTTACTGTTTTCCAAGGCCTTGCCGGACCCCAAGACTACGGCCGAAAGGGGATCTTCGGTAATAATAATCGTCAGGCCGGTTTCCTCCCGCAACAGGGTGTCTAAATTTTTAAGCAGGGCCCCGCCACCGGTAAGGAAAATCCCACGGTCAACGATATCGGAAGCCAGCTCGGGAGGAGTTTGTTCCAGGACCAGCTTGACGACCTCGATAATTTTATAGATCTGTTCGGAAATGGCCAGGCGCACCTCCTCCGAATCGATGGTCACGGTCTTGGGAATACCGGAGACCAAGTCTCTGCCTTTAACTTCGATCGATTCCTGCTCATCCAGGGGATAGGCCGTCCCAATGGTAGTCTTGATGACCTCGGCCGTCCTCTCGCCGATCAATAAATTATATTTTTTTTTGATATATTGTAAAATCGCTTCGTCAATCTTGTCTCCGCCCACCCGGATCGATTTGCTATAGACCATTCCGGTCATAGAGATGACCGCCACTTCGGTGGTCCCCCCCCCGATATCCACCACCATGTTACTGGTCGGCTCGGTAATCGGCAAGCCGGCCCCGATGGCAGCGGCCATGGGTTCCTCAATCAGATAGACCTCCCTGGCTCCGACTGATTCGGCCGAGTCCCGGACGGCCCTCCTTTCGACCTGGGTGATCCCGGAAGGCACACAAATGATAATACGGGGCCGGATCAATGTCCGTCTATTATGGACTTTTCGGATAAAATGACGAAGCATGGCCCCGGCAACCTCAAAGTCGGCGATCACCCCGTCTTTCATGGGCCGTATGGCGATGACTTGCCCGGAGTGCGTCCGAGCATCAACTTGGCCTCTTTGCCGACGGCCAGGACAGTATTATGGCCTTTCTTGTCCTTACGGACCGCCACCACCGAGGGTTCGTTCAAAACAACCCCTTTGCCTTTCACATAGACCAGGGTATTGGCCGTGCCCAAATCAATGGCCAAATCACTGGAAAAAATTCCCAAAAGAGGATCTAAAAACATAATTGTCTC
>JAZDOU010000374.1:0-6833 GCA_043798385.1 Pseudomonadota bacterium
CAGGCACGACGCCCTGTCAACGCATGGGATCGGCAAAGAGCTGACCCGGGAACAATGGCTGTCGATCAGCCGTCAATTGGTGCAAAGGGGTTTTCTCGACCAGGAGCCGGCCTATCATACCCTCCGGATTACGCCCAAAGGGTTGGAGGTCCTCAAAACTAAACAGAACATTATGGGCCTGTTTCAAAAAGCCGCCGGCACGGCCGCCTCGTCCCCAAAACCAGGGGAAATCGAATATGACAGGGCCCTGTTCGATATCCTGCGCCGAAAGCGCAAAGAACTGGCTGATAACGCCGGGGTGCCGCCCTATGTCATTTTCTCGGACCGGACCCTGGTGGAGATGGCGGCCTTCATGCCGCAGAGCCTGGTCGGTCTTTTAAAAATCAATGGGGTGGGTCAGATCAAGGCCGAGCGCTATGGGGAAATATTCCTCAAATTGCTCCGGACTTATGGTCGAGAGAACGGCCTGGAAGAAAAAAAGGAAGTCATCCCCCTTGAAAAAGACCATTCTGCCCCTCGCACTGTCATGGTTGCCGAGGCCTTCAATCAGGGTGAATCCATCGAAAGTCTAATGAATCGCTACCGGGTCCAGATCACTACGATCCTTGACCATCTGGAGCGTTACTTCTTGGCGGGTAAGAGGCTAAAAAACGTGGCCTCTCTCCTGGCACTCTCTTCCCTTCTGCCTGACCGGCAGCAAGCAGTCTTTAAGGCCTTCGATGATCTGGGGTTTGATTATCTCAAGCCTGTTTTTGACAAGCTGAACGGCACAATCAACTACAACGAGTTGAAGATTTTGCGGCTGGTTTATTTGAACCGAAAAAGATGAAAGGCTTAGTCTCCAGTCGGCAAGTCCCTCACTTATTATGAGTAACAAGGGCTTTCAATTTCTCTTATCCAGATATTTGATAATAATTTCCTTTCCCTTGGCAACCTGATTTCCCTTTAATACGAAAATAGGATTTGAGTCTTGATCAACCTGTACCTATTTTCATGTTTGGTGGTGCCACGCCCCAAAAGGCGGGGCATGGCGGTTTAGTACGAAAATAGGATTCAAGGATTCGAGGGTTCAAGCCGCTCGGCCTGCTCGGCTCCGCCGAGCTTTTGAAGAGGCCACCATTCGGTGGCCGAACAGCCGATCGGCCGGATGCCAGCGTTCAAGTGAAAAGCGTGGAAATTAACCCCTTTAATTCCTTGTATAAATTTTCATGCTTCGTCGGTGCCCGCATTAAGCGGGCATGGCGGCTTAGTTAATCAATCTTATGAAATAAAAATAAATTGTTAAGAAAAAATTTATCATTTATAATAGCTTATTTGGAATTGTTAAGGGTCGTTGTGCCATTGGACGTCCAACAATAGCCCGATGACCTTTGTTAACCTCCCCTAATGGATACTTTGAGTTAGGGGTTATTCGGAAACTTTAGTACAAAAATAGAGTTCGAGGTCCCTCGTTCGACCAGTTCTATTTTCATGATTCGGTGGTGTCACGCCCCCAAAGGCGGGGCATGGCGGCTTAGTTGTTATTTTTGAAAAAATTGAGAGGTGAATCTCATGAGCAGCAAAAAAATACTTGAACAGGCACTAAAACTAAAACCGGATGAAAGGTTCATGGTGGTTGAAGGACTCATAAAAAGTCTTGATGAGCCGGACAGCTCGATAGATGCCATATGGGCGGAAGAAGCGGAAAAAAGGCTCAGGGCGTATAGAGCGGGTAAAATAGAAGGAATTCCTATGGAGGAAATCTTCAAGGAAGAAGAATGAAGGTCATTTTTTCAAAATACGCCAGGCAAGAGCTCGATGATGCAACCCATTATTATGAGATAGAAGATCAAGGACTTGGTAAACGGTTCCGGGATGAAATTCGAAAAGCCGCCAAACGGATTTCAGAATATCCAGAAGCATGGTCAGTTGAACGAGGTGAAGTCAGGAAATGCTTACTCCATATGTTCCCTTACAAGCTGCTCTATTCCGTTGAAAGCAATCATGTCTTCATAATCGCTGTGGCACACCAGCACAGAAGGCCAGATTACTGGATTGAAAGAAATGAACCATAGCCAAGTCGGTTCACCGAATCGCCCGAAAACCAGTCTTCTTTTTGATAAGTATTTCCTTTCCCGCAGCACCCTGAACAGCTACATTTTCCTCACCACCACTTCGTACTTACCTTCGCGCTCCTCGTCAGGCCAGAAGGAAGCGCAGCAGGGGATGCCGCCGGCGTAAGCCCGAGGAAATGGAGGCCAGGCTTTGGCCTTGACGCCGGCAAGGTGATACAGGCGCGCCCCATGAGCCTGGATCGCAGCCATCTCGGCCTTACTTGGTTCCGGATAGACCTCGTTGACCACTACCACCTCCGGCCAAAGATGCGGGGCATAAGCACGCAACCCCCCCCAAAAAAAAGTATATCCTATCATCATTCAAACAATTTCGCTTGACTTGATATCTAAAAGTGATATCATTTATTCGTGACGGCGAAGCACCGGAAAACCATCCAGGCTATTTTTGATGATCCGATAAGGGCAAACATCCTCTGGGCAGACATAGAGGCCCTTTTCCTTTCACTCGGAGCGGAAAGGGCTAAAGGGAGCGGTTCGCGAGTCCGTTTTTTCCTGACAGGGATTCGGGCGACATTTCATCGTCCTCACCCACAAAAGGAGACCGATAAGGGTACCATAAAATCCGTACGCAAATTTTTAAGCGAATCGGGGGTAAAACCATGATGGAATATAAGGGTTATATAGGACAGGTGGAATTCGACAACGAAGCGGAAATATTCCACGGTGAAGTCATCAATACCCGGGACGTCATCACTTTCCAGGGGAAAACCGTTGATGAAATCAAAACAGCCTTCCAGGAATCCGTGGAGGACTATCTCGAATATTGCGCCAAGCTCGGCCAACAGCCGGAAAAGCCTTTTACCGGGAAATTCATGCTGAGAATACCGCCTGACTTGCATCGTAAAATATACGTTACCGCCAAACAGTCAGGAGAAAGTATCAACGCCTGGATCAAAGAACAATTGGAGCAACGCCTTGAACGGGTGTGTTAAATTAACGAGTTTTTCTACCAAAACGAAAGCACCGAGGTTTGAAAATGGGCCGTTTCCCGGAATATGATCGCTACGACGCCTTAGGCCTGGCTGAGCTGGTTCGCCAGGGGGAAGTAACTCCTTTGGAGCTCTGCGAGGAGGCTATCGAAAGGATTGAAGACCTCAATCCGAAAATAAACGCCGTGGTGACCCGAATGTTTGACCAGGGCCGACGGGCCGCTTCCAATCCCCTGCCCGAAGGACCTTTCAGCGGGGTTCCCCTTCTAATTAAAGATCTGGACTACGCCTACGCCGGCGTTCCCATGACATCCGGCTGCCGGGCCCTTAAGGAGTATGTGCCTGACTATGATGACGAAATGGTTGTGCGTTTCAAAAAAGCCGGAATGGTCATCCTCGGCAAGACCAATACACCGGAATTCGGTCTCCTGGGCATCACCGAGCCTGAACTTTTCGGCCCCTGCCGCAATCCCTGGAACACCTCCTACACCCCCGGCGGTTCCAGCGGCGGCTCGGCGGCTGCGGTGGCCGCGGGGATGGTTCCCCTGGCCTCCGGCGGCGACGGAGGCGGATCCATCCGTATCCCCTCTGCCTACTGCGGTCTTTTCGGATTGAAGCCCAGCCGGGGACGCAATCCCAGCGGACCGGAGTACGGTCAGGTCTGGCTGGGGGCGGTCCAAAACCACGTTCTCACCCGTTCGGTTCGCGACAGTGCGGCCATGCTGGACGCCACCCAGGGTCCGGACAGGGGGGCACCTTATGAAATCCGTCCTCCTGAAAGGCCTTATCTGGAAGAGGTGGGCAGAGAACCCGGCCGGCTGAAGATCGCCTTTAACACCCAATCCCCCCTCGGGACCCCGGTCCATCCGGAATGTCTCCGGGCCGTGAAAGAGGTTGCCCAATTATTAGAAGGGTTGGGACACCAAATGGAAGAGGCCCGGCCCGACCTGGACGGGAAGGCTTTAGCTCAAAGCTACATGGCCATGTACTTTGGTGAAGTGGCGGCCCATCTTGACGAGTTGGAACCGGTATTGAAGCGGAAAGCCAAGCCAGGGGACGTTGAACTCCTGACCTGGGTACTCGGTTTACTGGGACGGACCTTTTCAGCAGGCTATCTGGTCCAGGCCTTGCGCCGCTGGGACCGGGCCGCCCGTCAAATGGGGATTTTTTTCCAAAAATATGACCTCTATCTGACCCCGACTACGGCCGATCCACCGGCCAGGATCGGCGAGCTTCAGCCCAAGGCCTCCGAAATAGGTCTGCTGAAGACGGTCAGTGCCTTGAAATTGGGCTGGCTCCTGAAGGGCCTGGGTCTCGTCGACCAGATGGCCGAACAGGGCCTTAAAAGGACGCCCTTTACCCAACTGGCCAACCTGACCGGACTTCCGGCCATGTCCGTCCCGCTTCACTGGACGGCCGACCATCTGCCCTGCGGGGTCCAATTCGTGGGACCTTTTGGAGGGGAGGCACCCCTCTTCCGTTTAGCGGCCCAGTTGGAAAAGGCCCGCCCCTGGTTCAACCTGAGGCCACCGTTGACGACCTGAAGGGCCCCCTTTTCTCCTTGACCCGGTCTGGTGGTTATTTTATACTCTTGCCATCCAAAAAGAAATTCTTCATAATATGCCCATAGACTATCCGGGACTCGTTCTTTCTTCAGCCCGTTGCCGTGAGCCATTTCCCTCCGCCTCTCGATTCAACCATCACCGGAGACCAGGTCAAGGAGGTTTGACTGATCGATGAAAACCCCAACATTACTCAGCCTGGCCAATGAGAGATACAAGGCCTTTATCGAAAACATCGATGACGGTATCTACGAAGTGGATCTCCAGGGGAACTTCACCTATTTCAATCAGGCCCTCTGTCAGGTATTCGGATTTCCACAGGAAGAGATTCAGGGACAAAATTTCAGCAAATTCATGGACGCAGAGCACGCCAGAGCGGCCTTCGAGGTATTCAATAAGATATTCACGACCGGAACCGGGTTCAAGGATCTCATCTGGGAGATCATCGACCAACAGGGCCACAAGCGCACGATTGAGTTGTCTGCCAACCTGATCCTGAACAGGGAAGGCCAGGGCGTCGGGTTTCGAGGTATTGCCAGAAACGTGACCGAACGGTTCAGTGCCCAGGAGGAACTGAAGGAATCGGAAATCCGCTACCAGTGTGCCTATGAAGCCAGCCGGGTGGCCGAAAAACAATACAAAACTCTCCTGAATTTCGTTCCCTATCCTATGGTCGTCTTCACTAAAAACGGAGAAGTCACCTATCTTAACCCTGCTTTTACCGAGGTCTTTGGCTGGACCCTGGATGAATTACAGGGCAAGCAGATTCCTTACCTTCCCCCTGAACTCGCCGGGGAGACCATGGTAAATATCCGCAGGCTATTAAAAGAAAAGTTGATCCCCAAAATAACGACCAGAAGGCTGACTAAAGACGGCCGCATACTGGATGTAAATATACAAGGGTCGGTATTTTCAGAGACCGAAGAACTTCCTGGAGGGGTTCTGGTCCTTTTTAGAGACATTACCCAAGAGAAGAAAATGGCCGAGACCAACGCTGCCATCCTGAGGATCAGTATGGCCCTTCCCAATTATCCCGATCTGGAAAATCTGCTGGATTATGTGAGCAGCGAGATCAAAGAGCTTCTCAATGTAGAAGGCGCCGTGGTCCTCCTTCTGGATGAAGAGAAAAAAGAGATCTATTTTCTGGGAGCGGCTTACGATGATCAGGGCGCTCAGAAGCGGGCTAAGGAAGTCCACTTTCCATCTAATCTCGGGGTTTCAGGGGAAGTGATCAGAACCGGGAAACCGATCATTGTTCCTGACACGGATAAAAACCCTCATTACTATACTGGTGTAGACCAACAGATGAATTTTCACTCCAAAACCATCCTGGATGTACCCTTACACAGCATGGATAGGATCATCGGGGTCCTTTGCGCTATCAATAAAAAATCAGGGCCTTTCGATGATACCGATGTGGAACTTCTCAGTCTCATCGCCAGCACAGTGGCTTTATCGATAGATAATGCCCGCTTCGCCAACGAACTCAAGAAGGCCTACCAGGAAATGAGCAGCCTGAATCGCGCCAAGGGCAGGGCCATCAATCGACTTTCCCACGAACTGCGAACGCCCGTCTCCATTCTCCAGGCCTCCCTGAAAATCCTTTCCAGGAAACTGAGCCTCCTCCCGGAGACGGATTGGAAAAAGACTTTGGAAAGGGCCGCCAGGAACCTCAATCGCCTCCTGGAAATCCAGTATGAAGTCCAGGATATCATGCAGGACAAGGATCCCAAACCCTACCACCTCTTCAACATCGTTTTGGAGGAAGTCAGCGATGAGTTGGAAGCCCTTTTTGCGGAGGAGGTGGGAGAAGGGGCCCTGGTTGAAGCGATCCGGGAAAAAATAGCCGCTATCTACCGCCCAACGGAGAGCCGGATGGCGGACATCCGGTTGGACCAATTCGTGCCCGAGCGGATCAAGGAAAAGGCCTCGGCCTATGCCCACCGTCACCTGGAAATACTCACCCGCCTGGAACCGGTGCCGAAGATCTGCCTCCCTGAAGAGGTCATGCAGAAAGTGTTCGACGGCCTTTTGAGAAACGCCATTGAAGCCACTCCGGATGAGGGCAGGATCATGGTGGCGGTGGAACCAAAGGGAGAAGGCGTCGAACTGCGGGTCGAGGACAATGGCGTGGGCATCACGGCTGAAAATCAGAGTCGTATCTTTGAGGGGTTTTTCAGCACCCAGGAGACCATGAGTTATTCCTCCAAAAATTCCTACGATTTCGG
>JAZDOU010000381.1:0-15700 GCA_043798385.1 Pseudomonadota bacterium
CCCGGTCTTCGACAAACATAGGGTGATCGCCGCCGTCAAAGTCGTCTTGCCATGATCGATGTGCCCTATCGTCCCTACATTCACATGCGGCTTCGTCCGCTCAAATTTCTTCTTCGACATCTCTGCCCCCCCTTGGTTAAATTAAGTCCTTACCCGTTCCATAAAAATGGTTAGCTTATGGATTAACCTTTTTTTCTATCTTTGATAAGAGATTCGAATACAGATTGAGGAACCTTCTGATACTGAGAAAACTGGAGGGTAAATGTGGCTCGGCCCTGGGTTAAGGATCGAATACTCGTCGAATAACCGAACATTTCGGCCATCGGGGCCTGACCCCGCACGATTCGGGCCTTACCCCGGCTCTCCAAACCTAAGATCTTTCCCCTTCGGGAGTTCAAATCTCCCATGACTTCCCCGATAAATTCTTCGGGCGTCACAATTTCCACTTCCATAATCGGTTCCAATAAAATGGCCTGGGCCTTAGAGGCCGCTTCCTTAAAGCCGATAGATCCGGCAAAAAGAAAGGCCCGTTCTGAAGAATCGACTTCATGAAAAGAGCCGAACACCAGCCTGACCCCTAAATCCACCATAGGGTATCCGGCCAGCCCTCCCCCCTGCATGGCCTCGATGATCCCCTTTTGGACGGCAGGGATATACTCCTTGGGTATCACGCCCCCAACGATCTTATCTTCAAACAAAAACCCGCTTCCCGCCTCTCGCGGATACACTTCAAGCACAACATGGCCGTATTGACCCCGCCCGCCGCTTTGCCGGATGTACTTCCCTTCAGCCTTGACTTCCCGGGTAATGGTCTCCCGATAAGCCACCTGGGGTTTCCCGATATGGGCCGCAACATGGAACTCCCGAGTCAGCCGATCAACAATAATTTCCAGGTGCAGCTCCCCCATTCCCGAGATTATCGTCTGTCCGGTATCCTCCTCGGTATGGACCTTAAAGGAGGGGTCTTCGGCAGCGATCCGTTGCAGGGACAAGCCTAATTTATCTAAATCGGCTTTACTCTTGGGTTCGATGGCAATCGAAATTACCGGCACCGGGATATCCAGGGCCTCCAGTACCAGAGGGGCTGCCGGATCACAAAGACTGTCGCCGGTAGTGGTATTCTTCAGACCCACAACAGCCACAATGTCCCCGGCCCGCATCTCCTTAATCTCTTCCCGCTGATTGGCATGCATCTTCAGCAAGCGGCCGATCTTTTCTTTTCTGCCCTTATTAACATTAAGAACCGTCTCTCCGGAAGCCAGGTGACCGGAATAGACCCTCAGGAAGGTCAAATGCCCCACATAAGGATCGGACATCAATTTAAAGGCCAGTCCGGTAAAAGGGGCCTCTTCGTCGGCCCACCTTTTTTCTATCTCTCCGGAAGAGTTTATCCCTTCGATGGGAGGTACGTCGGTTGGGGCCGGCAGATAACGCACAATGGCATCCAGGAGAGGCTGAATCCCTTTATTTTTAAAAGCCGAACCGCAGAGGACCGGGACCACCTTTTGCATTAACGTGGCCTGACGTAAGGCCTTGATGATGGTTTCTTCCGGAATTTCCTCCCCCCCCAGGTAAGCTTCCATAATAGAGTCGTCGGTATCGGCCAGAGATTCAATCAGTTTCTGCCGTTGGAAGGCCACGGACTCTTTTAAGGCCTCCGGAATGGGTTCGGATTCCAAGGTCCTGCCCAGGGAGGCCTCATTGAAAGAATAGGCCTTAAGGGCCACCAGATCAACGATCCCCTGAAAGGATTCCTCCTTATCCAGGGGCCACTGAATAAAAACCGGATTGGCTCCTAAGCGCTCCTCCATCATTTTCAGGCATCGTTCGTGATCGGCACCGACTCGATCCATCTTGTTAATGAAGGCCAGCCGCGGGATCTTGTAGCGGTCTGCCTGTCTCCAAACCGTCTCCGATTGAGGCTCCACCCCGGCTACGGCATCAAACACGGCAATCGCCCCGTCTAAGACCCGCAGGCTCCGTTCGACTTCAATAGTAAAATCGACGTGACCGGGGGTATCAATGATATTGATCCGATGGTCCTTCCATAGGCAAGTTGTTGCCGCCGAAGTAATGGTGATCCCCCGTTCCTGTTCCTGTTCCATCCAGTCCATAACGGCTGATCCCTCGTGAACCTCCCCCATCTTGTAGGACACCCCGGTATAGTAAAGGATCCTTTCAGTCGTGGTGGTTTTTCCGGCGTCTATATGGGCCATGATCCCTATATTCCGAATCCTCGATAATGATACCTTGTCAGACAAAAAAAGACTCCGTTTCCCCTTTCAAACATACCCTTGGTCACCGTTTACCAGCGGTAGTGGGCAAAGGCCTTATTGGCCTCAGCCATTTTGTGAGTATCTTCTTTCTTTTTGATGGCCGCCCCTCGGTTATTGGCCGCGTCCATCAGTTCGCCGGCCAATTTACCCTCCATCGTTTTTTCAGAACGGGCCTTGGCATAATTGATGACCCAGCGGATACTGAGTGCCAGCCGGCGGCCGGATCGGACTTCTACCGGGACCTGATAGGTGGACCCGCCAACCCTTCTGGATTTAACCTCAATGACCGGTTTGACATTGTCAATGGCCTTTTCAAACACCTTGATCGGCTCTTCTTCGATTTTCTTGCCGATTAACTCCAAGGATCGATACAAAATCGCCTCGGCAGTACTCTTTTTCCCTTTGCGCATTAGAGAATTTATGAATTTGGCCACCAACGGGCTGTGAAATTTTGGATCGGGCAATATTTCCCTGTGAATGGCTTCTCTTTTCCTCGACATTCCAACCTCTTTTTATTTTAATGATGAAAAGATTATTAAGGATTATCGGGTTGCTTTTTTCTTATCATTCCGAAATCCGCAATCTAAAATCCACCCTGATTATTTAGGTCTCTTGGCTCCATACTTGGATCGGCTGTTTTTTCGATCCGCTACCCCGATAGAGTCCAAGGTTCCCCGAATAATATGATAACGAACCCCGGGAAGATCCTTGACCCGTCCCCCTCGGATTAAAACCACCGAGTGCTCCTGTAAATTATGCCCGATCCCCGGGATATAGGTGGTGACCTCCATCCCGTTGGTTAATCGAACCCGGGCTACTTTTCTAAGGGCTGAATTGGGCTTTTTAGGTGTCGACGTATAGACTCGAATGCACACCCCCCGTTTTTGCGGACATCCCCTTAAGGCCGGGGCGGTATTCTTTTTTTTGACTTTTTCCCTGCCCTGGCGAATCAACTGATTAATGGTAGCCATAAAACTCCTACTGGTTGTTCTTGATTGGTTTAACCGGCTAAAATCTATAAATCGAAATATATATACTGATTTTGCTTAACTGTCAATCTTTTTTTCTAAACTCTCTTCATCCTTTGCCAAGAGAATCTTGCGATAGATAGGCATTCCCGAGCCGGCCGGGATCAACCGTCCCATAATGACATTCTCTTTGAGGCCCCGGAGGAAATCCTTCTCAGCGCCGATACAGGTATCGGTTAACACCTTAGTGGTTTCCTGAAAAGAGGCCGCCGAGATAAAGCTGTCGGTCGACAGAGAGGCCTTGGTGATTCCCTGGAGCACCGGTTCGCCCTGGGCCGGTCTGCCCCCTTGAGCCAAAATCCCTTGGTTTTTATTCGAAAAGGCCTGTCGTTCCACCTGGTCCCCCACCATATAATCCGTGTCTCCGGGGTCTTTGATTCTCACTTTACGCAGCATCTGGCGTACGATCACCTCAATATGCTTATCGTTGATCTTGACCCCTTGAAGTCGATAAACCTCCTGGACTTCATTGACCAGATACTTGGCCAGTTCTTTAATGCCGCTGACACTCAAAATATCGTGAGGATTAGCCGAACCATCCATCAAGGGTTCGCCGGCCAGAATCACATCCCCTTCCTGGACGCTGACATGTTTCCCTTTGGGAATCAGGTATTCTTTGGCCTCGCCCACCTCCGGGGTAACGACGACCTTTCGTTTCCCCTTGGAATGCTTGCCGAAAGATACCGTCCCGTCGATTTCGGTGATCACGGCATGTTCTTTGGGTTTACGAACCTCAAAGAGTTCGGCCACTCGGGGCAACCCTCCGGTAATATCCTTGGTCTTGGTAGTCTCTCTGGGGATCTTGGCTACTACATCCCCGGCCAAAACCTGATCCCCTTCAGAGACCATGATGATGGCACCGAGGGGCAGGAGGTAGCGGGCAAAGGAATTGGTATCCGGAAGTCGGGCTGTTTTCCCGCCATCATCCTTGATGGAAATTCGCGGCCTGACCTCGGCGTCCCGATATTCGACAATAACCCGGCTGGATTTTCCGGTAACCACATCCCGCCGTTCTTCCATGGTCGCCCCTTCGGTCACATCGCCGAATTTGACCCGGCCGGAGACGGCGGTAATAATCGGGATGGTAAAGGGGTCCCAGTTGGCCAGCAAGGACCCGGCCTTGACCTTTTGTCCGTTTTTGACCTTCAACAGGGTCCCATAAATAAGGGGATACCGTTCCCGCTCGCGATTTTTTTCATCTAAAATACAAATATGGCCGTTTCGATTCATAACCGCCAAATCGCCGTCCCGGTTCTGGACCGTATGGAGTTGAACAAACTGGACCTTACCTTCCGTCCGGGATTGAAGGGTGGTCTGCTCCCCGCGCTTGCTGGCCACACCACCGATATGGAAGGTCCGCATGGTTAGCTGGGTTCCCGGCTCTCCGATGGATTGGGCGGCAATAATGCCGATCGCCTCCCCAATATCAACCTGTTTTCCATAAGCCAGGTCTCGTCCATAACACTTGGCGCAAACCCCTCGAATGCTTTGACAGGTCAGAACCGAACGGATCAGGACTTTTTCAATCCCGGCGTCTTCAATCCGTTCCGCGGCCGCCTCATCGATCTCGTCGTTAGCCCCGACCAGTATCTCATCTGAAAAGGGGTCTTTGATATCTTCCAGGGTTACGCGACCCAGGATTCGATCCCCGATAGGCTGGATCACCTCTCCGGCTTCCCGGAGGGCTTCGACAAAAATCCCATCAATAGTCCCGCAATCGATTTCATGAATAATCACGTCCTGAGAGACATCGACCAGCCTTCGAGTCAGATAGCCTGAATTGGCCGTTTTTAGGGCCGTGTCGGCCAATCCTTTTCGTGCCCCGTGGGTCGAGATAAAGTACTCCAAAACGCTCAAGCCTTCCCGAAAATTGGCCCGAATCGGCGTCTCGATGATCTCTCCCGACGGCTTGGCCATCAACCCGCGCATGCCGGCCAACTGCCGCATCTGATCCTTACTCCCCCGGGCCCCGGAATCGGTCATCATAAAAATCGGGTTAAAACTAGGGACCTTGTGCACCTTATTATCCGGGCCGGTTAACTCTTGTTCGCCCATAACCTGCATCATTTTTTGGGCCACGTCTTCACTGGCCTTGGCCCAGATGTCGACCAGTTTATTGTATTTTTCACCGTCGGTAATCAACCCGTCGGTGTATTGTTTTTCAACCTTCCGGACCTCTTCTTCGGCCTTTTTGAGGATTTCCTTTTTTTGAGGAGGAATCTTCATGTCCGAGACGGAAATCGAAATCCCCGACAAGGTGGCATAATGATAGCCGACATCTTTTAATCGGTCGGCTAAAAGGACCGTTTGCTTGATACCGGCCTTGCGAAAACATTCATCGATCAGTTTCCGGACCTCTTTTTTAGTCATGACCCGGTTGATTCGATCAAAGGGAATCATCGGGGGCAGCACTTCCCCTAAGAGCACCCGTCCGACGGTGGTATCGACCAAATGACCGTTTAAACGGATCTTCACCCTGGCCTGGAGATCCACCGCCCCGCCGTCATAGGCTATACGGACCTCTTCCGGCCCATAAAAGACCTTCCCGCTTCCCTTGGCAAACAAGCGGTCCCGCGTCATATAGTACAACCCCAGAACGATATCCTGCGAGGGGACAATGATCGGCTCTCCGTTAGCCGGGGAAAGGATATTGTTGGTAGACATCATCAGCACCCGGGCCTCGATTTGGGCCTGAATGGACAAAGGAATATGGACAGCCATCTGATCGCCGTCAAAATCGGCATTGAAGGCTGTACAGACGAGAGGATGCAGTTGGATAGCCTTTCCCTCGACCAGGATCGGTTCAAAGGCCTGGATGCCCAGGCGATGCAGGGTAGGGGCGCGGTTGAGCAGCACCGGGTATTCGCGAACCACTTCATCCAGGGTATCCCAGACCTCCGGGGTCTCCTTTTCCACCATCTTTTTGGCTGTTTTGATGGTGGTCACATAGCCTTTTTCTTCCAGCTTGTGATAGATAAAGGGTTTAAACAATTCCAGGGCCATTTTTTTAGGTAGGCCGCATTGGTGCAAGCGCAGGTTGGGCCCAACGACAATCACCGACCGGCCGGAATAATCGACCCGCTTCCCTAACAGGTTTTGTCTGAATCGACCCTGTTTTCCCTTCAGCATGTCGCTTAAAGACTTTAGCGGACGCTTATTGGTCCCGGTGATCACCTTACCGCGACGTCCATTATCAAACAGGACATCCACGGCCTCCTGAAGCATTCGTTTTTCATTTCGAATAATGATGTCAGGGGCATTGAGTTCCAGAAGTCGTTTCAGGCGATTATTCCGGTTAATAACGCGTCGATAAAGGTCATTCAGATCGGAGGTGGCAAACCGTCCGCCATCCAGGGGGACCAGAGGCCGGAGGTCCGGCGGCAACACCGGAATGACATTCATGATCATCCATTCGGGACGATTGCCTGAATCCTTAAAGGCATCAACGACTTTAAGTCTCTTGATCAATTTTTTCTTTTTGGCCTCTGAATGCGTCTTTTGGGCCTCTTCCCGCAAGGTTGTCGATTCGGCCTGCAAGTCCAGATTTTTCACCAGAATCTGGATGGCTTCGGCCCCAATACCGGCCACCACCCGATCACCGAATTCTTCTTTGATCTGACGAAAACGCTCTTCTGAAAAGAGGCTTCGGACCGGCAAGGAGGGTTCCTTGGATTCTAAAACGATGTAGGCTTCAAAATAAAGGACCTTCTCCAGTTCTTTGAGGGTCAGATCAAGCAGAGTTCCTATTTTGCTGGGCAGACTCTTTAAAAACCAGATATGGGCGACCGGGCTGGCCAGTTCGATATGTCCCATCCGTTCGCGGCGGACTTTAGACTGAATGACCTCAACCCCGCATTTTTCACAGACCACCCCGCGGTGTTTCATCCGTTTATATTTTCCGCAATTGCACTCATAATCCTTGGTCGGGCCGAATATTTTGGCACAAAAAAGGCCATCCCGTTCCGGCTTAAAGGTACGATAATTGATGGTCTCCGGTTTTTTCACCTCACCGTGGGACCATTCCCTGATCTTCTCCGGGGAGGCCAGAGAGATCTTGACCGCATAAAAATTCAACGGGTCTTTGGGCTTTGCGAAATAGCTAAATAAATCTTCCAAAATTCACTCCTTGTTTTCCTCCTTCAGCCCGGTACAAAGGGTCAGGAGGTCTGGGGTGGTGGCTGGTTTTGATCGTTTTCTGGGTCAACGTTTTAAGGTCGGGGGGGATCCCCTTCCAGGAGCTCCACATTAAGGCCCAGGCTTTGTAATTCCTTAACCAGGACATTGAAGGATTCAGGCAACCCGGCCTCCAGGGTATTGTCCCCCTTGACGATTTTTTCATACATCCGGGTCCGTCCGACCACATCATCTGATTTTACGGTCAAGAATTCCTGCAGGGTAAAGGCCGCTCCATAGGCCTCCATAGCCCAGACTTCCATTTCTCCGAGACGCTGTCCGCCGAACTGGGCCTTTCCTCCCAAGGGTTGCTGAGTAACCAGGGAATAAGGTCCTATTGAACGGGCATGGATCTTATCATCTACCAAGTGATGTAATTTCAGCATATACATCATCCCTACGGTTACCGGACGGTCGAAGGCCTGACCGGTCCGTCCATCATAGAGAATGCTTTGACCTGTTTCCGGCAGGCCGGCCAATTTGAGCAGTCTCTGGATATCTTCTTCATCAGCTCCGTCAAAAACCGGGGTAGCCATATGGATCCCTTCCCGAAACTGATTGGCTAAAACAGGCAGGTTTTCTTCTGAAAGGTTGGCCACATAGGCTTCCACCTCTTTAGAGCCGTAGATTTTATGCAATAGACGACGGGTCTCTCCATCCCTGCCGACGGTGTTCAACAGGTTGGCCACCTTTTTACCTAATTCCCGCGAAACCCAACCCAAATGGGTCTCCAAAACCTGGCCCACATTCATCCTCGAGGGGACCCCCAAGGGATTGAGGACGATATCGACCGGGGTTCCATCAGCGAAATAGGGCATATCTTCGGAGGGCAGGATCCGAGAGACCACGCCCTTATTCCCATGGCGGCCGGCCATTTTATCGCCCACCGAGAGCTTTCGTTTCACGGTCACATAAACCTTGACCATTTTAACGACGCCCGGGGGCAGTTCGTCTCCTCTTTTCAACTTGGCGATTTTCCCTTCAAAGCTGTCTTTGATCAGGCTGACCTGTGCCTGATAATCTTTAATAATCTTGTCTATTCCCTCTTTCAGTTCCTTTCCTTTGGCAACCGAGAGTTCCTTCCATTTTTTGACTGGAATCCTGGTCAGCCGATCGGAGGTAAATTTCTCACCCCGAGAAATCAGAACCTTGCCGCTGCGATCTTCTTTAATGGTGCCGGCCGAAATCTTTCCGGTCAATACCTCTTTCAGACGCAGTAAGGCCTCTCGTTGAACAATTTGAATCTCATCGTTTTGATCTTTCATGATCCGAGAAATTTCTTCTTCTTCAATGGCCTTGGACCGACTATCCCGCTCCACCCCTTTACGAGAAAAAACCTTGGCGTCGATAACGATCCCTTCGATCCCCGGAGGAACCCTCAGGGACGTGTCTTTGACATCTCCCGCCTTCTCTCCGAAAATGGCCCGAAGCAGTTTTTCTTCTGGAGAAAGCTGGGTCTCCCCTTTGGGGGTAATCTTGCCTACCAGAATATCCCCTGGTTTTACCTCGGCCCCGATGCGTATAATGCCGCTATCGTCCAAATTCTTCAGGGATTCATCTCCCAGATTGGGAATATCCCGGGTAATCTCTTCTCGGCCCAGTTTGGTATCCCGGGCAATCAGTTCAAATTCTTCGATATGGATGGAGGTAAAGACATCGTCTTTGACCAAATGCTCTCCCACCAGGATTGAATCTTCAAAATTATACCCACCCCAGGACATAAAGGCCACCATGACATTCCGTCCCAAGGCCAGTTCACCTCGTTCCGTAGATGGTCCGTCGGCGATGACCTGTCCTTTTTCAACATAGTCCCCCTTCCGGACAATCGGTTTTTGGTCAAAACAGGTGTTTTGATTGGAACGCTGGAATTTAATCAGCTTGTAGATTTCCACATCGGCCCCCAAGGCCTTTCCCGATTCTCTATCCGAGAGGTAACGGACCACAATCCGGTCGGCATCCACATCCTCAACGATCCCGTCCCGCTTGGCGATAAGCGTGACTCCCGAATCCCTGGCTACCACCTCCTCAATCCCGGTCCCGATAATCGGGGCACGGCAGGCCAATAACGGAACGGCCTGGCGCTGCATATTGGATCCCATCAGGGCTCGGTTGGCATCGTCGTTCTCCAAAAAAGGGATCAGGGAAGCCGCCACGCTGACTAATTGATTCGGAGAAACGTCCATGAGATGAATCGGCTCTTCTTCCTGGTTGACCATGATAAATTCCCCGTCCCTCCGGGCGGAAACGCTTGATTCCACGATCTTGCCCGAATGATCCAACATCACACTGGCCTGGGCGATATTGAGATCTTTTTCATCCATGGCACTTAGAAAATTAACCTCCCGGGAAACCACTCCATCTTTAACAGTCCGATACGGGGTTTCAATGAATCCAAATTCATTGACCCGGGCATAGGTACTCAAAGAGACGATCAAACCGATATTCGGCCCTTCAGGGGTTTCTATGGGACAAATCCTGCCGTAATGGGTGGGATGAACATCCCGGACCTCAAACCCGGCCCGTTCACGGGTCAACCCTCCAGGCCCTAAGGCACTCAGCCGTCTTTTATGGGTGATCTCGGAAAGGGGATTCGTTTGATCCATAAACTGAGAGAGTTGGCTGGTTCCGAAAAATTCTTTGACTACCGCTGCCACCGGTTTGGGATTGATCAAATCATGCGGCATCAGGGTTTCAATTTCCTGCAAGGTCATCCGTTCCTTGATGGTCCGCTCCATACGAACCAGGCCAATCCGGTATTGGTTTTCCAGGAGTTCTCCTACGGCCCGGACCCGTCGGTTTCCGAGATGGTCGATATCATCCACCGGTCCGTTGGTATCTTTGAGCTCAATCAGCTTCTTGACGGTCAACAGGATGTCTTCTTTCCGTAAGGCCCTCTCCTCCAAAGGAATGTTCTGCCCCAAGCGCCGGTTTAGTTTGAGACGCCCTACCGAGGAAAGGTCATAATTTTCAGGATTGAAAAACAGATTTTGGAAGAAATTGTTGGCCACCTCAAGGGTCGGGGGGTTGCTGGGACGCAACTTCTTATAGATTTCCAGAATGGCCTCTTCCGGATTAGAAATTTTATCTATCACCAAGGTATCCCGAAGAGAGGAACTGACATTGACTCCGTCAATGAAAAGCAGATCGAGATAAGCGATCTTTTTCTGGACGATCAGATCCAGCTTTTCCTGGGTCAAGGCCTCATTACTGGCCACCAGAACTTCACCCGTGGCCGGATCAACCACATCCTGGGCCAGATAATACCCTTCGATATCTTCACTTTTGGCCGGGAGTGAGGTAATCTGGGCCTCTTGAAGCATCTTGATGATTTTTTTATTTATTTTTTTGTTTTTCCTGGCTAAGACCTCACCGGTCAGGGGATGAATGATGTCACGAGGGGCTTTTTTGCCTAACAGAAAATCGGGATTGACTTCCCGCCTCAGCTTGCCATCCTCGATGGTGATCCTTTCCCGCTCATAGAAAAAATTCAACAAATCCTGATTGCTGTATCCTAAGGCTTTTAAAAGAATGGTAACCGGGAATTTGCGTCTCCGATCGATGCGAACGAAGAGGATATTCTTGGGATCAAATTCCAGATCAATCCAGGATCCCCGCAGGGGGATAATCCGGGCCGAATAGAGCAAACGCCCGCTGCTGTGCGTCTTCCCCTTATCATGATCAAAAAAGATCCCCGGGGAACGGTGAAGCTGACTGACCACCACCCGTTCCGTCCCATTGACGATAAACGTTCCCTTGTCGGTCATCAGGGGGATGGTCCCGAAATAGATGTCTTGTTCCTTGATATCCCGGATGGTCTGACTACCGGTGTCTTTGTCCAGATCGTAGACGATGAGGCGAACGGTGATTTTCATCGGTACTTCGCAGGTCATGCCCCGTTGAAGACATTCCGCCACATCATATTTGACCTCTCCAAAAGAATAACGGACAAATTCCAATGAGGACATTCCACTGAAGTCCCGAATCGGGAAGACGCTTTTAAATACACCCTGAAGCCCCACATTTTCCCGCTGCTCGGGGTCGGTGTCTTTTTGCAGAAATCGTTCATAGGAATGCTTCTGCATATCGATAAGATTAGGGATATCGATAATTTTTTCAATGCGACCGAAGTTTTTTCGAAATCGGACGTTATGAATTGACCGGTCCTTCATTCTTGCTCCTTCCTGGGTTCAAGGAAGTTCACTCTTGCTTTGCCTTTATGACCAAAAGATCCCTTGAAGGTGAATCCTCACCCCCCCCATTTATTAGGTTGGTTTTACTTGAAAATAAAAGGAGAGGTGAGGTTTGAATAGTTCGGTTTTAAAGCAGGTTATTTAATTTCTACCGTAGCGCCTGCCTCTTCCAGTTGTTTTTTCACTTTTTCGGCCTCTTCTTTGGAGACCCCTTCTTTAATGGTGCTCGGCAGGCTTTCGACCGCATCCTTAGCCTCTTTCAGTCCCAGACTGGTAATGGCCCGAACTTCTTTAATGACCTGGATCTTCTTTTCGCCAACCCCCGTGAGGATCACAGAAAATTCCGTCTGTTCTTCCACCACCTGGGCTTCAGCGGCTGCCGGCATCATTCCAGCCATCGCCATGACCGGAGCCGAGGCTTTAACGCCGAATTTATCTTCCAGTTCCTTAACCAACTCCGACAGTTCCAAGACCGTCATATTTGCAATAAACTCGATTACATCTTCTTTGGTGATTTTCTCAGCCATCGTAATAAATCCTCCTTGTTTCTTCTTGTTCCTTAGGCCTTGGCTTTTTGTTCTTCAATGGCCTGTAAGGTTGCCATAAATTTCTGAATGATTCCGGCCAGGGTCGTTACGAAACCCGTAGGCACGGCAATGAGCGATGATAGTACCTGTCCCAACAAGACTTCTCGGGGAGGCATTTTCGACAATTGCTGGATCGCTTCCCCGGAAATAGCTTTTCCTTCCAGCACCCCACCCTTGAAGACAAAGGTCTCCCGGTTCTTGGCAAAATCCGTCAGAATCTTGGCCGCGGCGACCGGATCCCGATAACTCAGGGTAATCCCGCAAGGGCCGGCCAACAAATCTTTCAGGGATGAAATGGGGGTTTCTTGAGAAGCCCGGAAAAACAGGGTATTTTTTACTACCTGGTACTCATCTCCGCCCTGCCGCAGATCCCGGCGTAAGCGGCTTAACGACTCGACATTTAAGCCGCGAAAGTCAGTGATAAAAACGGCCTTCGCCTGGGTTAAACGTTGATGGAGGTCGGTCACGATCTTTTCCTTCTCCGCCCGTTTCAATGCTTGGTCCCTCCTTTCTTAAATAGTTTGATTAGGTTTTAAAGTCCGTGACACCAACGGCTGAGCTCAATTTCCTAAACGTGAGTCTCGGCAGGCTGAAAGGATTCATTTACGCCCTGAAAGGCACCTACGGTCTTCGACCCTAAAACCAATTTTATAATAACTCCCAGTCAAAAGCTCAAAGCTGAAGGTGTACCCCGGTTTCTTTTCCTTTGAACTTTGAGCTGTGAGCAAAAACCTTTTCCGGTTTTCTTTTATTTGGCAATTTCCTTGATAAATGAAGGATCTATTTTTATACCCGGTCCCATCGTCGTTGAAACCGTCACACTCTTTAAATAGGTTCCTTTGCTGCTGGAAGGCTTGAGTCGTAATAAGATCTCGAACAGGGACATGATATTGGGGATCAGTTTTTCTGAGCCGAAGGAAACCCGCCCTACCGGGGCATGGACAATGCCGTTTTTTTCAACCCGAAATTCAATTTTCCCGGCCTTGATCTCCCGAACCGCCCGGGCCACATCGAAGGTGACGGTTCCGGTTTTGGCATTGGGCATCAACCCCCTGGGGCCTAAAATCTTCCCAATCTTGCCGACCGAACCCATTAGATCGGGAGTAGCCACGGCCTTGTCAAAATCCGTCCAGCCGCCTTTTATTTTTTCAATAAGCTCTTCGGCCCCCACAATATCGGCCCCGGCTTCTAAGGCCTCCCGCTCTTTTTCTCCCTTGGCAAAAACCAAGACTCGAATGGTCTTTCCCGTCCCATTGGGCAGGACTACGGCCCCACGAACCATTTGATCGGCATGACGAGGATCGACTCCCAAACGGACGGCCAAGTCCACGGTTTCATCAAACCGGGTAAAAGAAGAGGACACGGCCAATTGAACCGCCTCTTCCAAAGGGTAGCGTTTGGTTCGATCGACCTGGTCAAAGGTTTTTTTATATTTTTTTCCTCTATCTGGCATAATGTTCTAACCTACCTCTCTAACGATCTTAGCCAATCTCGATCCCCATACTCAGCGCGGTCCCTTCAATGATCTTCTTGGCTGCATCCAGGGTGTTGGCATTTAAATCAGGCATTTTGAGCTTTGCGATTTCTTCGATTTGAGCCGGACTGACTTTACCGACCTTGTCACGATTAGGGATTTTGGAACCCTTGGCAATCTGAGCGGCCTTTTTTAATAATATCGAGGCGGGGGGAGTCTTGGTAATAAAGGTAAAAGAGCGATCGGAAAAAACGGTGATCACTACCGGGATGATCATGCCTTCCTGCCCTTGGGTTCGGGCATTGAAGGCCTTACAAAACTCCATGATATTGACCCCATGTTGACCAAGGGCCGGGCCGATCGGCGGTGAGGGATTGGCTTGGGCCGCTTGAACCTGAAGTTTAATATAGGCAACAATTTTTTTGGCCATTTACATACTCTCCTTCATAAAACCGAAATATCTTCGCATCCATTGCCCAACGGGCCGGACCTTGGATTTAACAACGCTCTCTGGCTATAATTTGGCCACCTGAACAAAATCGAGTTCTACCGGAGTGGCCCGTCCGAAGATACTGATCAGAACCTTGATCTTCCCCTTGTCCGGCTTGACTTCTTCAACCACTCCGTTAAAATTGGAAAAGGGTCCGTCAATCACCTGCACTTCGTCCCCTTCTTCAAAAAAGAATTTGGGCTTGGGTTTGATGGCCCCTTCGGCCATTTGCTTAATAACCTTCATGGCCTCTTCGTCGGGAATAGGAACGGGTTTATTCTTCTCACCTATAAACCCGGTGACCTTCGGGGTATCTTTAACCAAATGCCAAGTCTCATCATTGAGTTCCATGCGGACCAGAATATAACCCGGATACACTTTTCGGGCTGAGGTCTTTCGCTCACCTTTGACCAATTCCACAACCTTTTCGGTAGGGACCAGGATCTCTGAGAACAAATCCTCTTTCCCCAAGGACTTGACATGCTCTTCCAAGGCCAATTTAACTTTATGCTCAAACCCGGAATAGGTATGAACAATATACCATTTGTGTGCCACAGGCCCACCTTTTCACGTTATTATCTTTTTAAAATTACCCCTACCGCTTTGGCCAGCCCGATATCCAAAAACCCCAGAAAAAAGGCTACTATGACCGACAAAACAATGACCATACTGGTCGCTGCGATGGTCTCTTTTCTGGAAGGCCAGGTTACCTTCTTAAGTTCAATATGAACTTCCCGGAAAAAATCCTTTATCTGTCCGATCCATTGATGCTTGGACGCCCATACGGCAGCCAGTCCCTCGACCGGGGCTTCTTTAGGACTTTGCTTTTTAAGGCTTTCCTTCACTTTAACTTTAGGGTGGATCGAAGCTTCATCCCCTTTACCCGGCCCGCCTTCTTTATCGGCGACCTTGGATTCAGGTTCGATCCCTTCACTTTTTTTCTTTGTCTTGACCTTCTTCATGCTCTCCAGGGGCCTCTTGTTAGATATTGTTCCAGAGTGTATTGGCAGGCCAGGAGGGATTCGAACCCCCAACACCCGGATTTGGAGTCCGGTGCTCTAACCGTTAGAGCTACTGGCCTGCAAGACCAGGTTATCACCCTCCTGAATCTATTTGGTTTCCTTGTGTACCGTATGGGACTGGCAAGAAGGACAGTATTTTTTAAACTCTAACTTGTCCGGGGTCTTTTTTTTATTCTTGGTGGTAGTATAATTTTTTCTTTTACAGCCAGTACAAGACAGAATAACAATATCACGCATAATGGATCCTTATATTCTCCGGGGTCAAGAATTCAAAGAAGCTGCCGGCAGACAGAATCTGGGTTTTCCTTGAACCTTAATCCTTTATTTATTCAATAATCTCCGAGATAACGCCGGCGCCGACGGTACGCCCCCCCTCGCGGATGGCAAAGCGCAGCTCTTTCTCCATGGCAATGGGGGTGATCAGGGAAACCTCTACCGAGACATTATCCCCGGGCATCAC